>WFMZ01000042.1 GCA_015484555.1 Hydrogenovibrio sp. | reverse complement strand
TTGAAATATATTTTAATTTATCTGATGAGGTGATTTTATCTAAATTGTAATTTAAATTCAAAGCGTAAGGGCTAGTTTGAACCTTAAAAATCGCCAGGGGTGGGTAGCTGGTTTAAGCTGTCTTTTCTTTGTATTCGCATAGGTCGTAAATAGTACAGGCGCCACACTTAGGTTTTCTGGCCATGCAAGTATAACGGCCATGCAAAATGAGTAGGTGGTGGGCAGGAATAATGTATTGCTTGGGAATATTTTTAAGCAGCTTTAGTTCGACTTCTAATACGTTCTTGCCGGGCGCCAACTTAGTTCGGTTAGAGACCCTGAATATATGGGTATCGACTGCCATAGTGGGTTGACCAAAGGCGGTGTTTAAAACGACATTAGCTGTTTTTCGCCCAACACCTGGTAAGGCTTCTAAGTCTTTTCGGTTGTCTGGAATAACTGAATTATGCAGGGTAAAGAGCATTTTGCAGGTTTTAATAACATTGGCGGCTTTGGTGTTAAATAGACCAATGGTTTTAATATATTCTTTTAAGCCGTCTTCTCCTAAAGCGTAGATAGCTTCTGGTGTATTGGCAACGGGGAAAAGTTTATCGGTCGCTTTATTCACCCCTTTGTCGGTCGATTGAGCAGATAGAATAACGGCGATTAATAGCTCGAAAGGGGTACTAAAATTAAGCTCTGTTTCTGGGTTAGGAATGGCCGCAGAGAGTCGTTCAAATATTTCGAGCCTTTTTTGCTTGTTCATAGGGTGCTTGAAGGCTTAATAGGTGAGTTGACGACAATAGAAATACCTAGGTCTTTTTGATTTTTAGCTTGCTTGTTTAGGTCTAACATATTTTTGAAAGCGATAAATAAACCTAGCCCAATAAAGGCTCCAGGTGGCAGTATAGCGAGCAAGACAGGGTGGTAGCTATCTGGCATGTATAGCGTTACGTTGCTGGCGATATCTCCAAATAATAAATCCATTTGATCAAACAGGGTTCCGTTACCAATAATTTCACGTACTGCACCTAATAGTACCAGTACCACGGCAAAGCCTAGACCCATGAAGAAGCCATCAATAACAGCTTTATCAACCGAGTTTTTAGATGCGTAGGCTTCAGCTCGTCCTAAGATGGCACAGTTGGTGACAATAAGGGGAATGAATATACCTAGAATGCCATGTAAAGTGTGTAGGTAAGCATTCATGAGTAGGTCAATAATGGTCACGGCTGAGGCGATAATAGCGATAAAGACAGGAATTCGAATTTCATCAGAAACATAGTCTCGAATCAAAGAAACCAGTAGGTTGGATATGATGATAACGACCATGGTCGCCAAGCCTAAGCTAAGCCCATTGACGGTATTATTAGTCACGGCTAATAATGGACATAAACCCAGTAGCGCAACCAAAGCTTGGTTGTTATTCCATAGCCCTTTTTGTGCAATATCTCGGTAGTCTTGTAAGCGAGCAGAGATAGAATTAGTCATACAGTGCACTTCCTTGTTCATTAATGTACTGCAAGGTTTTTTTAACGGCTTTTACTACTGCTCTCGGGGTAATGGTGGCACCTGTAAATTGGTCAAATTGACCGCCGTCCTTGCGAACATGCCAAGCCTTATGATTGTTATCATTTAAGCTCATGCCGTTAAATTGTAGTACCCAAGGAGATTTTTTGAGGTCTATTTTATCTCCGAGCCCTGGTGTTTCTTTATGTGAAATAATGCGTACCCCTGTCAGACGTCCATCGGTAGTGACGGCCATCATAATCTCTATATTTCCATTGTAACCATCAGGAGCAATGGTTTTGACTATTAGTGCAACAGGTTTATTATTTAGCCTAACTCGGTAAAATATAATTGGCTTTTGGGTTTGAAATACCTTTTGATTGACGATTGTTTTGACATCTTGAAAGGGATGGTTGTTATATTTAATATCCGGCAAGACAGCATCGAATGCTTTTTTAATTTCTATTTTGTGTGCTTGTTCAATAGCATCATGTGTGAGGGATTTGGTGATTAATAATAATCCAATGCCAAACATGACAAATAAAGCTAACCAACCAGCAGAAGTCAGCATTGTTTGAACTAAAGTTTTTTGAGAAATAGGTTTATTCATTATTTATAACCCATGACACGAGGTTTTGTATATTGATCAATTAAGGGAACACATAGATTCATTAATAAAATGGCAAAGGCAATACCATCTGGGAAGGCTCCCCAGTTACGAATAATAAAAACTAAAACACCAATACCAAAGGCAAAGATAAAACGTCCTTTGGGTGTGGTACTAGAGGTGACAGGGTCGGTAATAATGAAAAAGGCAGCTAACATAACCCCCCCTGAAAATAGGTTCACAGAAGCAGACGCATAGGTATTTGGGTCGATAGCATGGAAGATAGCTGACATGCCACCTAAGGCTAGTAAAAACCCCACTGGATATTGCCAGCGAATATAGTTTCGACTTAGCAAATATAAGCCGCCTACTAGAAATGCAATATTAAGTTCTGTCCAACCATAAGGTAGGGCATCTAAATAGAATAGATGGGACTGTAAGCTATCGGTAACACTTTTCCCCATGGTAAGCCCTGTTTTAATGGCATCTAATGGGGTTGCACCCGTTATTTGATCTAAGCTTAGGCTTGGGATATGGCCATAAAAAATTAGATGAAATGAATCTATAAAAGACAAGGTATGCCCTGAAAGAGTAGAAGGTAATGTCCAATGACTAATTTCTGCTGGGAATGAAATTAGCACAAAAGCATAGCCCAACATGGCAGGGTTAAATGGGTTATAGCCCAAACCACCATAAAGATGTTTGCCAAATATTAGGGCAAAGGTGACAGCTGAAACAACTAGCCACCAAGGAGATTCTGGAGGGATACAGAATACAATGCCTGTCACGGTAATTAAGCCACTAAGGTCAGATAAGTAAGGCATAACCGGGCGATTTCTTAATTTTAGCATAGTGGTTTCAACCACTAATAAAGTTAAAACAGCTAAGGTCCATTGAATGGTGATGCCCAGTCCAAAAAAATAAATATGGGTTAATAGCGCAGGTAAGGCTGCCAGCTGAATTTGTAACATTAGCTTTTGTACACTGCTGTTATTGTGTAAAAATGGGGACGTGGTTAGTCGTTGACTCATTCTATTTTCTCATTTTTAGTTTGCAGGGCTTCTGCTAATTTTTTAGCTTTCATCGCCGCTGCTCTTTCTTTGGCAGCCTGCATAGCTACCGCTCTTTTATTGGCGATAGGCTTTTCAATGACGGACTTATCTTGGGTACCTGTGCCTGTATTTTGACTTGTTGTAAGTTGATGGTCTTCGGGTGCGTTATTGGTTTGTTTCTCAACTCTATTCTTCTCTGCTAAGGCTTTCTTTTTCATGTTTTTAGCCAGTTCTGCAGCACGTCTGATAGCTTTCTGTTCGGCAGTTTCTATCACAGAAGGGCTATTACTTGCTGTTTGTGCTTTACGTTTTCTTTTTTCAGCACTGTTTTCTACATTGCTTTTAGTTTGTGTAGAACGTTTTTTAGCGGCTGCAATAGCTTTTTCCCTAGCTGATAAGGCTGGTTTTTTAGACATTTCTTCTGTTTGTGTTTGTGTTTGGGTATCAATAGGGTATTGAGATGTTTGGGTTAGTTTTTTCTTACGCATAGCGGCAGCTTTTTCTGCTGCCGCGACAGCAGGGCTTTTCTTTATTTTGGTTGGCGCACTAGCATCTTCATCAGTGTTAGCTGCTTTTAGTAAGGCCTTTTGTTTAATAGCTTCTTTTTTAGCTTTAATACGGGCATCTTTTTCGGCTTTTAAACGAGCTTCTCTAGCCAGTTTATTTTCATGACGTTTCTGTGCTAAGTTCGCTTTTTGTTGTTCTATTTTGGCAGTCTTAATTTCGGATTTGGCAAAACGATAATATTGAACCAAGGGAATATGGCTAGGACAGACAAAACTACAGCAACCACATTCAATACAGTCAAATAAGTTGAGTTTTTCTACCTTTTCAAATTCATGGCTTCTGCTATACCAATAGAGTTGCTGGGGTAGTAAGTTAATAGGGCAGGCATCCATGCACTCACCACAGCGAATACAAGGCATGGTTGTTTCTGTAGTTTGTGGTGGATTGGCCAAAATACAGTTGGTGGTTTTAATGACAGGTACCTGGTTATTGGGTACTTCAAATCCCATCATAGGGCCACCTTGAATAAGAGGATAGTTTAAGGCAGACTTAGGCTGGGCTTGCTCCACTAATTGTTCAAAAGGTGTACCTAGTAAGACTTCTGAATTAAAAGGCTTGTCAAGCCCTAACCCTGATACAGTAATGAGTCGAGAAATAAGGGGGCGCCCTAAATTAATGGCTTGATGTATGGCTCTTAAGGTCGATACGTTCATCATTAATATGCCTGAATCGATGGCATGTGTTCCCGCAGGTATTTCGGTATTTAATAGTTCTTTAATCAGCTGCTTTTCACCCCCCATCGGGTAAATGGTTAACAATGGTTGAATTTGAATGTTTTCAAATTTATGGGCGGCTTGTTTCATGGCTTTAATCGCAAGCGGTTTGTTGTCTTCAATACCTGCAATAATGGAAGGGCAGGCAAGTGCCTTGGCGATAATTTGAGCACCCGATAGCACTTCACTAGCATGTTGTTGCATTAGCACATCATCACAAGTGATGAAGGGCTCGCATTCGGCACCATTGATGATAAGGGTTTGAATTTTTCCTTTTACGTTTGGAATTTTAGCGAAGGTTGGAAAACCTGCGCCACCCATTCCAACAATACCCGCTTGATAAACAATATCTTTAAGGGCTTGTGGGGTGTTTGGTTGGCAGGCATCACCTTTTTTTGCTGGAAAATTTAAAGGATTGGTTTGCTCAACTTGCTGTTCATCTGTGGTGATGACAATACACAGGCCGGTTAGCCCAGAAGTATGGGGTAGTTGGCGGTATTCAATAGCGGTAATGGTTCCCGAAGCGGGGGCATGAATAGGTGCGTGTAAGTTTTTAAGATCTGCAGCGGCAATCAGTTGATACTTTTTAACCTTATCACCCATAGCCACCAAAGGTAGATCTTCAGCACCAATATGTTGGTTGAGTGGCAGAATGAGTTCTTTAGGTAAGCTGGTTTGTAGCGTGGTATGGCGGCTACTGAGTTCTTTGTAATAACTAGGAAAAACACCACCATGAAACTTTTTTAAAGCTCTTTTAGCGATAGGGTATATTTTGGTGAGCCATTTGATCAGTTGAGTTTTCATGATGGCTTATCCGAACTTGAGCTATTGTCTTGGCTAGTAGCAGAGGTTTGTTCGACTTGTGTAATCGGCTCTTTCCAGCCCCATGTTTGCAATGTTTGTGCAATGGGAATCATGTCTATACAGTCAACAGGACAAACAGGTGCGCACAAATCACAACCTGTACATTCGTCTGTAATCACGGTATGCATTAATTTGGTGGCACCCACAATCGCATCAACGGGGCAGGCTTTAATACAATGAACACAGCCGATACACACATCTTCATCAATAATGGCAACAATTCGTTCAGTTGGTGCAGGGGTGCTGTCAGCCATTTCTACCGGTTCACGATGTGTAATTTCTGAAATTTTAATCATTACTTCATGTCCACCTGGAACACATAAGTTAACTTCAGACTCTCCATTTGCTAAAGCTTCGGCATAAGGTTTACAGCCAGGGAAACCACATTGTCCACATTGTGTTTGGGGTAACTCTTTATTGATGATGTCGGTTAAAGGGTTGCCTTCAACTTTAAAACGGATGGCTGCATAGCCAAGTAATAGGCCAAATAAGAGTGCTAGTCCTAAAAAAATTAAAATGGCATCGAGCATTATTTAACCAATCCGCCAAAGCCCATGAAGGCGATAGACATTAAGCCCGCAGTAATTAAAGCGATGGGCGCGCCTTGGAAGGGCTTGGGAATGTCGGCATATTCTAAACGTTCTCGAATAGAGGAAAATAATACCAACACCAATGAAAAACCAACAGCGGCACCAAAACCATAAACAGCAGATTCTAAGAAGTTATGCTGTTCAGATACGTTTAATAATGCCAGTCCTAAAACCGCGCAGTTGGTGGTGATAAGTGGGATATAGATGCCGAGTACTTGATATAGAACAGGGCTGGTTTTATGGATAGCCATTTCTGTAAAGCCGACCACCGCCGCAATGGCTAGAATAAAGCCAATGGTTTGTAAAAATTCTAGGCCAAAAGGTACCAGTAAATAGGTATTCATTAAATAACTTAATACGGCAGAAAGGGTCATTACAAACGTAGTTGCCATGCCCATGCCGATGGCTGCATCGGTTTTTTTAGACACGCCCATGAACGGACATAAACCTAAGAATTTAACCAATACGAAATTGTTAACCAATATGGTGCTGATTAAGATAAGAATATATTCATTCATGGTTTTACCGTCCTTGCATTAAGGTTATTTAACCCGCATGCCTGGCTTGGCACCATCATCTGGGTTCAGTAAAAATAGATCTTCTCCACCTGGGCCTGCTGCTAATACCATGCCTTCCGAAAGACCGAAACGCATTTTTCGAGGAGCTAGGTTGGCGACCATAACTGTTAACTTACCTTCTAATTCATCAGGCTGGTAAGCGGATTTGATGCCAGCAAATACTTGCTTTTCATGCTCACCAATATCAAGCGTTAGTTTGAGAAGCTTATTAGCTTCAGGGACGGCTTCAGCCTTGACGATTTTGGCGATACGGAAATCAATTTTGGCGAAGTCTTCAAAGCTGATTTCATCTGCAATAGGTTCAAGTTCAGTAGAAACATTTGAAGCCTTTGATTTAGTGGTCGATTTTTTATCCCCTTTTTTGCCATCTGGTGTAGAAGGCATGGCAGATTTGGCATCTGCCTTTGAAGATTCCACCATTTTTTCAACGGCTTCCATTTCAACTCTCGTCATTAGTGGCTTGAATTTAGCAATAGTATGTCCCATTAATGGAGTTTGGATGTCATCCCAACGGTAAGCATCTAACTGTAAGAAACTTAATGCCTTTTCAGAGGTGGTTGGTAATACGGGTGATAACAGTGAAATAAGCACTCTAAATAGGTTAATACCCATGCTAACGGACTCGTGTAGTTCAGCCTCTTTACCTTCTGCTTTGGCCAATACCCAAGGGGCGGTTTCATCAATGTATTCATTGGCCTTGTCAGCTAATGCCATAATGTCGCGCATAGCGTGACCAAATTCACGTTTTTCATAAAGACTGGCAATGTTATCGGCTTCAGTAACGACTTCACTATAAAGTGCTTGTGCTTTATCAGACCAGCTATCAGCCAATTTACCATCGAATTTTTTAACAACAAACCCGGCACATCGGCTAGCGATATTGATGACCTTGCCCACTAAATCAGAATTTACTCTTTGTACAAAGTCTTCTAGGTTTAAGTCTAGGTCATCAATACCACTGTTTAGCTTAGTGGCAAAGTAGTAGCGTAAATATTCAGGATTTAGGTGCGTTAGGTAACTTTTAGCCATGATAAAAGTGCCACGAGATTTAGACATTTTCTTGCCATCAACGGTTAAGAAACCATGAGCAAAAATAGCATCTGGAGTGCGATAGTCGGCACCAGAAAGCATCGCAGGCCAGAATAGGGCGTGAAAGTTGATAATATCTTTACCAATAAAGTGATATAGCTCTGTGATTGAATCTTTAGCCCAGAACTCATCAAAGCTTAGATTTTTCTTTTCACACAATGCTTGAAAGCTGGCCATGTAACCAACGGGAGCATCTAGCCAAACGTAGAAGTATTTATTAGTTTCACCGGGTATTTCAAACCCAAAATAAGGGGCATCACGAGAAATATCCCAGCCACGTAAGCCTGCTTCAAACCATTCGTTTAGCTTATTAGTAATTTGGGGTTGTAAATGACCTTGGTGCGTCCATTCTTTTAGCATATCTTCAAACTGGGATAGCTCAAAAAATAGGTGGTCAGAATCTTTTTCAACCGGCGTTGCACCAGATACGGCTGACTTAGGGTTAATAAGCTCTGTTGGGCTATAGGTTGCGCCACAGGCTTCACAATTATCGCCATACTGGTCTTCGGCTTTACATTTTGGGCAGGTACCAATTACAAAGCGGTCGGGTAAAAACATTTCCTTTTCAGGGTCATAATATTGGCTGATGGTTTTACGAGTAATATGACCAGCTGCTTTTAAACGATTATAAATTTGAGCAGACAGGGCTTTATTTTCTTCGGAATGGGTTGAGTGGTAATGGTCAAAGCCAATGTTAAAGCCAGCAAAATCTTTTTGGTGTTCTTCTGATACCCGTGCAATTAAAGTCTCTGGTGTAATACCTTCGGCTTGTGCACGCAACATAATAGGCGTGCCGTGTGCGTCATCAGCACACACATAGTGGCACTCATGCCCTCGCATTTTTTGAAAGCGCGACCAAATATCAGTCTGAATATATTCCACTAAATGACCTAAATGAATAGGCCCATTGGCATAAGGAAGCGCGCTGGTAATAAGGATTTTACGGGAGTCTGAATTGGCTTGTGGCATGATTTGCTTCTGTGAATTTTTGATTGGAGCTATTATAAGGTAGATACCTGCCTTTATAAACCTAAGATTGAGATTAAATTTTTAGGGTAAATACCGCGTTTTTAATCATACAACGAAGGGGTGGGTAAGGGGAAGATGCTACGTACTTATATTTATTTTTTAAAAAATGGCTTGCGAGCAACCTTTCTAGTGAGTTAATATCTTTTAAAGTTATTGTATTGGTCGACTTTAAATATTAAATTAAATAAAGGTGAAGTTTATGTCTGTTTCTGTTTTAGAGTCTGCTGGCGTGGTAACAATTAAAATCAACGGTAATTTCGATATAGGATGCTACGATAAATTTAATCAGGCATTAAATAGTTACCTATCGTTATCTAAAAAGTTTGTTATTGATTTAGATAATACGACTTATATGGATAGTTCTGCTTTAGGTATGTTGCTCTTGCTAAGAGAAAAAACAACCCCTATTGATATCGAAGTTGAATTTATTCATGTGAATGATGCCATTATGGACATTTTAAAAGTAGCAAAATTTGATCAATTATTCACGATTTCTTAACACAAGAATATGAAAAAAACTATTTTAATAGTCGATCCTTCCGATTCTAACCGTCTATATCTTTCTATTATTTTACAAAAATTAAACTACCAAGTTTTTCAAGCAGACAATGGCGTAGATGCTTTAGAACTGTTTGATGTGCAGTTACCAGGGTTAGTTATCTCTGAGCTGGAAATTCCTTTCTTAAGTGGCGCACAGTTAGTTAAGCATATAAAATCCTCGAAATCTGCTCTTTACACGCCCGTGTTAATCGTAACAGGCGGCGTGGACGCAGGATTGATACTAGATGCCATTGATTCAGGTGCTGATGATTATATTCAGAAGCCTTATTCTGAAAGCTTATTTTTGGCAAAAATTTTATCGTTGTTTCGAATTAAAGAGATGGCTTATGATTTAGATGAAACGAAGAAAACAATTTCAAAGCTTCATGCTAATTTACGACTGGAGCATCAGTCTGCAGAAAGAATTTTTGAAAAATTTGTACATGGACCCAGCCAAGAAATATATGGTTTAGATAAACATATCTCACCCGTTTCTATCTTTAATGGCGATGTGATGCTATCCTGTGAATCTCCTACCGGGGAGATCATTATATTGTTAGGAGACTTCACTGGTCATGGATTGCCTGCTGCGATAGGAGCAATACCTGTAGCTGAAATTTTTTATGCGATGGTCCGGAAAGGCAAGCCATGCCTAGAGATTATTTCAGTCATTAATACAAAATTAAAGGAGATTTTACCGGTACATATTTTCTTCGCTTGTATTTTGGTGGAGGTTATCTCTAAAACAAATATTTTAAGGTCATTTAACGCGGGCATGCAGTCGATATTGTATTTTGATGGAGCCAACGCAAAAATATCTGAAATCCCCTCTATGGTTCCTCCTTTAGGGGTATTGGATAATTCAGAAATAGAGTTTACTCTCAAAGAACAGGTGTTTTTGGTAGAGGATGAACTGATTATTTTTACGGATGGCGTGGTAGAAGTGATGGATGCTTCTGAAAATATGTTTGGACTAAAAAGAGTCATTTCTTTTTTTGAAACAGCGCCTAATCGTTCGGTTATTAAATTAGTAGAGATGGTACAAGACTTTTCTGACGCAGGAAACTTTGGAGATGATGTGTCAATCGTTCGTTTAAAATTGGCCGAGATTTCATTTGATGCTATCTGTGAAAGGGATGATGTGAAGAGTCCATTAGAGAGCCTTCATGAAAAATTGTAAAGTACTGATTGTTGATGATGACCCTAGGCAAATAAAGATTTATTACAATTTATTTAAGAAAAAAAATAAATTAAATTCATTAAATTTTGAAGCATTCTTTAGCAGGAGATTAGCAAAAATGGAGGCTGTCGAGTTAGGCAGTACCTTGGAAGATATTCATTTATATGAGGCGACTCAAGGAGAAGAGGCTGTAGACATTGTTAGGCAGTTAAAGTCGAAACAAGAAAGTATTTCGATTGCCTTTATTGATATGAGAATGCCACCAGGTATTAATGGATTAGAAACAGCACTTAAAATTAGAGCCTTAGATCCTTGTGTGTATATTGTGATTGTGACAGCCTTTTCACATATTGATTTAAAGGAGGTCTCTAGGCAAATTAATGAAAATGTTTTATGTTTGCGAAAGCCCTTTCAAACGGAAGAAATAGAGCAAATAACAATCAATTTTATTTCTTCATGGCAGAAAGATATATCAATTAAAGCGTATCAGGAAGCTTTATCCTTAAAAATTAAATCCAATCACATTGAAGCTCAAACACATCAATTGATGCGCCCTATATTTCGGTCATTTGCCGATGTAGCCAATGCCCAGTCGGGGTTAATTCAAGAATTAAATACTATTTGTCAGAATAAAACTCGGGGTGCTAACGATAAGGTTAACCAAATTTCCGCAACGGTGTTAAAAGATGCGAAAGAGATGTCTGATAAAATTGTATTAATGCAGCAGCTTATTCATCCATCTAGTGATGCCATGATGTTTAGGATGAAAGACTTAATTGAATGGATTAAGATGTTAACGCCAGAGCTAAGGCATCCCATGAATAGCTTGAAGGTTGAATTTATTAATGAAGTGGATGAAACTCAGCAATTAAGTTTGCCAGTAAATCAGCTGGTTATTGCAATAACTAAAATGATTAAAGTATTTTTAGAGCTTATTGTAAGAAATAAAGAGCAAGATAGCATCAACCTATTGATATGTTTTTCACAAGAAAATAAGCATGTTATGTTCATCTTAAAAGAAGATTCTTTAAGTGCTAATACCGTTTTAATGAAAAAAATATTTGAATCTTCTTCCCCCGATGCTGTTGAAATGCATCAAGCCATCGCATTAATGGATAGCTTTTGCGTGTTAGCAAAAGGGTCTTATACCCGCCGATTTAATGAGTTAGCGCCTAGTGAATTGTTTAAACTTTCTTTTCCAGCTTACCAATGCTAAATTACAACGGTGTATTTTAAGGGCATGAAATGACTTATAAAATACTTTCATACACTGATAACGTAGATTATATAGAGATATTAAACACGGTCTTTCCTTTAGCGCATAATACGATGCCTGACTTGGCAAGTATGATTAAAAAAATTATTTCTGATAAATATAGTCATCAGACGATAGAGTTTATTTTTATAGATTGTTTATGGGTATCTAATGAAGCTTTAGAAGCAAAGCTCAAACAAATAAAATCTTTAACCCCTAATGTGTTTATTTTTTTAGTTGAAGAGGAACTTTCTGAAAGTAGATTCTATGAAATTCAGGCGTTATGCCATAACCAAGTATTTGTACTTGAAAAGCACTTTGACCTATTTACCTTTAAGCAACTTATTTTACAATTGACGCGTTGCACAGGGTTACTAAGTAACTTAGGTAGTCAGCAAGCTGATTTAATGAAGTCTAAACAGATTTATACAGATCAAAAATCTTTATTGAACGAACTATTTGGGCAGATAAAATTGTTAGGAACAGGCGAAATAGTAGCGCTCAATGACTTTGCTTTACGGTTGTTAGGAGGGCATGCTATTAAGTTAATTGGGCAAAATATTAATACCATTTTTCCTACCTTTAAAGAAATGACGGAAGTAGATTTGACTGATTTTCAATGGAGTGAAGTCCAGTTTTATAATTACCTAGAAGAGCTACGGTGGGGAAGGGCTTCAATTAGAGTAATTAATCATCTTAAT
This sequence comes from Hydrogenovibrio sp., assembly GCA_015484555.1. Classification (GTDB taxonomy): domain Bacteria; phylum Pseudomonadota; class Gammaproteobacteria; order Thiomicrospirales; family Thiomicrospiraceae; genus Hydrogenovibrio. The sequence goes on along the minus strand of WFMZ01000042.1, from coordinate 19,671 downwards.
GACTTACAGTATTTAATGGTTTTTCAAGATATATCTGAACAGAAACAAACCTCTAGAACCTTAGCATTCAAACAATTCCAAGAGGGTATTCAAAAAGCTAAATCAGAGCTGTTACATAATTTAGGTAATACCTTGAATAGCATGCAATCGAACCAATCGATGCTAAATACCAAGCTAGCTGAACTATCCTCCTTATCGTTATACATTAACCGCTGGATAGGTCGTAGCCACCAACAAGAAAAAAATAGTATTAAATCGAGTGAAGATTTTATTAACTTAGTTTCCTCAGCTTTAGACGAGAATATTATTATTCCTTTGAAGGAATATAATCAAGTATTAGATCAAGATATTCAAATTGTGATTGAAACGCTTGAACAGGAACCTAGTAGCGGTGGAGCGAGTGAAAATGTTGAATCTATCAATATTTATAATATGGTTAGAGGGGTTGTTTCTTCGATTCAAGCATTTTGTGATGAAAGAGGTGTGACAATAAAGTTGATGGATGATGAAACTCGATTGAGACTGCTTCTTTCTCGTAATGAACTTTTTCAAGTTTTATTAAATTTATTTAAAAACTCTGTTGAGGCCTTTGAGGATGCTGAGCATACAAAAAAAATAATTTCAGTGCAGACTGTAATGAAAGGTAACGGTGATGCCGTTATTGTTATTCATGATGATGGTATTGGAATCTCTAAAAATCATATTGAAGGTATTTTTAAGCATGGTTATACAACAAAAATATCAGGGACAGGTCAAGGATTACATTCGGTTGCTAATTTTATGAATATGCTTGGAGGTGAAGTTTTGGTTGAAAGTATGGAAGAGGTAGGCACGACTTTCAAGCTTATTTTTCCTTCAGTATTAGTGAGTTGGACAGTTTAAAATTCATCAAATATGATTAATCCATATTCTATGGAGACCACCCCTGGCGATTTTTGCCTTTTAAGATTGCTGGTAAGCTTAAACCAGTTGAATACTTCCAGTGGTATTAGGGGGGGCGTCCGTCTTAATGCTATAATTAAACATTATGTGGGGTAAATAAGGAAAAATAAATTAATGGCAATTAGTGAATTTGAAATAAAAAGATGTGAGAAATTAGTAGGTGGCTATATAACAGAAAATAGACCACCTGTTCATATTCGTAATCAACTAGATATTGGTTATCGTATTAATGACCAGAGTATTGAGATATTTGAGATCCGTCCACAATGGAATAATCCTGATAAAAAAATAGAAGAGATGCAAGCAAAAACTACGTATGTTAAAAAAACGAAAAAATGGAAAGTTTATTGGATGCGTTCAGATTTAAAATGGCATAGTTATCAACCAATGCCTGAAGTTGATTTTCTTGAACAATTTTTAGCATTAATAAGCGACGATAAGCATCATTGTTTCAAAGGCTAGTGTGCAAACAAAAATCTAAAAATCTAAGGGGTCAGAGCCAATTAGTGTTAATACATTTTAGGGGTGCCTACGTATCGGCGGGCTCTTTGATAGAGACCGATTAATTAGCTCTGACGGGGATAGAGATTTATATGCCTCTATCCATCATTGAGGATAATATGAAGGGTAGTTTGACAGCTTTTAACAACGAAGAAGGTATTGTGTTTTTGATTAAGATTTCGCTGGGATAAAGTACATCACTGTTTCATAAATCCCTTCCATATAATGGCGTAAATACACTTTGTAATCATCCCGAATAGCTAACACTATTTCAGGTATTTTGTACCAGTCTTCTGCTTTATGATAAATGCAAACAGCCAAAACAGGGTGATACTTTTTAATGGTTTTAGTCGCACCCACTATGGCATCTTGTTCTGCACCTTCTATATCAAGCTTGATAAAGTCAACCGTATCATTAACGATATTATCAATCGTATCAACCTCGATTTTAAGTTCACCCTTTCCATAAATCGTAGAAAAAGATTTCTCTTCGTTAAACTCTAAAATGGCTTTTTTATTTGAAAGTCCTATCTCTAAAAAGTCTATGTTTTCATAATGTCCAAGCTCCCGTTTGGCAATCTCTAAATGCTTCGTGATAGGCTCGATAAGATAGATTTTAGAGAAGTCAGGATAGTTTTTAATGACCTCAGTCGCGGTATCTCCCACATAGCCACCACCATCTACAAAACGGATATTTTTGATAGGAGGAACGATTTCTTTATCAAAGTACTGAGCTTCATGATTGTTCGTAAAACCTTTCATAAAGGCTAAATCAAACGAGATTTTAAAGTTAATAACTTTGGTAAATACCTCGCGAGATAGATCATCACACAAGCGCTCATAAGTCTGTTTATATTTTGACTGGTTGTTTCTATAATTTTCTTCAAAGTCCATGATAAAAGGGGGCTCTGCTAAGTCAAGTTTAGAATACCTTAAAAAACTAAGATAGTTAAGGTGACGAAAGCCTCTCTCATCTAAGCCTTGAGCGACTTCCAGGGGACTACCGGTAGAAACAGACAGTATGATGGCATCTAAAGGCACATCTTCTATCTTATAAATCTCTTTTTTTCGTGAATTCTGCACCCGAGTAAAATCATCTATAACCCCCTCTACTTGGATATGCTTTTGTATGGATTTAGTGAGCTTATTGATACCAAGAATGAATTTTTTATGTTCTGTTGAGTGAAGAAAGAGCTGAGTTAGCGCTTTATCGTGAGCGTTGCTATAGTTGTTAGGAATAAGATTCATAATATTAATTGCCTCTAACCCCTTAAGCTTCTTCCTCGTTTCTCTTCAACTTATACAAATTAGAGCCGGTTTTATACAAAACTTTTCCGCATGGAACAACTAAAGAGGAGTTTTCTAAATGTACATCTTGGTCATCAAAAAATATATGGGCTTTAAAGGCTTTTAAAATATTACTTTTTTCAACGCCTCCTAGAAAAAAAGCTTCATCTACATATACTCCCCACGTTCGAAGAGTTTTAATTACACGCATTTCTGATGGACTACTCCTTGCTGTAACTATTGCAATACGTACGGGTGATAGTTCTATGCTCATGGGTAGTCTATCTTGTAATTTCGATAATTTTATAAGGAATTTTGCAAAAGGGCCTTCTTTCATAGGTACATCTTGATTTGCATTTTCATTTTTATGGAATTCTGTAATTCCCTTTTCTTTATATACCAACTCACTACTATCATCAAAAAGTACAGCATCTCCATCAAAAGCAATTCTTACTTGATTTAGTGGCGCTGTACTTTGAAATTCTGTAGGAGTCGATAAAACTGCTGATGAACAGTTGCCACTATCAATAACCTTTTGTGCATCTTTCTCATTTGTTGTTAAAAACAAATCAACATCAAAAGCGTCTAAATAGTCGGCACTAGATTCGCCGGCTGTAAATGCTGAGCGTGTAATCTTAAGTTTATGACTGCGAATAGCATTTAAAACTCTAATTCCGGTTTCCGGGCTATTACGAGACATAACGACAACTTCAACTAAAGGGGCTTCATCATTACTTTTATATGTATTTAAGTTTAAAAGTGCCTGGATGAGAGGAAAGCCAATACCTTTTTCTAAAGGTTCTTCCTCATTTTCTAACATATGCTTTCTATAGTTTTTTAATCCTTGAGCAGGGTCTTTTTCAGATTCTTTTTTAAACAAATTGTCTGATTCAGTTAAATCAAAAAGAGCTGTTGCAGATATTCCAACAACTAAAGTATTTTCAAATGAAATTGGCATTTTATTCCTTATTTTGAAGCTAATGACTTTACTTAAAGCGGCAAAGCTAATTATTGATTTTATATTTAAGAGGTTAATTAAGGGTGATTGCAGGGGATACCACCCCTGGCGATTTTTGAGGTTTAAGGTCTATTGTAAGGTGTTAAACCAGCTTAATACCTTCAGATGAAATGGTTATTTTGCGTGCTTTATACAAGCTGCTGATGGCTTTCTTGTAGCTAGCTTTACTGACACGATAGACTTTAAATATTTCTTCTGGGCGACTCTTGTCTGCCAAAGGTGATTCGCCATTATTATTTTCTAAGTGCTCAATAATTTTATCTTCTAAGGCTTCTTTGCCTTTTGAACCACGCTGTTGAATACTTAGGCTAATTTTGCCATCCTCACGAATTTCGCCAATAAAGCCTTTTAACTGCTGGCCGGTTCTTAGGTCTTGCAACACTTCTGTGTTGTGAATTAACCCTAGGTGCGTACCGTTAATGACGGCGGTGTAACCCATGTCACTACGGGAGGCGACTAATAGTTCAACCTGTTGGCCTTTCTTAAAGCCTTTAGGGCCTGGGTTGTTGTATTCATCTAAATAATAACTAAGCTTGCTAGAAGCAGCAATGCGCCCGCTGTTATCAATGTATAAATAGACACAGTAAGCACGACCTTCTTCCATAGGAATACGCTGTTCAGCATAAGGTACCAATAGGTCTTTTGGCATACCCCAGTCTAAAAAAGCACCGGTGTTGTTGATGTCTGTGACCTTTAAAAAGGCGACATCGCCTACTGAAGCAATCGGGGTATCGGTAATGGCGACCAGGCGATCTTTTGAGTCGAGTGCAATAAAGACTTCTAACCATTGGTTGACGCAGGCACCTTCTGGAACATAACGAGCAGGCAGGAGTATTTCGCCTAAATGATCGCCATCTAGGTAAATGCCGAAGTCGACTTCTTTAATAATTTTAAGTTTATTTACTTGACCTATTTTTGCCATCAGTCTGCCTATTAAGTTAGGGGTTGAATATAAATGTAAGGGGTATTAGGCTACTTTAAACCTGTCATCATCATGCTTAAATGAGAAGCTGTTTCGGTTGAAATATCACCGATTATTTGTTCCATGAAAGATTTGTCACCTTCATATAGTTTAGCGCTTTTCACTTTCACCACATCACGCATGACATAGCCTATATCGCCCAAGCCATCTATTAAACCATTTTCAACAGCTTCATCACCTAACCAAACTAGTCCGGTGTAAGTATTTTTAGTTTCTTTGATGCGATCGCCACGACCCGCGCGAACAGTGTCAATAAATTGCTGGTGTGTTCTGTCTAAAATTTGTTTTTGAAAGAAGCTTCTACCGGCCTTATCTTTTGCACCAAATGGGTCGATAAATGCTTTGTGAATGCCTGCATACATAGAACGGTTTTCAATGCCTAACTTTTCCATTAAACCAGTAAAGCCATAGGTATCCATACGAACACCAATAGAGCCCACAATGGAGCCTTTGTTTGCATAAATTTTATCAGCCGCCACGGCAATGTAGTAACAACCTGAAGCGCACATATCTTCAATTACCACGTAAACTGGCTTGTTGTATTTTTGTTTTAAGCGAATAATTTCATCATTAATCATCGCCGACTGAACAGGGCTGCCGCCACCCGAGTTGGCTAAAATAGCTACGGCGGCAGTATTTTTATCTTTAAAAGCATCGCGTAGTAAAGGGTTAATGGTTTCTGCACTCACTTTCCCGCCTGCTGCAATCACGCCTGATAGTTTTACCACCGCTAGGTGTGGGCCATCATCGGATGTTTCAGTACTGTCTACTTGGGTAAAGAGAAAGGTAAGTGAAATAAGAATGTAGGCGATAACCACAAATTTTAATAGGTTTGCCCAACGGCGGCTCCAACGTTCTTGCTTAATAAACGATTCTGCAGCGGTTGCCAGCCTAGAAACATCTTCATTTTGATTGTCCATTTAAAAATCCTTTATAATTATATTTTTTAATGGATGCTATTTTACCCCAATGTCTGAACCTACGTTACCAATAAAGCCTAAAGAATTAGCCGAAATCGATTTTGATATCGACGCTTATTTAAAGCATTTGACAGAAAGACCCGGTGTTTATCAAATGTTGGATGCAAAAGGCAAAATTATTTATGTGGGGAAAGCGAAGAATCTGAAAAAACGGGTGTCGAGTTATTTTAAAAAACAGCATGAAGATTTAAAAACCTTAGCCATGGTTGAGCAGGTAGTGCGCATTGAAACCACGGTAACAGACAGTGAACCAGAAGCGTTAATTTTAGAAAATACGCTCATTAAACGTCACAAACCACGCTATAACATTTTGTTTAGAGATGATAAGTCTTACCCCTATGTTTTTGTTTCTGCTAAAAAAATACCTGCTATTGGTTACCATCGTGGTGCGAAAAGAAAAGTAGGGCGTTACTTTGGCCCTTTCCCGAATGCGGCGGCTGTTCACCAAACTTTAGACAGTTTACAGAAGATATTTGGGGTCAGGCAGTGTGCAGAGAGTGTGTTTAATAACCGTTCTCGTCCTTGTTTGCAGTATCAAATAAAACGCTGTTCAGGCCCTTGTGTCGCGGGGTTGGTTTCTGAGAAGCAATATGCTGAAGATGTTGCGAATACGATTTCTTTTTTAGAAGGCAAAAGCTTTGAGGTGATTGAGCAGCTGGGTAAAAAAATGGAAAAGGCATCAGAAGCTTTAGCCTTTGAAGAAGCGGGGCAGTATCGCGATAAAATTTCAGCCTTACGAACCGTGCAAAGCCAACACTTAATTAGTCAACCAGGTCGTCAAGATATTGATGTTATTGCTATCACCGAAGAGGCTAACCAAACCTGTATTTCGTTAATGATGTACCGAGGCGGTAACTTGTGGGGCAGTCAGCACAGCTTTCCAAAAGTATCGATGGCCACTTCATTTGGTGAAATTCTAAGTGCTTTTATTAGCCATCATTACCTAGATTTACCTTTGCCGGCTATTATTTTGGTGGCCGAACGCCCTGATGATGCCGATGAGATTGAAGGCTGGATGAAAGAGCATCGCGGTAAAAAACTGGTCATTAAAGAACCGAGTACGGCGAAGTTAAAGGCATTGGTTAGCCTAGCCGAAACCAATGCCGCTTCGAGCTTAAAGCAGCAGATGACGCAAAAGGCAACGCAAATGGATCGAGTCCATGCCTTGCAAGCGGCTTTAGGGATGCCAAATCTGCCTTTATCTATGGAATGTTTTGATATTAGTCACACGCAAGGTCAACATACCGTGGCCAGCTGTGTGGTCTTTCAAGAAGGTGTGCCTAACACTCAAGCCTATCGAAAGTTTAATATTGAAGGCATTACGGGTGGGGATGATTATGCCGCCATGGCGCAAGTGCTAACCAGGCGTTACCAAACTAAAGCGAACAAAACGCCCCCGACCTATCCCGATTTAGTGGTGATAGATGGTGGAAAAGGGCAGTTAAACCAGGCGGTTGAAGTGTTTAAAGCATTGGGTATTGAACAGGTACCTTTAGTGTCAGTTGCCAAAGGCGAAGGGCGTAAAGCCGGACTTGAAATACTTTATATGCCCACTAACATGCAAGGGATTGATTTAGAAGAAGATGATATTGCTTTGCATTTAATTAACCATATCCGAGATGAGTCTCATCGCTTTGCGATTACTAGCCACCGTTCACGTCGCCAAAAAGCACAAACTCACTCTAAACTAGAAGATATTGAAGGCATTGGCGCTAAAACTAGGCAAAAGTTACTTATGCACTTTGGCGGTTTGGCAGAAGTAAAAGGGGCAGCGGTCAGCGAGTTACAAAAGGTTTCTGGTATTTCTAAAGTGATGGCTTTGCGTATTTATGATTTTTTCCATGGTGGGGTTTAAGCCTGCTTAATATGAATGGAAACATCAATCTGTATGTTTTTAAGCATTAAGGCATGTTAAAATTTAATTTTTGTAAGCTGTTCGATTATATGCTCAGTTTTTAACCTTTTTAAATAAGATAAAATTTCATGACTTTCATTAAATCACTTCCCATGGCTATGACTTGGACTCGTGTTGTATTGATTCCCGTTTTCTTAGTTAGCTACTATGCACCGATTGAAGATGCACGTTTTTGGGCTGGATTAGCCTTCATGATTGCTGCTATTACGGATTGGTTTGATGGTTACCTTGCTAGAAAATTAGGTGTTAGCAGTAAGCTAGGGGCTTTTTTAGACCCTGTTGCTGATAAGTTAATTGTGTCAGCCGCTTTGGTTGTGGTGGCAGTAGAGTATCAAAATATTTGGATTACGATTTCTGCGGTATTGATTTTAATGCGTGAAATTAGTATTTCAGCTTTAAGAGAGTGGATGGCTGAGAACAATGCTCGTGATGTTGTTGCCGTATCAAATTTAGGTAAAATTAAAACGGCTTCACAGTTAGCGGCCTTAACTTGGTTGCTTTATGGTGGCGAGTTATGGGGTGTTAACTGGGGTGCTTTAGGTTTTCCCATGCTATATTTTGCAACCATATTAACGGTGATTACTTGGGTGCAATATACCAAAGCAGCCATTCCAGTTATTTTAGAAACCTCCGAAAAACGCTAAGTCTTCAGATGCTAAAAACGCTCAAAAAGGGCGTTTATAATGCCCTTTTTGAGCGTTTAAAATTTTACCTGTTTTATCATCTAGCAGGGTTTAGGTTGGCGCCGGGGTCAACTTTGGCTACAAAGTAAGGGTCGGTTTTTACTTCATAGAGAACGAATACATCGCCAAATATTTCGCTACCTTTACGGTCAACGGTTATCTTTACTTTATCGGTTTCCCAAATAAAAGCAGAGTAGTTTTCGGCACTAGCCGTCGAGGGAGTTCTCATGCTCGTAGGTGGGCCTAAAGATTGAGATAATTCAGCTGCCACGGCACGAGTGCTAATAGGTGTTTGCTTATTTTGAAAGTGAGTTGATTGTGGGCGATACTGCCGCTTGGCAGAAAACAAGTTGCCACTGCTTAAATAACGGAACTCAATATAGTAGCTGTCTTGTAAACGGTAAGAAGGAAAGAACTTATCAATGGCACGCTTTTGTTTGGTCGACCTAGCTTGGTTAAACCCACCAATGCTCCAAAGCTGACTTCTAACATCATCTAGGTTAGCGCTCAGGATAGGAATACCCAGGAAAGAGACTTTATTAATTTTTGCTTCATCAGACTTTACTATCGGTGCTGTCATAAGCAATATAATTGTGATGAGTAAGTTCATAAAAGGGTATTTAAACACGGTACTTGCCAAGGTTTCTTAGTTATAAACTATAACGGCTGCGCCAACCAATTCTTTAGTATGTCTAAGTTTAAAGCGGTATTTTGTTCTATTTGCCAACAGTCTTCATCCACCCCTGGCGATTCTAAGCTTTGGTGTTGCCTTAAGGCAACTTCAAAGTTGGCATCCGAAGGATTATCATTGCGTTCGGTTCTATCTGTAATATTTTGTTTGATTAACGCTATGTTAGGCAAGATAGAGAAAATTTTATAGTCTACAGATAGTTTTTCAGCTAATTCAATAAAAGGTTCTCTAGAATTACGACGTAAAAACGTGGCATCCATGACAACAGAATAGCCTTGTTTTAAGACCCATTCAGCAAGTTGTAATAATCTTGCATAGGTTTGTCCATTCATTTCAGCAGAATAAAGCATGGCCTTATCTGCTTCAGCTACGCGGGTTAAAGGGCTAATACCATACAATCGTTTACGCTCAATATCTGAGCTAATGATGATGCCACCTTGGTGTTTTATAATTTCTTCAGCATAAAAACTTTTGCCTGAACCCGATAAACCTTGTAATAAAATTAGCTTGGGTTCTGGGAGGTCATAGGCATAACTTTCGGCCTGTTTAAAGTAATCGTAAGCTCTGGTTCGGCATTGACTGGCTTCAAGAGAGTCTGCTGCTAGTTGGTAGTAACGTAAGTCGGTAATTTTAGCACGTACCATGGCGCGATAGGTTTGGTAAAATTTAAGCAGTTTTAAACCGTTAAAATCACCCGTAATAGAGAGGTAGCGAGAAAGAAGGGTGTTTTTTAAGGTAGCCTGTTTGCGGTGATCTAGGTCGATTAATAGAAAAGCCAAATCGCTCATCACATCAATCCAACTAAATTGATCATTAAACTCAATGCCATCAAACAGAGTAGGGTTGCCATCAATTAAGGCAATGTTATCAAGATGCATATCACCATGACATTGCTTGACAAATCCTTGTTGCTTACGCTCAAGCAGGGTTTCAAAGAGTCCCACTTGGGTAAGGTGTGTCCAGTTCGCCAACTGCTTTAAACGATAAGTATTGTCGGCATCATCAAAGCTGCTCAGCATGCTCGGAAAGTTGTCGAGCATGGGGTGCACAATATCATCAGGATGGCCATAAGGACTTTCTGGCGGTACAGAAATCGTATTTAAGTGGAAATTGGCTAGGCTATTTGCTAATTGCTCTATTTGTTCGTTATTAAGTGTGTTGCCAGTTAGATAGCGTCCTAAGACTAGGTTGGGGTCGAACTGCTTCATCTTTACTAAATATTCAATAGGGAGTTGCTCAGGGCTTTCAGGTTGAAAGCTAAGGCCGTCTTGGTGTTGGTAAACGGGCAAGCAAGCTAAATAAATATCAGGTGCAGTACGTTTATTCAAAACCACTTCTTTTTCACAGAACCGTTGTCTGTTTGCAAGCGTAGAGAAGTCTAAAAAACCGAAGTTAACGGGTTTTTTTAATTTATAAGCAAATTGACCCGTTAAGAAAATAACCGAAATATGGGTTTCTATGGTGGTAATCACTTCTACGGGATGCGGATAGCTATTAGCAGAGGTAAGTTGATCAATTTTCCATGTAAGGGACATGAATAGAAAGCCTTAAATCATAGAAACAGGGATAGTTGGGGCAAGCAAGATAAGAAAGCTAAATAAGCTTAGCTTTCTTGCTTAAAACAAAGGGTTAAACAATCCCTTGTTTTTCTCTAATCTCTTGCTTGGTTTTGGCTGCAACAGTCATATCTGCTGTGGGACGGGCATCCATACGAGCAACGCCAATTTCATCACCGGTTATTTTACAATAACCATAATCACCAGAATCAATCGCTTTTAAAGACTTGTTAATTTTAGAAATTAGCTTTCTTTCACGGTCACGAGTCCGAAGTTCTAAAGCAAACTCTTCTTCTTGAGAGGCTCGATCATTTGGATCAGCAGGCGTTTCAGAATCTGTTTTTAAATGGTCAACAGTGATGGAGGCCTCTTCGATTAACTGATCTTTCCAAGCGATTAGCTTGCCTTCAAAATGTTTTAACATTTTAGGTCCCATATACTCTTCCCCTTTTTCAGGAGTGTAAGCAGGATAATCTTCAATAAAATCTGTTTTAGTAACCATAGCTTTTGTCTTCTTTTGTATACGAAAATAAATTAACGTAGGGTTATACCAGTATTTTTAGAACGACACAATACTTATATTTTTATCCTAGTATCAATAAGGTTTTTGGGTTGGGGTAAATAGATTGTAAATTGCTTTTATTTCAGGATAATGAGGGGTAAATATTTTACTCAAGCCCTTTAAAGTAAAGGCAAAATTTTAAAAAGGAAATAAACATGGCGAAGTTACAAGCGTTATTATTTGATGTAGATGGCACCTTGGCAGATACCGAAAAAGATGGCCACAGAGTTGCCTTTAACTTGGCATTTGATGAAGCGGGTTTAGGTTGGAATTGGGATGAAAACTTGTATGGTGAATTACTGGCGGTAACCGGTGGTAAAGAACGTATTAAATATTACCTAGAAAAATTTAATACTGACTTTGAAAAACCGGCTGATTTTGAAGGTTTTGTAAAAGGATTGCATGCCTCTAAAACTAAGTATTATGTTCAGTTAATGGAGCAGGGTAAAGTTCCTTTGAGAACCGGTGTTGAAGCCTTGATTAAAGAAGCCAAAGCAGCAGGTATGCGAATGGCGGTTGTCACCACGACCACCCCAGAAAATGTCACCGCATTACTAGACAGTACCTTAGGTAAAGGGTCTGAGTCTTGGTTTGAAGTGATTGCGGCAGGCGATATTGTGCCAGCAAAGAAGCCAGCCGCTGATATTTATGAGTGGGCTTTAGCGCAAATGAACCTAAAAGCAGAAGATACGATTGCTTTTGAAGATTCTAGAAATGGTATTTTGTCTTCTTCTGGTGCAAACATTAAAACGATTGTCACCATTAACGACTACACCCAAGCAGATGACTTTTCAGCCGCGGTTGTTGTGTTAGACCATATGGGAAGCGAAGCAGAGCCTTTTACCGTTTTAGCGGGGGATACATTCGGTGAAACAAGCTTAACCTTAAGCTTAGTTACGAAGATTGCAGAAGCTTAATCTTGAGTTAAAGCTTAAATTAGATTAAGTACACCAAAAGCCGCGCCAGTTGCATTAATTGTATTGGGTGCGGTTTTTTTGTGCCTGTGTAAAGGTAGCACTTCAGCTCTTAACTGTTGCCAAGCTAGGTTTTTTAGGCCTCCACCTGTCGTAAAAACTTGTGTTAACTTAGTTTTGCTTTGTTTGGTAAGCTCTTGATAACATTCTATCTCTGTTCTAACCAAAGCGGCTAGTATTCTACTGAAGTTTACCTGGCTATCATCAGACCAGGGTTCATAAAAGGGCTGTAAGTTAGGGTTATATTGTGGAAATCGTTCCCCCGTTTTCACTAACGGAATGAAATGGGTTTGGGTCGATTCTTTCAAAGCTGGCAACTGGCTGAGGGCTTTTATATCTTCTAAACTAAAGTGTTTTAATAGTGCTAATCCCCCCGCATTAGAAGCACCGCCTATTAACCATTTCCCTTGTAAATAATGACTATAAATCCCTTTTTTGGCATCAAAGATAGGTTGCTCAGCAATCATTTTAATGGCCATAGAAGAGCCTAAAGAGGTCATGGCATCACCTGCTTTATGCGCACCGGTCGATAAAAAGGCAGCAATAGAATCGGTGGTACCAGCATGATATTGCACGCTGTCGCTTAGTCGGCTTAAAAAACACGGTAGGGCAGCGCGGGGAATAACACTGCCCGGCTTCACCACCTTAGGTAAAGCCACCGGGCAAATAGCTTGTACCCAGTTTGGCCATTGTTGATTAACAGAATCATAACCTAGTTTTAAGGCATTATTTTCATCGGTAATATTTTGCTGGCCGGTCATGTAATAAGTAAGCCAATCAATTTGGTGGCAAATAACCAGTTCATCTTCCGCACCCGAACCCACTTCTGTTGTGAGCAAGCTATGTAGCTGGCAGACCTTGGCTAGGGTTGAAGAGGCGCCTAGTGCGCCACTAAAATGTTGCTTGGCTTGTGAGCCTTGTTTGGGTTGGCTTTGTTGAAAGGCTTGCTCAATTAGCTTTGCTGCTTGTTCAGAGCTAGTGTCGTCATACATTAAGGCATGGGTTAAAACCTTGCCTGCTGAGTTGGCAAGGTAAACGGTAGAAGAGGTGGCGCAACCAATAATATGCTCAATGCTGTGCAGTAGTTCGCGGGGAATACTGCCCATTATCTTGTCCATGGCTTGTTGCCAGTCAAAAGGGGTTTGTATGGAATCTTGCCCTGAAACGGCTGACAAGGGAAGAGGGGCTTCAGTTTCAAACAGTACTTGTTGGTTTGAATCAACAATACAAGCTCTGATGCCAGAGGTACCCATGTCAATACCCAGGCTTGTTGTGCTATTTGTGCTATGAGGATTCTGATTACTATGATTACTATTTTGAGTCATTGCTATCTCCAATCATTAAACCATTACACATCAACGCTGTTCAGCTTACCCACCCCTGGCGATTTTTAGGGTTGGCTGAAAGGCTAAAATCACCAGGGGTGGGTCTTAATAATGGGGCGGTCTTTGTTCTTCGGCAGGGAACTTAATGCCAGAATCGCCCTCGGATTTCAAGGTTTTTAAATATTCAGATAAAACACTTAATTGATGTTTTAGGTTAATAATATCCTGTTGCTGTAAAGCCAAGGTGTCACTTAAACTTTCAATGGTTTCTTCTTGATAAGCCTGTTTGATTTCAAGGGCTTGAAGTTGATTTTGTAAGACCATTTTAATGAGAACCCTTGCTTTCTGTTAGCCAGCTAAGTTCGTCATATTTGTCTGTTTTAATCAATTCAACGCGATCTTTGATAGGGGCCAATAGTGTTAAGTTTCCGCTGATAAGCTCATCCCTGCGGAAGGTATGATAGCTTAAGGTATCGCCTATATTTTGCTTACTTAACAACGTCTCTAGTTGTTTGACACTGGTCATTTTGTAGCCATTTAAGGCAATCAATTCATCACCCGCAGCAATGCCTGCTAGGTTGGCAGCTTGTTCATTCCATACATGGGTGACTTGTAAGGTATGGTTGGCTGATAACTTTAGGTTGGCACCCAAGGTGAGTGCAGGCTGTGGGTTGGTTGAATCTGCCTTACTGGTACTTCCGCCTAAGTCCGTCGCGGACAGCGCACTTCTTAGTATAAAGTCTATTCCAAAAGGTTTAAATAAGGTGTGAAAGGGAATGTCTTCTGTGCCATACAGGTATTTTTGAAAGAAGGGACTGAAATCAATCCCGGTTACGTCACTACAAATTTGCTCTATTTCAAAGTCGTCTAAGCCTATATTGGGCAGGCCTTTATGTTGCCAAAGGTGGAGTAAGACGTCATTTAAGGATTGTTTGTTTTGGGTTTCCGCACGAATGGTTAGGTCTAACCCCAGCGCAATTAAGCTACCTTTGGTGTAGTAGCTAATAATGCTATTGGGGGCATTTTCATCTTGCTGATAAAACTTGGTCCAGGTATGGTAACTAGAATCAGCAACGCTTTGTTGAAAGCGCCCTGGCATGCGGTAAACACGCGTCATTTCTTTGGCCAGGCGGTTTAAGTAATCATCTGAATTAACCAGTCCTGCTTGGTTTAAAAATAAGCCGTCATAGTAACTGGTAATACCTTCAAACCACCAAAGCTGGTTGGTATAAACGGGTTTATCTAGCTGTGCGGTTCGGTAAACTTCTGGCTTAATGCGCTTCACATTCCAGCTATGAAAATATTCGTGAGAGCAAAGTTCTAAAAACTGTAAGTAACTATCAGTTTTTTTGTCATCATTTAGATAAGGCAGGTTATCTCTTGAACAGAGTAGTGCGGTGGAATTGGTATGCTCTAACCCACCATAGCCATCACCGGTTACCATTACTTGAAATAAGTATTCGTTAAAAGGATAAGGGGCTTTAAATAGGGTTAATTCGGTTTCACATATTTTGATAAGATCTTGAATTAATCGGTCTGTATCTAGCTTGGCACGTTCAAATTTACCCGTTAAGGCGACTCGGTGGGGAATGCCGCAGGCTTCAAAATTGAGTGCTAAAAAAGTGCCCATTTCAACGGGGTATTCGATTAGGTCGCGGTAGTTTTTAGCCTGATATTGCCCAAAGCCCGTAGCGTCAACATCTAACCTAGGGAGCGTGGTGGCAATATGCCAGTTTAATGACTGAGTTAAGGCTGTTTGTGGTATAGATATTTGGCAAGGTTGATCTTGGTATTCGTGTACTTTTAAAAATACTGAGGTGCCGTTAAAAAAGGCATGGGTGTCATCAAAATGTGCGCCTCTAACCGATAGATCCCAAGCGTACACTTGGTAGCTAAGGGTAATATCTGTTTTACAGTCATTGATTTGCCATAGCGCTGAACTTAACGCTTGAAGGTCTAAGCGTTTCCCTTGGCTATCCATCGCTTTAAGGCAGTTGAGATGCTTGGCAAAGTCTCTAATTAAATAGCTGCCAGGAATCCAGTTGGGCAAACTTAAGGTCAGCTGTGCTGTTTTAGGTTGGGCGATGTGCAATGTGACATCAATTAAATGAGTATGGGCTTGGTTAACCCATACCGTGTATTGAACAGGGTAAGCTAAAGAGGTCATGTTGCATTCAATCCTGGTTTAAATCTGTTAATGCCCTTTTATTTAGGGGCGACACATAGCTGGTTATTTTTAATGGCTTTGAAGGTTTTCAATGTTAAATGCAAAATAAGGGCGGCCAAAACGGATAGCACTAAGCCACCAAATACAGCAAAAATTGGCATTTGTAGTTTCTCATACATAATTAAGCTGGCATTGCCGATCGTGGCGAGCGGAAAGGTATAAGCCCACCAAGATAAAGAAAACGGAATTTTTATAAAACGATTAATTTGGCTGGCCAACAATAAGGTGTAGAAGAGGGCGGTATAAAAAAGTACCCGCGCAAAAGGGTCAATAGGTTGGTCGCCTAAAAGAGCGGTATAAGACAAAAAGCTTAAAGCTGGCGGTGCAATTAAGATAAACAGCGTAGGCTCTAAGGTTTGTAGCATAGGTGGGTGGAAAAATAGACGATACAATATAATGGCTTGAAGCACTAACCAGAAGATGAAACCGATACTGAAAAAGAACCAATTAAGCTCGATAGGAATAATGTTTATGCCTACCATCGGAATCGTGACGTTACCAACAATGGGAATAAACCATGCGGGGTTCATCTGCTGTATTTCCCATTTTTCATGCATCAACCAACTACGCATAAGGTAGAAAGTGAAAAATAAATGCCCCGTTGCACCTAAATAAAACACAGTGGTTGCCAATGTATAGTTCACGGGTAACAGTAGGGCGCTGATGAGAATAAGGGCCAAGGTAATTGATGCGAAGAAGTTCATGGTAACCGGGTGGTTTAATTCATTTAAGACTGACTGTGGAAACTTAATAGTTTTAATCAAGTAGGTGCTAGCAATAGCGATAAAGATTAATATGGTTATCACCGTTAAAACTTGTGAATAAATAATCGGTAATCCTAATATGCGCTGTGAGTTCAACAAGCCATGTGTTAAGCCTGCATAACCTAAGACAGCACCAAAAAGAGTGACTGAAAAATACTGTATTTTTTCTGTACCAGATAGAGGTGTTTGGGAAGATGCCATAATAAATTCTTTAAAAAGAGTGAATAAGTGTTTTATTATAGACCACCCAACACATAACCTTATAGGCAATATTTAAAAGATTCCACATGATTACTTCCAACCAATTATTAAAATTTCCTATTAATTACTTCTCTGTCTCTATGGGGTTACTAGGATTATCGATAGAAATAAGCCATTTTTCTAAATTTTTAGGCTTAAATTTAGTATTAAGTTATAGCGTTACTTTATTTGCTTGGTTGGTACTGGGTATTTCAATCGTGCTTTTTTCACATGCGATGCTAACACGCTCAAACCGACTATTATTGATTGCTAAATGGCGGCACTCTCAAGGGGTGGTCGATTTCTCTATCATCTCTTTAATGGTGATGCTGGCTTTAATCAGTATCTCTAGTTACTTAACCATTGAACTAATGAGTGTGTTATTTTTTATAGCCGTTTTTTTTCATACGCTGCTTAATCTAATGGTCATTCGTCGCTGGATAACAGATCCTTTTTTAGTCTTTAAAAACCTAAGACCCTCTATATTTTTAATGCTTTCAAGCGATTTTGTGGTGGTGATTGCTGGCAAGCTCTTTGTCCCCCATGAAATAAGTGAATTTTTATGGTTTTATTTTTCAATTAGCATTGTGCTGTGGTTTGTATTTTTATTTTTTATTATTTATCGTTTAATGTTCTCGACTCACTTTCCAGATAGGTGGCGACCAGGTATTTTTATGCTACTGTCACCTCCTTCACTGGCATTTGTTGCTTACCAAACTTTAACAGGTGACCCCACCCCTGGCGTTTTTAGCACTATCTTAATGGACTTTTCGATTTTTATTTTTGTATTCTTGATTGCACAATATGGTTACTTTAAACAAGCTTCTTTATCGATGTTAAGCTGGGCTTTTGTTTACCCTGTCGCCTCGTTCGGCATCAGTTTACAAATGTTATACAAGCTAACAGGGCATGAAGGTTACTTAATGTTTGCTTACTTGGTTTTAGTCGGCAACCTATTTTTTACGTTATATTTATTTAGCAGAATGTTGTTGGATTTATTTAAAAAGCAATCTACCGCTTCTTAAGTTAGGTGTTTTCAGCTTTCTTTATCTCAATCAGTGAGAGAGAAAGTTTATAATAAGCGCTTTATTTTTTCATTGATTTAGGAGTCATCCGTGGTTAAAACTCGTTTTGCGCCCAGCCCAACAGGCTATCTTCATATTGGGGGTGTTCGCACCGCTTTATTTTCGTGGTTATATGCCAAGCAAACAGGTGGAGACTTTATTTTAAGAATTGAAGATACCGATTTGGAACGTTCAACTCAAGCTTCAGTAGAGGCTATTTTTGACGGTATGACTTGGCTAGGGCTAGACCATACAGAAGGGCCTTTTTACCAAACCAAACGTTTTGATCGCTATAAAGAAATAATTCAGCAATTGATGGACAATGACCAAGCTTACTATTGCTATGCCACGCCTGAAGAATTAGATGAAATGCGTGAGAAGCAAAAAGCCAATGGCGACAAGCCACGTTATGACGGTCGTTTTCGTGATTTTACCGGGACACCACCAGAAGGGGTTGAACCCGTTATTCGCTTTAAAAACCCGCTAGAGGGTGATGTGGTGATTGAAGATATTGTGAAAGGGCAGGTAACTGTTTCTAACACAGAGCTAGATGACTTAATTATTGCACGTTCAGACGGCACACCTACTTATAATCTAACGGTAGTAGTGGATGACTGGGATATGAAAGTAACCCATGTTATTCGTGGCGATGATCACTTGAACAACACACCTCGTCAAATCAACCTTTATAATGCTTTGGGTGCAGATTTACCTAAGTTTGCTCATATTCCAATGGTATTGGGTGAAGATGGCGCGCGCTTGTCTAAACGTCATGGCGCGGTATCGGTGATGCAGTATAAGGATGATGGTTTCTTACCTGAAGCATTATTGAACTACTTGGTACGTATGGGTTGGTCACATGAAGATCAAGAAATCTTTACGATGAATGAAATGATTAAGTTGTTTAAGTTAGACACAGTGAATTCTTCACCGTCTACTTTTAACCTTGAAAAACTATTATGGGTCAACCAACAGCATATTCAAGTCACCCCTATTGACAACCTCGTTACGAACTTAATTCCTTTTATGGATGCAAAAGGGCTAGATGTTTCAAAAGGACCTAGCTTGGCATTGGTTGCAGACTTGTTGCGAGAAAGAGCCAAAACCTTAATTGAAATGGCTGATGGTGCAGTTTACTTCTATCAAGACTTTACCGAATTTGATGCTGGTGCGGCCAAGAAGCATTTACGTCCAGTCGCAGAAGAAGCTTTAAGAATGGTTCAGCAAAAAATGGCTGATCTTACCGATTGGACTGCAGAAAATATTCACCAAGCTATTTTAGATACCACGACTGCTTTAGACATCGGTATGGGAAAGGTCGGCATGCCTTTACGTGTTGCCATAACGGGCGGAGGGCAGTCACCTGCTATTGATATGACCGCACAGCTAATAGGGCAGGAAAAATGTTTAGAACGAATTTCAATGGCTTTAGAGGTGATAGACGTTAGAAAAGCGAATGCTTAATTCGTCCTGCTATTCAGTAGCCGTCTTTAAAAAGAGGGTTAAGATTGACTTAAAAGGGTTTAAAAGCCCATTTTGAGTATTTGAGTTTCGATGTGAAAATAGGCTAATATTTTTAATTTAAAATACTTTTTGTTTTAAGTAAGAAATGCCTTGACGGTGGGGCGCTAATCCTTATAATACGCGCCTATCAGTTACAGAGCTTCAGTTTAGAAATAAGCAAAAGCATGTTTTTGGGGCTATAGCTCAGCTGGGAGAGCGCAACACTGGCAGTGTTGAGGTCTGCGGTTCGATCCCGCATAGCTCCACCAATTTTAATTGGTAGCCGATAAGATTACACTAGGCCGTAATCTTCGTTGATTTATCAACAAACTATTTTTTATTTAAATTTTTAATTTAAGTAAGTATTGTGTCCCGTTCGTCTAGAGGCCTAGGACACCGCCCTTTCACGGCGGTAACAGGGGTTCGACTCCCCTACGGGACGCCACTATTATGCGGG
>WFMZ01000041.1 GCA_015484555.1 Hydrogenovibrio sp. | reverse complement strand
GAATTACAGCACAGAGCAACACAATGGTTATGGACTTATAATAACGAAAGACCTAACATGGGAATTGGCGGCATAACGCCCATTCAGAAATTAAAATTAACACAGAGAAAACGTTCTACTGTTGACCTCCATTAAAAATGGGGGGATTACCACATGATCTTAAAAAAGCCACTGAAGATTGGTTAGATATTCCGACAGTGATTAGAAATCAAGAGAAAGTATAATTTTTACTACTTTAAAAAAATGTTAAACCTTGGCAAGGTAAAAGAAAAGACCGTAGTTATTTTTAGGGGTAGGTTATCTGGGAAGGGCTCTTAAAAAAATAGACTAAAAAATTATTTTATTTGAAAGTCTTTATGCAGATTTTTCCAATGCTCTTTAAGCATTTGCTTGTGTTGCTCGTCCATAGGAAGTTCTTTTAGAGCGTTAGGCCATAAACTTTGTGCTTTTTTCATGACGTCATCAAGATGTGGTTTTATTGCTCTCCATGGGATATTGGCTCGGTTAGCCCAAGACTGAAAGCTATTATTGGAAACGGTATACCATTCCTTTGTTTTACCTAAATTGAGTGCATAGTGCCTTTCGTCATTCATATAAACGTTAGTGGTAACAATATCGTATGCAGGGGACAGTCTCGGGGTGACTTTATCGAGATAGAGTAAGCTCCAGTTCTTGAGGTGAGCATCCCCATTAGCTAATAGAATATTGACCAGCAGTCGCCGGGCAAGTTGCTGTGCGTCTGCTAACCCATCACCAGAAAATTCGTACAGAACTCTGCCAATTTGCTCGTAGTTAGCAGCATTATATTTATCATGTGGGTATTTCACCAAAACCTGTGCGAAATCTTCCATGTGAATGCGCTGATTATTGTCACGATCAAAGCGTTTAATTGCAAAGGCTAAGCTCTCATCCGGTAAATTAATTTGTGGAAGGTTATTGAGCTTATCCAATTCAACCAATTTAACTTCAGGTATATCAACCCCAACTAATGAAGCAAGTTTCATTGCTGTATATTCATTTAGAGGGACATTTTTATGTTTTGTGGAAGGTGTTTTGATAATCCAATCGCCCAATTCACCCTCTCCAGACAAATTGTAACGACCATCCTTTTCTTTCATGGAAAACTTCATTTGGACGCCGGCCAAAGAAAATTTATTTTCTTGAGTGAGTTTGTTAAATTTTACCGGTTTGACTTTACCTAGCGTATTGATAAGGCTGCTAGGAACCTCTTCAGGATCCATAAGGCTGACAACCAAGGCACCCGGCAAATCTCCTCCTAAGTAAGAGAGAATATGAAATTCATTATCAATATGAACTTTTAGCCCCTGTGCAATCAACTCTCTAAGAGATCCTTCAGGTAATAGGTTTGATAATGAGGGGTGTAGTCTCTGATTCCTTGCCCAGGGTTCAGCCATTAGCTTGTCGGCATTAGGAAAGTTTGGGTGAGTAATTAAACCAAAGGTAGGGCGGGCGCTATTGTTTTTAAATTCATCAGAAAAACTCAGTACATTTCGGCCATTTTGAAACCCAGCAAGATAGCCAACTAATTCTCCATGCAATGTCAGTTTAAGTATATTGACTTGATTCTGGCTCATCGCTCGTCTCCTAGTAAACCTTGCCAAGGATTTTCAGATAGTATTTTTTTATCACTCTCATTAGGATCTAAGGGGTCTGATAAGGCTGAATCAGATTCCTTCGTGTTCAGAATAGCTTGAACAGCACTTAGATTTTCTTTAGGAATTAACACGAGTTCGCTGTTGAGACCTTTTGCAACCAGTTCCAAAGTATCTAGCCTAGGGTTTCCTTTAGACTCTAACCGTTGATACTGCTGACGAGAGATACCGACACGCAGCAACATATCATTTTGCTTAAGACCGAGTTTAAGTCGTCTTTTTTTAATCTGCTGAAGTAAAGAGTTTGGCATTGTAATCACATGAGTTGCTTTTTTAATATAAGAAACATATTAGTTTCTTTTTAAGGTTTAAGCAATGCATATATTGCTATTATCGTTTTTTTTTAAAAAATTGTCAGTTGTAGGGTGGGGTTATAACCTACTTCTACCTTCGGCAACTGAAGACCCACTTAACAGCAGTTTCAACAATATAGGAATAACTTGAAGAGAAGGATCTTAAAACTAGTGAAATTACCACCTTATATATGTCGAAGATTTTAGGTTTTATCGACATGAATATGGTTGATGTCGATTCAATGTACATGTCTGTGAGCACCCGTAATCAAATAAAGCAAATAATGAAAAACTGTACTTTGTAATTAAGACAAAAACTTGTCTTTTACAAGAGAATTTAAGTCTTGAAGGGCTGGATAAAGTTAAGTGTGAAAGGACTTATTTTGCTGCCTGGAACAGTGTTCACAATTTATCCAAGCAACCAATATTAACGATTTAGTAGACGGGTTTATTTAATTCAATTTTATGTTAAAATCAGTAATTGGTAGCCGGCGGTGGAAAGTCCGGTGGATTTAAAGATATTGGTTCTTAAACAACCTAACCTGTTGAATTTAAAAGATAAGTTTTCGTTTCGAAGTTCCCTTCGGGCGCACCATCATTCGAAACCCCTGTAATTCAAGTAGTTATAGGGGTTTTTTATTGTCTAAAATAAATACAACAAAAAGCCTTATTTAATTCTTACGGATGTTGCTCTGACTAGTTGAACCTATGTCGATCAAACCTGACTGCTTTATTAAACCATTACCAACTGCTGAAAGACTTTTTGTTTGGAAATTAAGGTGCTAGAGGTTGGTTTTATTTTAAAAAGTGAATAGGGTGAAATACCTTGAATAAACTAGGTTTAATTAGAGAGCATAAGGGATAAATCAGCTTTTAAAATGCTTATTACCTTAAAATAAAGTTACCATACTGTTCTAATCAATTTTATTTATTTTTCAATAGGAGAGACCTATATGCTTTGGTTAAAAATGTTTCACATTTTATTTATGATGTCGTGGATGGCTGGGTTGTTTTATTTACCCCGTATTTTTGTGCATTTTGTAGAGGGCCAAGCAGCCAATGAAGATGTGAGGCGCTTAGCGATTATGGCGAAAAAACTATATAAATTTATGACCATTATGATGATGCTAGCAATTGGAACGGGTATCGCACTTTGGTTAATATATTTTCCGGTTGCAAAAGGGATGGGTTGGCTACATGTAAAAATTATTTTTGTTATCCTGTTGGTGGTGTATCACCTTTGGGCTAAGAAGCGCATGTTAGAAATGCAAGAAGGTCACTTAACTCATTCAAGCGTCTACTACCGTTGGGCAAATGAAATCCCATTAGTATTGGTAACCATCATTCTTATATTGGTTGTAATCAAACCTTTTTAAGGTTAGATGCTAACTGAAACATAGGCACACTGCGCTACTTAAAACCGAATACAATGTTGTTAACACCGAATTTAATCTCGGCTTATTAATGTCATTGGTTCGGTTTTCGCTTATCTGGACTTCTTGTTTATCTCTTGCCAGGAGGCAACGTTATGATTCCCTTTCCTAATATTAAACTAGACTTTAAGCTTGCGCCCAAAACAGATGCCATGGTGTATTTAAAGGAACAGGTATCAGAACTGGCTGTTACACCAAACGGGCCTTTTGTGCGTAATCAGCAGTCTGAAATACTGGCGATTGAAGGTGATAAGGTATGGCATTCTGATGATGAAGGCCAAACTTGGCAGGGAGCGTCTATGTTTGACCGACAAACTTGGTGGGTACAAGATACTCATGCTTTGTGTGTTACTCAAGCGGGAACGGTGGTATTAAGCTTTTTAAATATGGCTAATATTCACTTTAACTGGGTTCAAAAAACTAACTTGCCGACGAAAAATACTCGTTTAGATTTATGTATTGTACGCAGTTTAGATGGTGGGCATACTTGGCAAACACCTGAAATTATTCAAACTGGCTATTGTGGTGCGACCACCAGTTTAATTGAGCTGAGAACGGGCGAATTAGTGGTGTCTGCACAAAATTTGGATTACCAAAATGGTCGCCATTTTAGTTTAACCTATCAATCAAAAGATGATGGGAAAAGCTGGCAGGCTAGTAATCATTTAGACATTGGTGGTCAAGGACATCATGCTGGCTGTTATGAAGGTACTTTGGTTGAATTGAAGGATCAAACGCTTTGGTATTGTATTCGTACCAATAAAGATTTTTTCTGGCATGCTTATTCAGATGATAAAGGCTTAACTTGGTTAAAGGTAGCACCGGGCATTGAAGCTAGTAGCTCGCCAGCTATGCTGACACGTTTAAAAAGTGGTCGCATTATGATGGTCTTTAATCAGCTTTATAAAGCTAATGAAAATCAGGTGGCGAGAGTAGCAGGGCAGTTTTCCGAAATAGCGGCTTCTTGGCAACGAGAAGAGTTAGCCATTTGTTTTTCAGAAGATGAGGGTAAAACCTGGACGATACCCAAAGTGATTGCACAATGTAAGGATGCTTGGTTGTCTTATCCTTACGTGTTTGAAGTTCAGCCAGGTAAGCTGTGGTTAACCACCATGCAAAGCCAGCTAAAAGTTTCTTTTGATGAAGTTGACCTTGTCTAATAGAGCATTTCGAAAGCATAGGATATGCTAAAAGTTTTAGGGTGTCTTTAAAAATTAGGTTAATATTCTTTTAAGCTTATCTGATAAAGTATAGTTTCTGCTAGTTTTAGTGATTAATAGAGGCAAGTAAACTATTGGTCAGAAATTTTTTCTGTGCACTACTGTCAACTGCTAGGTTGTCGATGGTGCTGATAATAAAGACATCTTCTACCTTTTCACCCACGGTATGAATCTTTGCATCATGTAAGCGAATTTCACTTTCTTTTAATCCCAAACCAATTTTAGCCAATAAGCCGGGAATATCTTTGGTGTTGATGGTCATTTCAGTTCTTTGTGGAGAAATATTATTAAAAATAACTTCTGTTTCTGTATCGAATGCTCGAAGTAGTCTAGGTTCTTTTTGATGTAAAGTTATGGGGACTTCATCGGTTAAACTTAATTTATATTGCAGTGTTTTATTGACAGTTTTAATCGTATCGTTATTGGTTAATGCTTGGCTGTTGCTGTCTAAAAAGTGCACGATAACTAAGGTTTTATTTTGATTCCCTGTATAAATTTTGGCTTCCATCACGTTTAGGTGCAGGGCATCAAGTTCTTTGGTTATTTGGGCAAATAGATAATCTCTATCTTCCATTAAAATAATTAACTCACTGGCACCTCGCTGGGTTGTTTTCTCAATACTGGTAATAATCTTATGTTCATTACGCTGTAATAACGTTTTGGTAATGCGGGCGACTTCATGGCGACTGTGACGGTTGAAAAATTCGGTGTTACTAAATTCTTGCCAGAATGATTTATATTCTGAAGGTTTAATACCTCGGTTAATCAGTATTTCAATCGCCGATTCTTTAGTTTCTAGTGCTTGTTTTTCACGTGTTTTAGGTAGATCAATGGTGACATCTAAAGCCTTGCTAGTTTGGTTGTATAAGCGCAAAAACAAGCTATTTATCCACTCATTCCATGTGTTAGGAGAGGTTGAAATTACGTCTGCAACAGTGAGTAGATAGAGGTAATCTAGCTTTTCTTGAGATCCTATTTTTTGAGCGAACTCATTAATAACATCTAGGTCAGAAATATCTTTCTTTTGAGCATAATAGGAAAAATCTAGGTGAGCGAGTACTAACCAACTAAGTAGTTCTGTGTCATTATTACTAAGGTGATGTTGCTGGCCAAATAGCTTGGCATCCTGTGCGCCTAATTTTTCATGAGCACCATTTCTGCCCTTAGCTATATCGTGAAACAGCCCTGATAAGAGTAATATTTCTGGTTTAGCTAAGGTTTTGGCAATGTGGTGTGCGGTTGGAAATTCTAGCGTAAAGTCTTCAATAAAAAAGCGACGCAAATTTTTAATGACTAATAAGGTATGTTCATCCACCGTATAGGCGTGAAAAATATTGAACTGCATGAGTCCTGATATTTTATGGAATACCGGTAAGTAAGCACCGAGTATACCGTAGCTGTGCATTCTTTTTAATGAAGCGTTTACGCCTTTAGGTTGCCTAAAAATTTCAATAAATAGGGCTTTGTTAATGGCATCAGAACGGAACTGATTATCAATTAAAGACAGGTTGTTTCTGATGGTTCGAATGGTACGTGAACGAATGCCTTTAATAGTCTCTATCTGGCTAGATAAGATAAGGAAGACTTCTAATAAAGCGGTAGGGTTTTTCTTAAACAAGTGATCGCTTTTTATATCTAAGTAGTTGTTTATTAATCGAAATCGTGGGTTTATATCTATGATTTCTTTATCATTTTTATTAAAAATTTCTTCGGTAAAATGCTGTAGTAAAATTTCGTTTAGCTTGGCTACCGTTTGTACCGTTTGGTAGTAGGGCTTCATATAAGCTTCAACAGATTGCGTGGCGAGTTCAAATGTAAACCCTTTCTTTTCTGCCAGTACTTGTTGATATTCGAGCAGCAAACGGTCTTCCGAACGTTTTTTATGGCGATGAAGGGTGAAGCGGACGTCATTTAAATAATCATAAGCATCCATAATCTCATCTAGTTCTTGCTGGTTAAGAAATTTGTGTTTAATTAACTCTTCTATGGAATGTACGCCATAGTGACGCTTGGCTATCCAGAAAATGGTATGAATATCTCGTAACCCACCAGGGCTTTCTTTTACATTGGGTTCTAGCTGATAAATGGTGTCTTGGTAGCGCGCATGACGTTTAGCTTGTTCGTCTAGCTTGGCTTGGAAGAACTGGCTACTAGGCCAAACGTTATTTTCATCCCAAATATCACACAAGTTTTCCTTGTTGCTTTCATTGCCGGTAATGTAGCGAGATTCAACTAGGTTGGTGGCGGTAGAGACATCGTCCATAGCCGCTTCAATGGTTTGTTGCTGGTTTCGAACGGCATTCCCAACTTCATAACCAATATCCCAAAGCAGTCTAAAAAACTCTGACAAGGCTTCGGCATAAGGCTGGTAGTTTTCGCCAAATACTAAAATATCAATGTCTGAGTAGGGTTGTAGTTCTTGGCGACCATAACCACCCACGGCAAAGAGGGCTAGTGTTTGTTGAGCGGCTTCGGGTAGAAAGTGTTGCCACAGTTGGGTTAAGAAGTTGTCAGTAAAGTCAGAGCGGCTTACTAGTAGTTCTTTTACGAGTGTGCCTTGATCATACTGCGCATATTGCTGATTGGTGAATTGCGTAATAATTTCTCTGCCTAGCTTTAAACTTTGGTTGTAAGGCTGACTGGAAAGAGATTGAATAAAATTTTGAATGTCATGGGTATTCATACGGCAATTCTCAGGTTAAAGGCATAAGGGTAATAAGGTGTGGCAAAGCAAAGCGGTCTTTGCTAATAAATCGCGGGTAAAACATGGGTAAAATAATGAGATATTGGAACTGCATGTTTAGGCTGTTTAAGTTGCCGCTACACGCTAAGTTTTCTGCTTTAAGCTTGGTTAGCTGAAGCAGCTTTAAGCAGGTAAAAAAGGCTGTTCATCTGTGCGTAAGGTTAGCACTTCGACACCTGTTTCGGTGACCAGTAAAGTATGTTCCCATTGTGCAGATAGCTTTTTGTCTTTGGTAACAACCGTCCAGTTATCGCCTAATAATTTTACGCCGGCTTTGCCTAGGTTAATCATAGGTTCAATAGTGAAAACCATACCTTGCTTTAGTTCTATATTTTTAAGCTCTGGTGCGGCGTAATGTAATACTTGTGGCTCTTCGTGGAAGTCTGCGCCGATACCATGACCACAATATTCTTTGACGACACTAAAGTTATTATTGTGCGCATGGGTTTCAATGGCAAGTGCAACATCGTATAAAGTAGCTTTTGGTTTTACTTGCTCGATACCTAGCCATAAACATTCGCGGGCTACTTTGCTTAAACGGGCGGCAAACGGTTTAACGGCACCTATTTCAAACATGACACTGCTGTCGCCATGGTAACCGTCTTTAATCACGGTAATATCTACGTTGACAATATCACCTTTTTTTAGCTTTTTGCTAGAAGGAATACCGTGGCAGACGACGTGGTTGATAGAAATACAACTGGCGGCAGGGAAACCATGGTAGCCCAATGTAGCGGGGATGGTACCTTGGGTGTTTTCCATAAAGTCTTGTGCAATGGCATTGATAGATTCGGTGGTGGCGCCTGCAACAACATATTTGCCAATCATTTCTAGCACATCAGCAGCTAAGCGACCGGCTATGCGTAATTTTTGTATTTCATCTTCAGTTTTTATTTTAATAGCCATCTTCGATTCTCACTGTCTCTTATACACATCTGACGCTG
>WFMZ01000040.1 GCA_015484555.1 Hydrogenovibrio sp. | reverse complement strand
GCTTGGTAATTAGGCTGTTGGTAAAAATCTGCTTCTGACATTTTTAAGTTTAATGCTTCTAGTTCAGTTTCTAAGGCTTCAATTTTAGCAGGAATAGCCTCGTACTCACGTTGGTCATTAAAGCTTCGTTTTTTAGGGTGGATTATAGTTGCTTCTGTGTTTTTAGTGGTCTGCTTTTCTAACTTAGGTTTGTTTGGCTTGCTTTGTACTAAGGCTGGTTTTTGGCGAATCCAGTCATCATATCCACCAACATATTCATTTACTTCACCTTGTGCATCAAACACAATAGAACTGGTGGCAACGGCATTTAAGAAGGCTCTGTCGTGGCTAACAATTAATACTGTGCCTTTATAGTTCATTACCAACTCTTCTAGTAGTTCTAGTGTTTCAACGTCTAAATCGTTGGTTGGCTCATCGAGTACCAGTAGGTTTGAAGGTTTGGCAAATACGCGGGCAAGCAATAGGCGGTTTCTTTCACCACCAGACAGTGACTTAACAGGCTGTCTGGCTCTTTCTGGAGAGAATAGGAAGTCTTGTAAGTAGCCCATTACATGTTTACGTTGACCATTGATTTCAATGTAATCAGATTCTTCAACCACACTGTCAACAACATGTGCATTTTCATCTAACTGCACTCGGTGCTGGTCAAAATAAGCAATTTTTAAATTAGTACCTAGTTTAACGTGTCCTTCGGTAGGTTGAAGGTCGCCTAAAATGAGTTTTAATAAGGTTGATTTACCACAACCGTTTGCCCCAATAATACCTATTTTATCGCCACGCATAATCATGCAGGTAAATTGGTCTACAATGGTTTTGGTTGGCCACTTGTAGCTAATGTTATCTATTTCAATAACCTGTTTACCTGACTTATCCGCCACGTTACTTTGTAAGTTAGCTTTGCCTTGCTGGCTACGTCTGGCTTGGTGTTCTGAACGTAACTTTTCTAGGGCACGAACACGTCCTTCATTGCGGCACCTTCTGGCTTTTACGCCTTGGCGAATCCAAACTTCTTCTTGTGCTAGTTTTTTATCAAATACGGCATTGGTCTTGGCTTCAGATTCTAGTTGCTCTTCTTTACGCTGTAAATAAGTCGCGTAATCGCATTCCCAGTTGTACAGGTTGCCGCGGTCTAGCTCCACAATACGGGTAGCTAAAGCTTGTAAAAATGCACGGTCGTGAGTGATAAAGACTAGGCTGCAATTTAGGTTTTTTAAAAAGTCTTCTAACCATTGAATAGAGGGAATATCTAAGTGGTTGGTTGGCTCATCTAGTAACAATATGTCTGGTGTTTGAACCAGAGCTTGTGCCAGTAGAACACGTCTTTTCATGCCACCAGAAAGGTCTGAGAACTCAGCATCTGCAGGGAGTTCTAGTTTTGAAATAACGGTTTCAACTTTTTGGTTCAGTGCCCAACCATCATTTTCTTCAATATGCTGTTGCACAACAGTCATGCGGTCTAAAATAGATTCTTGGTAGTCTTCAGCTAACTGGTGGCTTAGCGCATGGTATTCATCTAAATACTCGCCCATGTTGCCTAGTCCATTGGCAATAATGTGGAATACAGAACCATGCATATCGTTGGGGACTTCTTGCTGAAGTTTGGCTATTTTAATACCATCTTGTATGACTCTGGAACCATCATCGGCTTCGATTGAACCTTCAACCACTTTCAATAGAGTCGACTTTCCTTCACCGTTTCGCCCTACGATACAAACCCTTTCGCCAGGTTCTATTTGAAAGTTTGTTTTATTAAGTAGGGTGTGTGTACCAAAACTAAGTTGGGTGTCGCGAAGGAATAAGTGAGCCATGTGAAATCTAATGTAATTTTAAAGCGGCTATTATAGCTTAGATAGCTGGCTATTCGGTTATAGAATTTAACAATTGCTTTAAGGGGCAGGGCGGTCGTGTTCGTCTAATAAAATACCTGATGAACATAGAAGTTTGTCGTTTTGGTTGGTGGTGATAATAAAGCTGCTAAATCGAACGCGGAGGTAGTGGCCACATTTGTGTTTTACTTTACGTATTTCGGTACTGACCTTAAGCTCGCCACTGTATAATAATTGTAAATTAATCACGGTTGCCTGGCGAGCAGAGTCATGCAAAAAGTGGGTAATGTTTTTGTCTTTAATTTCGCTTAGAGGATAGCCGAGTAAGTCGGTCATTTTAGGATTAATGCTTTGCACCTTGCCTTCAATATCATGAATGACCATAGCGACAGGAGACTGATTAAATACTTGTTCAAAAGGTTCGCTAGGGGCTTGCTGGAATATGGCTTGTAGGTCAAGGTTTTGGTTATGATTTTGAATGGCGCTGATATCCGTGACGGTTGCCGCCAGCTTGTAAGGTACGCCCTTTTCATTGTGTTGCATACAGCCTTTGGCAAGGCACCAAATTAAATGGCCTTGTTTATGTCGAATAGGGTAAATGGATTCAAACGAATCTGTTTTACCTTGAATATGGTCATCAATCGCCGCTTGAATACTTTCAAAGTGCATGCGGGGTACACGTTTTTCCCATTCTGAAAACTGTGCGCTTATTTCGAGAGAGCTGTAACCAAGCATCGACTTCCACTGGTCTGAATAAACCACGGTTTGTGACTCAAAATAATATTCAAAGAAAGCGACATTTAACGTGTTTAACATGACTTCAATATTTTTTAATGACTCTTGCTTATCTTCTTTGGCGGCATATTCGCTTGTTACTTTATGCCAGTTAACGGCTATTTTATCGGCAGAGGTAGTTGTGTTTCTTTCTATATAGCCTTGCTCACGAATCCACTCTACTTGATCTTGGTGGTTAATAATGCGAAAGTCATTTTTAACAAAGTGAGTTAAGTCAGGTTGGTTAACGTAGTCTGCCAACTCGTTAATGTAGTTATCAATATCACAGGGATGAATCCAGTCGAGTATGCCGGCATTCGCTTCAATTAGCTGGTGCGTAGTTTGGCCTAAAATATTTTTAATGGCATAGGTGGAAATGAATATGGGAAAGTGATCATGGTAATAAAAGGCCAGGCAAGCAGAATCCCCTTCATTGAATATGCGACCAATTAAGCCAGCATTCTGACGCATTTCTGTTGCCAATCCCATAATATACTGTCCTTTATTCTATGGAAAGAATGAGGTTTCCACTTGATTGTGTTTGTGCAATTTGTATTCTAAAGCAACCTTGTTTTTCCCAGTATTTAATAATTTTCAAGCTTTCTTGTGGGGTAGATGTCCACAGGTTAAAAATAATTAAGTTTTTAGTGGTTTTTAGGGCAAGCATGTCTTCTAAAAATTCGGTTGTTTTGAATGCCTCTGGCATGCCAGATTCATCATATAAATCTACCACAAAAATATCATTAGGGGGTGATGTTTTTACGTATTCTGAGGCATCGGTAGCTAAAGTAGTAATGTGCTCATCATCGGTAAGGTAGAAATATTCCTTAGCAATATGAATGACTTCTTCACGCAATTCAATGACGGTATGTTGCGCCTTGGGAAGCATGCAATGTAAATGGTTGGTTAAACTACCACCGCCTAACCCTAGCATTAAGGTCGTGTTTACGGCTGACTTATTAAGGTATTGGTCAATACGGTCTAGAATAAGCTGTTGATATTCAAAAGATAAACTCATCGGTGCTTGCAGGTATAAACAACTTTGTTGAACAGGGGAGTTAAAGTATAAGCTGCGAGTTGTAGTCGTATCAATGACTTGAATTAAACCATATTCATCACGAACGGCATAAACCAATTTACCAGGTACTTTCAAAGTATGTTTTGTCATTACTGTAAGCTCCATAAGCGTAACTTTAAACCTAG
>WFMZ01000039.1 GCA_015484555.1 Hydrogenovibrio sp. | reverse complement strand
GTTGAGAAGCATCCTGATGCAGACAAGCTAAATATTACCCAAGTAGAAGTAGGCGAAGATGCGCCAGTACAAATCGTCTGTGGTGCTAAAAATGTTGTCGCAGGCATGATGGCTTGTTGTGCGAAAGTCGGTGCAGTCTTACCGGGTGATTTTAAAATTAAAAAAGCCAAGTTACGTGGCGTGCCTTCAAATGGCATGTTATGTGGTGCCAGCGAAATAGGCTTGCCAGATGAAGGGGTTGATGGCTTGCACGTGTTGCCAGAAGGTGCCCCTATTGGCATGGATATTCGCGAATACTTAAATTTAAATGACCAGGTGATTGACGTTGATTTAACGCCTAACCGAGCAGATTGCTTAAGCGTAGAAGGAATTGCACGAGATGTTTCTGCTATTAGTGGTATTGCTCTTAAGCAACCTTTTGAAAATATGGATGTGGCCAAGTCAGGCGCCTGTTCTCAAACTGTGTCTGTGTCCGAATCAACAGATTGTCCTAAGTATTTAGGCTGTGAAGTATCAGGTTTTAATGCGCAAGCTCAAACACCAGATTGGATGAAGCAACGTTTAAATCGTTCTGGTTTAGCGCCAAAAAGCTTAGTGGTTGATATTACCAATTATGTCATGCTAGAGCTTGGTCAGCCCATGCACGCTTTTGATGCCGACAAGCTAACCGGTTCGATTGATGTACGCAAAGCCAAAGCGGGCGAACAGTTTGTTTCTTTAGATGACAAAACGCTAAGCTTAAAAGAAGATAGTTTGGTCATTGCTGATGAGTCTGGTGCTATTGCCTTAGCCGGCATTATGGGCGGGCTAAACTCGGCCGTTTCAGATTCAACCAGCCGTATATTTTTTGAATGTGCTAACTTTAATCCTTTAGCGATTACGGGTAAGGCGCGTGGTTATGGTTTGCATACAGAGTCATCTCACCGTTTTGAACGTGGCGTGGATGCCTATTTGCCAGAAAGAGCGCTAGAACGTGCACTAAGCTTGTTGGTTGATATTGCGGGCGGGAAAGTGTCTGAAATAGTGTCTATCGTGAATGATAGTGCTTGTCATCAACCGATTGAAATTGAACTTCGTTCAGAAAGAGTCAGCAAGTTGCTAGGTGTTGATATTAGCGATGATGAAATTGAAAGTATTTTCAAACGATTAAACTTTGCTGTGAATAAGCATGGCACTGGTTGGGGTATGGTTGCACCGACTTATCGTTATGACATGGAAATTGAAGCCGACCTAATTGAAGAAATTGGGCGTGTTTATGGTTATAACAACCTACCAGAAGTCAATGTTGATGCGCCGATGCGTTTACCCGCTTTGGCTGAAAACAAACAAGATTTATACGACCTTAAAAAGAACCTAGTGGCGAAAGGTTTTCATGAAGTCATTACTTATAGCTTTGTGGAAGAAAAGGCACAGCAAAAATTAATGCCTTCAGTCGCTGCCATCAGTTTAAAGAACCCTATTTCTGATGACATGAAGGCGATGAGAACTTCCTTATTCCCAGGTTTGTTAAGTACGGTGGCTTACAACCAAAACCGTCAGCAAAGCCGTTTAAAGTTATTCGAGACTGGTTTGGTATTCATTAACCAGGATGGGACGATTGAAAACCTAATTCAAAAGCCAATGCTAGCAGGCATTATGGTCGGCACGATGTACCCAGCGGGTTGGTCAAATGAAAGCCGTGTTATTGATTTTTATGATCTAAAAGGTCAAGTAGAAGACTTACTAGCCATGAGTCACTTAACAGGGCAGGTTGTATTTGAAGCGAAAGAGTTTGATATATTTCACCCAGGTCAATCAGCTTCTATCGTCTTAAATGGCGTTGAGATTGGTTCAATGGGGCAGTTGCACCCAAGCTTAGTGAAAACAGCGGGTGTCTCTGGCAAGGTGTTTATGTTTGATCTTGAACAAGATGCTATTTTAAACATGCAGGTACCCTCTGCAGTTAAGCTTTCTAAGCACCCAGAAGTGCAAAGAGATTTAGCCTTTGTGCTAGAAGATGATATTTCTGTTCAACAGTTAATGGATGCTTTAGCCACGGTTAAATCTGACATTCTACAGTCGATTGAAGTATTTGATGTTTATAAAGGGCAGGGCATAGAAGATCACCAAAAATCGATTGCCATTACCTTAAAAATTCAACACCAAGATCGTACGCTTCAAGATGAAGAAGTTGATGCCTTGGTCAATAATTTAATTGCGACAGCGAATGATGCTGTTGCTGCAGAGTTGAGATAGGAAGCACAGATGGCATTAACAAAAGCAGACATTGCACAAAACTTAACCGATACTTTTGGCTTTAATAAACGTGAATCTAAAGAATTGGTAGAGCAGTTTTATACTGAAATTTCAACCGTGCTGGTGAAAGGTGAGCAAATTAAGTTATCAGGGTTTGGTAACTTTGAGCTAAAAGATAAATCAGCCAGGCCAGGAAGAAATCCAAGAACAGGTGAAGATGTTCCTATCTCCGCTCGAAGAGTGGTAACATTTA
The DNA here is from genome assembly GCA_015484555.1 of Hydrogenovibrio sp. GTDB lineage: Bacteria > Pseudomonadota > Gammaproteobacteria > Thiomicrospirales > Thiomicrospiraceae > Hydrogenovibrio. Next base: position 1,580 of record WFMZ01000039.1, on the reverse strand, counting down.
AGCCTGGACAAAAGTTACGGGCTCAAATAGATAATCATGGTAAAGCGTAGTCAAACAGCATCAGTAGTGGTTGAACTTCCCAATAAAAAGTATTTTACAATTGGCGAAGTCAGTGAATTGTGTGATGTTAAATCGCATGTATTACGCTATTGGGAGCAAGTGTTTGATAACTTAGAACCCAGTAAAAGGCGTGGAAGAAGATATTACCAACGTGCTGACTTAGAACTAGTTTTAGAAATCAGATCTTTACTGCATGATCAAGGCTTTACCATTCCAGGTGCTAAAGCCAGGTTGTCTAAAGGCAAAGCATCGCCAGATCTTACCTTGAAAGATGATGATAAGAATTACACCTACCATCAGTTAGCTAAAATGCGAGCTGAAAACCAAGAATTTTTAACCTATCTGCAAGGTCGTTACTGATTTGGCATCAGTAAAACTGTTTAAATTTATCCTTTTTCGGATCTCGACACTTTATAATTTAACCCTTCTTAATTTATAAAGGTGTTTGCTATGGATCCGGTTATTAATTTCTTTCTATCACTTTTAGAAAACTCTTCAGAACTTATTCGGCCCTACTTATCAGAAGTCGGCTTATCTCTTGTCGCCACCTTATTAGTCATTTATGGCAATACCATTACTACTCAAATAAAACGTCAAATCGGCAGTCTCGCTTATTTATTGCGCTTAACGCTATTTGTGCTTTTCTGTGCTTTAGGGTTTGCCTTTATTACTTCGTTCCTAACGCCTTTAGCCATTAGTTGGTTGGCAGAAGCCAGTGATACTTGGTTGGCTGTTATCGTATTAGTTGCTTACTATGCTGTCGGTGTATTGGCGCAACGTAAAGGGCTTATTTGAACTACATTACGCCAGAAGGTTATCAGCGCATAGCAGCTGAATTAACTGACTTGTGGTTCAAGCAGCGGCCAGTGATTGTGAAAGCAATTAGTGTCGCTGCTGCAGAAGGAGATCGATCTGAAAACGCAGAGTACATCTACCGAAAAAAAGAATTACGAGAATTAGACTACCGTATTCGGTATTTAGAAAAGCATTTTAAAGATGTCAAAGTTGTGCAAGATAAGCCAAAAGATCAAACTAAAGTTTATTTTGGTGCAACCGTTACTCTGAAAAGGTTAGATGTTGATACAGAAGAAATGAATTCAACAGACCCTGTTCAATATAAGTTGGTCGGTATGATTGAGTCGCGCCCAGAAAAAAATGAAATATCTATTCTGACGCCCATTGCCAAAAGCTTGCTAGGAAAGTCTTTGGAAGATGAGGTAACCGTTTTACTGCCTGAAAAACAAACGGCTTCTTACCGCATCTGCTCTATTCATTATTAAACTGACTTTAACTTTCTGCTCACTTATCTTATTGGTTACAAAATTGCTTATTTCACTCAATTATTACATATTTAAAAAGGGTAACCATGAGCTGGATTATTAAAGATCATTATGAAGACGAGTATGAGTTTGAAGTAGATAAAATGGCATTAGAGTCATTAGATATCACGGCTTTTTCCTGCCCAAAACTATTAATGATAGAAGTACCGGTTAAGGAAAGTGATGTAGAAACGATAGAGC
>WFMZ01000038.1 GCA_015484555.1 Hydrogenovibrio sp. | reverse complement strand
AGAATAGATATCATAAGATCTTTCTCCACGGCTGGTTTGTTCTACCACCATCGGGACTAATGTATTTTGTATATCAAATGAATTCATTTAGATAACCTTTGTAAATTTGAGTTTAAAACATTGTCTATCGTTTTAAATTAGTTTTTTTAAAACCATCTTAGCTGTTTATTTCCGGCTTATAAAGCAAAAAAACTTAACCGACCCGCTATTATTTAAATAGCCAATCAAATTAAGTTTTTAACACGAATCAAATGTTAAGCAGACTGGTTAACAACGTCATCAAATGATTTCTTAACCTCAGTCACTTTTGCTTTGGCAAGGACTAAGTTAGCCACTTCTTTTTCAACAATAATAGAATCAATTTCACGTTGTGCTTCAGGGTTTTCAGCATACCACTTAATCACTTCATCAGGATCTTCATAAGATGAAGCCTGGTCTGCAATAAAGGCACTGCGTAATGCTTCGGTTGCTTTAATATCATTTTCTTTAATGATATCACCAAGAATTAAGCCTAACTTAACACGAGTCGTTGCTTCAGGCATAAAGGCTTCAAGACTTAGGCCAACATCTTCAGGATTAACACCTTGCTGCTGGAACTGCTCAATCTGACGTTGCATTAAAGTAGAGGCTTCTTGATCTAATACTGACTTAGGTAAATCAACCGTAACTGAATCAGATAAAGCTTCTAACACTTGTGTACGGTTTTTATTTTCTACTGCTCTCGTTAACTCTTTTTCCATATTGCTACGAATTTCAGCTACTAAGCTTTCTTCTTTACCATCTTCAATACCCAATCCTTTTACAAATGCTTCATCAATGACAGGTAATACCTGTGTTTGAACTGAATGTACTTCAATATCAAAAGTAACAGCTTGGCCAGCTAAGTCTGCAGACTGATAGTCTTCAGGGAAAGTAATATCAATTACCTTCTCTTCTTTCTTCTTCATACCAACAATTTGATCTTCAAAACCAGGAATCATTCGTCCACTACCTAGTACTAAAGGAACATCATCTGCTTTACCACCATCAAATTCAACGCCGTCTTTTTTACCCACGAAGCTAACAATAACTTGCTCACCTAGTTTTGCTTTTTTATTCGCATTAGCTGGCTTCCAAACTTGCTTTTGCTCACGTAGCTTAGTGATCATGTTATCAACATCTTTGTCTGTAATTTCAGCAGTAATGTTTTCAATTTTTAGCTTAGCGAAGTCAGGCAGGTCAATCGAAGGGAAAATTTCAAATGTAGCAGTGAACTCAACAGAATCACCTTTGTCGTCTAAAGAATCAAACATAGGGTAACCCGCTACATTTAAGTCTTCTTTTGTAATGGCATCATAAAAAGAGCTTTGAACCAATTCACCGACCATTTCTTGGCGAACTTGAGCACCATGCTGTTGCTTAACAACATTTAACGGCACTTTACCAGGGCGAAAGCCATCCATTTTCATAGTACGACGAATTTCATTTAAACGCTTTTCTACGTTCTTACTAATGTCGCCAGTCGGAACTACAACGTTTATCTTATGCTCAAGGCCTGTTTTTGGTTTCTCAACTGTTACTTGCATGCTTATACTCTCTAGTTTCGTATCGTTAAAATGATTTTAATCGGGGGATTATACTGGCTTTCTTTGCGAATTAAAAGCTAAGATATTAGACTACTTATCTAACAAATAATGATAGTAGGCTTTATTAAGATATAAGGCGATGTTAGTTTCTTCACTTGGAAAGAAATCATACTTAAAATAAATGGTACATGACTTCACCCACCCTCTTAAAGCTGGGAAATCTCTAGCAGCCTCGCCAAAGTGCAAGCCATTAGCATGGCATTGAATACAGTTAGCTTGCTGGTAGAGCTTTTTTCCAGCCTGTTCTTTTGCAGACAAACTATCAGCACTCACAGAAGTGGCCGTTAAAAAAGAACGATACCTATTATGTTAAACATTAAGTCTTCTCCAAAAACTGGTTACTTATCTCGCCTATCTCTTCTTCAAGCATTAGCCACTCTTCTTCTAACGACTCTACTTTAATTTTTAACGTCGCTTCATTTTTTAATACTTCCGCTAACTGCGTGCTGTTGCTAGAATCATAAAGCGTGGCATCTTCCATTGTTAAATGTATCGCCGTTAACTTAGCTTGGGTTACTTCCAATGTTTTTTCGACTTTCTTTAATGTTTTAGCTTGTAGCCTTGTGGCATCTCGCAATTGCTTTCTAACGTGTGCATTTTCTTGGCGTTGTTCTTTTTTATTTGCCCCAAGAGGCGCCGCGCCCTTCTTCTCTGCTTTTAGTTTAAACTGTTGCTCTTTGACCACTTTTAGCCTTTGCTGAAGGTACTCTTCCAAGCTACCGTTAAAGTAACTTACCTGCTTATCGTGTACCCACCAAAACTGATCGACGATACTAGAAAGAAGATGCTGGTCATGCGTCACTAAAATTAAAGCCCCTTCAAATTCTTGTAAGGCCATATCAAGTGCATCACGTGTTTCCATGTCTAAGTGATTGGTTGGCTCATCTAAAATAATTAAATTTGGTTTTTGGAAGATCATCAGCGCTAGCGATAATCGGGACTTTTCACCACCCGAGAACCTAGCGACTTTTTCTAATGTTTTTTCATGTGAAAACCCAAAGCCACCTAAAAAATCTCTGGCCTCTTGGTCACTCACAAAGTCTTGAATACCAAATACATTTAAAGATTTAGCCATTGCCAACATATGCTGTAAAGGGCTTTGATCTAAGTTCAATGACTCTAACTGGTGCTGAGCAAAATAACCAACCTTAACGCCTTTCGACATCACCACCTTGCCCGACTGAGGCTGAACCTCATTTATCAACAGCTTCAATAAAGTAGATTTACCCGAACCATTCACGCCAACCAAACCAATACGATCACCTGCACGAAGCACTAAATCGGCTTTTTCAATAATAGAGGTATCGGCATAACCAAACTGAATATCATGCACTTGTAGCATTGGGTCTGGTACAGCACCCGTTTCATAAAATTTAAATTGAAATGGGTTTAAAGCTTGAACCGCTGCAACAGAGTCCATTCGTTCTAATGCTTTTACACGGCTTTGCGCTTGCTTAGCCTTTGAAGCCTTTGCCTTAAAGCGTTCAATAAAACTTTTTAAATGTTGAACCTGTTGTTTTTGCTTGTCATGCAAAGCTTGTTGTTGCATCAACTGTTCATTTCGCTGGCGCTCATAGGCCGCAAAGTTACCTGAATAGTAGTTGAGCTTATGCTCATGAATAACCGCAATTCCTTCAACCACTTCATCTAAAAAATGTCGGTCATGAGAAATTACCATGGCGGCACCTTCGTAAGACTTTAACCATTGAATAAGCCAAGATACCGCTTCAATATCTAAGTGGTTAGTTGGCTCATCAAGTAGCAATAAATCGGCCCGTTGCATCAAGGCTTTTGCTAACTTTAAACGTACCTGCCAACCACCTGAAAAGTCAGTCATTGGCTTGATAAAGTCTGTTTCCGAAAACCCCAAACCATAGAGTAGCTGCTGTGCTTTTTGAGGAATAAGATAACCAGATATTTTATCTAGCTCATCATAGTGTTTGACTAAAGATTCATTATCATCTGCTTGCTCAGCAAGGGAAATGGCATTCATAATCCTGGCGTATTCCGTGTCACCCGTTACCACAAAATCAATGATACTTTGTGACGTGGCTTTTAACTCTTGTTGAACAACGCCTAAAATCCAAGCATCAGGCAAGGCGATATTACCCGATTCCAGTGCGGCATCAGATAAAATGGCCTTAAACAAAGTTGACTTACCTGCACCATTTTGACCTATTAACCCTACTTTTTGCTTAGGATGAATGGTAAGACTGGCAGAATCGAGCAGGACTTTCGTGCCTGCCATTAAGCTAATAGATTGTATAGATAACAAAAGAGCCCCTAAGCTTCATCATGGTTTTGAAAGTGGCCTTCTACAAGCTGATACTGACGATCCATTTGTTGAGCGCGTTTCATATCATGCGTGACGACCAACAAACCTGTATTCATTTCTTCATTTAGCGTCAACATTAGGTCAAACACCTGTTGGGCAGCATGATCATCTAAATTTCCTGTCGGCTCATCCGCTAGAACACAGCTAGGTTTGGTAATGAGCGCCCTTGCAATAGCAACACGCTGGCGTTCTCCACCAGATAGTTCAGAAGGCTTATGGTGAATTCGGGAAGACAACCCCACTTTATCTAAAATTTCTTTAGCTTCTGCTTCGGCAAAACCCGGAGCAGCACGCCTAACCCTTAAAGGTAGCATGGCATTTTCTAAGGCCGTTAATTCTGGTAACAGAAAATGAAACTGGTAAACAAACCCCATGTGTTCATTTCGCATTTTTCCTCTTTTAGATTCACTCATTCTAGCGAAATCCTGCCCATGCAGTGATACTTTGCCTGAAGTTGGCTGATCTAGCCCCGCTAGCATTTGCAATAAAGTGGTTTTACCCGAACCAGAACTACCAATAATGGCCACTTTTTCATTTTGAGACAGTGTAAAGTCAATACCCTTGATTACTTCGGTCTTTAAGCCTCCTTCGGCAAAGGTGCGGGTAATATTACTTGCTTCAATAATAATATCGCTTGATTTAGTCATGGCGTAAAGCCTCCGCAGGTTGGATTTTTGAAGCACGTCTTGCAGGGTATAAGGTGGCAATTAAGGTCATTATAAATGCCAAACCAGATACCTTCCAAACATCTTCCCAATGAAGATCTGATGGAATAGTGCTAATGTAATAAATGTCGGCGGGGAAAAACTTAAAGTTAAATATCCTTTCAATAAAGGGCACAATGACATCAATATTCATAGACGCAATCACACCGAGTATCCCTCCGGCTACGGAACCCACTATACCAATAATTAAGCCTTGAATAATAAAGATAGCTTGAATGCTACCGGGTGTTGCACCAATGGTTCTTAAAACAGCAATGTCTTTTTGTTTATCGGTCACCACCATCACCATCGTAGAAACAATATTGAAAGCGGCTACCATAATAATCAAGGTTAGAAAGATAAAAACCATTCTCTTTTCCATTTGAATAGCCTTAAAAAAGTTTGCGTGTTGCTGAGTCCAGTCTCGCGTGTAAAGTAGTTTTTTAACCTTATCTCCTATCTCATTTCGAACTTCTTTAACATTAAACATATCATCTAACTTCAACTGTAAGGCAGAGACTTTGCCCTTCATTTTAAATACTTTCTGGGCATCTTGTAAATTAATAATGGCTAAGCCACTGTCATATTCAAACATCCCTGCCTCAAATATCCCGGTTACGGTAAACCGCTTAACCCTTGGAATAACGCCCATTGGAGAGACAGAACCTTGTGGCGCGACCATGGTTACTTTGTCTCCCACTGATACGCCTAAAGATTGTGCTAACTCTTTTCCGATAATAATGCCATATGCCCTTGGCTTTAGTTCAGCTAGATGACCAACAATCATTTTCGATTCAATATCAGCTACTTCTGGTTCATACTTAGGTAAAACCCCTCTCACTAAAACCCCTTTTACTTTATCGCCATGCGTTAACATACCTTGCCCCATGACGTTCGGTGCAGCACCAGTAACATGTTTAAGCCCACGAACCTGCTTATATAAAGCTTGCCAGTCTCCTAAGCGATCTTGTTGCTCAGACAAGGTCATATGGGCAGTCATGCCCAAAATACGGTCTCGTAATTCTTCTTGAAAGCCATTCATAACAGACAACACAGTTATCAATGAAAATACACCCAGTGCAATACCTATCATTGATGACAAGGAGATAAAGGAAATAAACCCGTTGCGTCGTTTTGCACGCGTATATCGATAACCTAACAACAATTCGAACGGAAGCTTAAACATAGAAAAAAGACTCTTAATGACGGTGAAAATCGAACACGGGCAAGCTTTTATTTAATTTAACAGCCCAGGTCCTTAAAATAAAAATGAATAAAATAGAAACAATAATAGGTACTTCAACAGGTAAATTGGTTGATTGTAACCAGACATAGATCAACCCGCCAAAAAAGGAAGCCGTGGCATAAATCTCTTTACGGAATATTAAGGGTACTTCGCCTACCAATACATCTCGAATAACCCCGCCAAATGCACCTGTCATGACTCCCGTAATAATTGCAATAGGAAGACTAAAGCCAAGTTCTAATGCTTTATGAGCACCTAAAACAGTAAAGACCGCTAAGCCTAATGCATCAAAATAAAGGATAAGCTGTACAGGAAAATTTCGATAACGAGCAATAATAAACACCACAAAGGTGGTGGCAATAACCAAGTAAATGTAGATATTGTTCAACACCCAAAATACAGGTTCGCCTAAAATCAAATCTCTTAGAGTTCCGCCACCAATAGCTGTGACCATGGCGATGAATACCGCACCAAATAAATCTAAACGCTTACCATTAGCAGCAAGCAACCCACTGACTGCAAATACAATGGTTCCGAGTAAATCTAAATAAAGTAGTATTGTAAAAATATCCATGGCGACATTATACAGGCCATCTAATTATTTCCTAACTTTCAAACAATAATATTTAGGCAATAAAAAACCCTCTTACGAGGGTTTTTTAACTAGCTAAAATAAATAACTTACTTTACTTGTCAGACTTCAGGCGGTTAATTCCGATCATCTTCATAATATACTTCTGGTAAACTGGCTCAGAATTACCTGCTTTCATGTTACGAATAAAGTATTTTTCGAAAGCAATTTTCGCCAAGTGAACCCACTTACCTTTCTTAGCCCAAGTTAGGTTACGAGGAGGGATTTGTGGTAGTGCCACAAACGCTGCGCCCGTGTCACCCATGTCGGCTAAACAAACGGTGTTCCAAGTTGGCTCTGAACTCGGTTCATTACCTGCTAATTCATCAGCAATGTTATGCGCAATGGCTGTCACCATTGATTCAATCATTAGCCCCGTTTTAGGCGTTCCACACATCACTGAACACTTGGTATCAACAGGAGGAATAGCAATACCCACGCCTAGTGCATAAATATTCTTAAAGGTACCATTTCGACTAAAGTTATCTACTTTTACAAAACCACGCGGGTTAACCAAAGGTCCTCCCATATTCTCTTTTTCAATCAAGTCCTGTAAGAATTTAGACCCTTTAAATGCAGGCAACATCATTGAATAGTTAAAAGGCAGTTCATGCTGCTCAATCACTTCACCACGAGTATCATATTCATCAACGAACATAGTACCGTCTTCAATTTTGGTCACTTTTGCATTACAAATCCAATTAATATGACGGTTACGCATTTCTGATTCTAGTAAACCTTTTGAATCGCCGACACCACCTAAACCTAGGTGACCAATATAAGGTTCTGCCGTCACAAAAGTAATTGGCACTTGGTTACGAATCTTACGCTTACGTAATTCAGTTTCCATAATCATGGCAAACTCATAAGCGGGACCAAAACAAGATGCCCCTTGAACCGCACCAACAACGATTGGCCCAGGGCTCTCACAGAAAGCTTCCCACTGTTCAAAAGCTTCAGCAGAGTGAGGTGTTGTACAGATAGATACCGTATTACCACCTTGTGACTTTGGACCAAACCCTTCCACTTCATCAAAGGCCAAAGAGGGACCGGTTGCTAAGATAAGAAAGTCATAATCAATGGTTGAGCCATCTTTTAGTGTAATTTTATTTTCGGCAGCTTCAAGCTTAGTTACCGTATTGTGATAATACTCAATCCCCTTTCTAACTAAATGAGGCTCTAGCTTAAAAGAAATGTCTTCAGGCTTACGCCAACCTACAGCAACCCAAGGGTTTGAAGGAACAAAATTAAATTCCTCTACTGCATTTACGACCTTAATAGTATGTTCTTTCCCTAATTTCTTACGGATATCGTAAGCCATTGGAAGTCCACCTGTACTTGCTCCTACTACAACAATTGTTGCCATGTGATTCACCTTTCGTTTAAGTTTTAACTATTATGAACTGTATCGTTTGTCTTGTGCGCTCATAATCTACTCGGTCATCATGACGTAAAAACAACTTGAAAGAAAATTAATTTTAACTATAGGAATTATTGCATTTACTTATATAATGAAACGCTTATAAGCCAATTTAAGTACAACCCACCTATTCACGTACGCTTACAACCGCTGGTAACAACCATAAAAGAATAAATGAAACCATTAATAATGCCAACAAAGTAATTATAACAGCTTGAATAACCAGGGTATTGTTGGAAAATAATAAGACTGCAAGTCCAGCCATTAATAACTGACTGGTTAGCCAAATAGAACGCCCTACACTATTTATTGCGAATTTAACTTTATCTGCAGGCTTTACCAAAAACAACCTTTCTGCCCGGTGATACCGCGTAAAGAAATGAACTACATCGTCCAAGACAATGCCTATTGGCACTAATAAAACTAAAGATGAAATTAATACCCAATCTTGTAGCTCAACCCAGATTAAAATAGGGAATATTACCGAAACAAAAGCAATTAACACCGCTAACCCAGCTACAAAAATTTTTTGCCAGGCCAATAACAGTAAAATAAAACTCATCACGAGCATCGTAACTAAGGCGGCAACCACATCTAATATTTGCCATAACCTAAACATGATAAAGAAAAACATGAGTACGAGCATTAGCTTGCCAAAAATCGCCAGGGGTGGTCTAGCCTGAATAAACTTCACCATACCAGCCAAGCCATGACGGTCTTCCGTATGCCCCACTCTAAATTCTAGCAATACCGATAATAAGATTAAAGGCACCAAACTCAGCGTTGCAATATAGCTTAAACCCACACCCAGCAAAACTTGCGTCGCCATGGTGTCAAAACGATTATCAAATATAGCGACGATAACAAAACCTAAAATAGTGGTTAAAGAAGACAATAGAATAGGTTGATGGGTTAACGCCAAGGCTTCTACAACAGCATCAAACTGGTGCAGTCCTCGTGCCATTTCTTTTAATAAAGCGGTTAAAAAGTGAATTAAATGGCTCATCATTAAAGTCACGACCACCACCCTTGCCAATACCGTGAATTCATCTTTCTCCACCCCTAGCACCAAAAGTAAAGCGGCGCTCACCATATAGAGAAAGCACATCACAAACAGTAATAACAAGGCTGTTTTAAAGGAATCTAGTAGCTTAATTGCCATGATAGACATCACCAACATACTGGCAAAAACCAAAAAAGATTCGCCAGAAAATAAATAAGCTGAACTGCCTTGCTGAAAGCTTAAAGACACCAATGAAACCAGCCCTACTAGACCCACTAACAACTTTGCCATCATTTTATGATGCCCTAACCAAAGAATCCAACTTGTAATCCATTGCGTTCTCATCAAAAACATTCCTTCCTCTGCTAAAATACACTACTTAATTATTTATATTTATTCGGCACATCATGACCCAGCTTAAACCTAGCACGCTTTTTAAGACCCATTCTATTCCCTTAAAGGGGCAACGTTCTTACTGGCACGTTAAAAGCATGGCTGAAAAATCCCTTGTAATATACGACAAAACGAAGAGTTATGACGGACTTGTTGTCTTTTTAGCCGAAAATCCAACCGAAGCCATTCAGCTTGAAGAAAGCATTACATTCTTTAATACCAACCATGATGGCGAACAATCGGTTGAAATATTGCATTTCCCTGACTGGGAAACCTTGCCATACGACCAGTTTTCCCCTCACCAAGATATTATTTCACAAAGACTTAAAACCCTGTATCGCCTACCCGCTTTAAAAAAAGGGCTGCTTATCTTACCGGTCAGTACTTTATTGCAAAGAGTCATTCCACACCAGTTTATAGACCGCTTTACCTTTTTATTGTCTACCAACGAAACCTTAGATGTTGATGCCTTTTCAGCTAAATTAGAAACGGGTGGTTATCAGCGTGTCAGTCAGGTTATAGAGCATGGTAACTTTGCCATTAGAGGTTCTTTAATAGACATCTTTCCCATGGGAAGTAAAACCCCTTTTCGCCTAGATTTGTTTGATGATGAAATTGAAACCATTAAAAGTTTCGACCCAGAAACCCAAAGAACATTAAAATACTTTACTCAAATCGAACTTTTACCTGCCAAAGAATACGACTTAACAGATACCGGTATCCATTTGTTTAAACAGAACTTTAAAGAAGAATTTGGTAAAGAATCCCGTAATAGTCAACTGTTTAAATCGGTTAATGCACAAGAAACTTTAGACGGGCTAGAATACTACCTTCCTTTATTTCATGAACAGGTTTCCACCTTAAACGATTACCTGCCAGACAACACTTTGTTCTTTGATAATGGTAATTTACAAGCCCAAGTTCAACATACCTGGTTAGACTACCAAGAACGTTTTGATATTGCTCAACACAACCCAGACTTCCCCATTTTAGCACCCAATAAATTAATTCAAACAGAAAGTGAGTTATTTGGCCGTTTAAAAAAACAACATAGAATAACGCTTGAAACCTTACCGACTAAAAATGTCACAGCCAGCTTCAATACTCAAGTTATGCCAAATATTAGTGTACAAAATAACAGTGATTACCCGCTTGCTAAGTTAAATGCGTTTGTTGACCAATATAAAGGCCGTGTATTGTTTAGTGCCGAGTCAACTGGCCGCCGCGAAACCTTACTGACCTTGCTGAAAAAAGAAAATATTAAAAAGCACCTAAATCCTAAGGTACTCGATAGCTGGCCAGATTTTTTAACCACCGCAGCTAATAGTCAAATATTAGTCTCACCACTTGAAGACAGCTTACTTACCGATAATTTTTGCATTATTTCAGAAGCCCAAATTTTTGGCACCACCGTTATTCAAAAGCGCAGGCGAAAGCGTAAACACAGTGAGTTTGGTAACAGTGTCGCCAACTTAATAGAACTAGACATAGGCAACCCAATCGTGCATATTGACCATGGTGTCGGTCGTTATCGTGGGCTAGAAACCATGGTTCTACAAGGTGAGCCGCATGAGTTGCTAACCATTGAATATGCTGGTGAAGCCAAACTATATGTGCCGGTTACTAGCTTGCATCTAATTAGCCGCTACACCGGTGCCAACCCAGAAACAGCGCCTTTGCATAAGCTAGGGTCTGATAAATGGGAAAAGGCTAAAAAGAAAGCGGCCGAAAAAGTGCGTGATGTTGCTGCAGAACTACTGGATATTTATGCTCAGCGCGAGTCTATGCCTGGCCATAGCTTTAAAATTGATAAGCCAGCTTATACCAAATTTTGTGCAAGCTTCCCTTTTGAAGAAACACCCGACCAAGAGCAAGCCATTGTAGAAGTGCTCAATGACATGAAAACCAATCGTCCAATGGACAGATTAGTTTGTGGTGATGTTGGCTTTGGTAAAACAGAAGTCGCCATGCGAGCAGCCTTTATCGCCGCCTATTCTGGCAAACAGGTTGCCGTACTGGTCCCCACAACCCTATTATCGCAACAACACTTAGAAAACTTTAGAAACCGCTTTGCCGACTGGCCCATTAAAATTGAAGGCTTATCTCGTTTTCAAAGCGCTAAAGAGTCAAAACAAATACTCGCTTCTATTGCCGATGGCCAAGTTGATATTATCATTGGGACGCACAAGCTCATTCAAAAAGAAACTATCTTTAATAACCTAGGTTTAATTATTATTGATGAAGAGCATCGTTTTGGGGTTCGTCAAAAAGAACAACTGAAAAAAATGCGTGCTGAAGTAGATGTGATGACCATGACGGCTACACCTATTCCCAGAACATTAAACATGGCCATGAATGACCTACGAGATTTATCCATCATTGCCACCCCTCCCGCTAAACGCCTAGCCGTGCAAACCTTTGTGCAAGACTGGAACGAAGACATGGTTAAAGAAGCCTGCTTACGTGAAGTACGTCGTGGTGGCCAAATATATATTTTATTTAATGATGTTGCCCGTATTGAAAAAATGGCAGAAGACATTCAAAGGTTACTACCTGAAGCTAGGGTCAATATTGCACATGGCCAAATGAATGAAAAAGAGCTTGAACAGGTCATGCAAGACTTCTATCACCGTCGCTTCAACATCCTTGTCTGTACCACCATTATTGAAACGGGCATAGACATTCCGACAGCCAACACCATCTTAATTCACCGTGCCGACAAGTTTGGACTGGCACAATTACACCAGTTACGTGGTCGTGTAGGACGCTCTCACCACAAGGCTTATGCCTATATGTTTACTGCGGGTAAGGCATTAATGAGCAAAGATGCCGAAAAGCGCCTAGCCGCCATTGCCAAACATGACACCTTAGGAGCAGGCTTTATGTTGGCTAGCCACGATTTAGAAATTCGGGGTGCAGGTGAATTACTAGGCGATGGGCAATCAGGACAAATGCAAGAAATTGGTTTTGGTCTTTATTCAGATTTACTTGATAGAGCGGTTAAAGCACTTAAATCAGGTAAGCAACCAGAACTTTCAACACAACTACATACCGGCACAGAAGTCGAGCTTGGGGTACCTTCTCTTATTCCCGAAGATTACTTGCCTGACATTCACACTCGCCTGGTTTTTTACAAACGCATCGCCAGTGCTAAAAATGCCAGCCAACTACGAGAACTAGAAGTTGAAATGATTGATCGTTTTGGTTTATTACCGCCACAAACTAAAAATTTATTTGCTTCTACTTCAGTCAAAATATTGGTTGAACCTCTTAATCTATTAAAAATTGATGCGCATGAAACGCAAATACGCATCCAATTTGGTAGTACACCTGACATTAACCCCGTTAAATTAATCAAGTTAATTCAACAGCACCCTAAAAATTATCAGTTAAAAGGCCAAACAGAATTAAAGTATTTCGATACAATGCCAGAAACAACACAAAGAATTCAAGCCATTGAACTAATGATTGCTTCTATTAAAAATTAAGGTTGATAGCAAACAGTATGACTACTTTCCAACACTTCAAGTATATTTCCAAGCATTTTTCTATTTTGGCCTTTCTATTTCTATTCGGCCAAATGGTATCTACCTCCAGTTTAGCGGATGAAGTTAAGAATCCACCTAAATTTAAAGTTGAAATTGTGGTATTTGAAACACTGGCATTAAGGGGTTGGACAGAAGAGTTTTGGCCGAGTAACCCAGATATTATTGATACCGAAACAGCCGTTAATGTAGATGGTTTGCCTGAAACTGAAAGTATGCTATCAGAACAAGTTGAAAAAATGACGCCAGCTTTGGGCTACAAGGTGCTTTACCATAAAACCTGGCTACTAAACGCGGTACCTGAAGACGAGGCATTACCATTGCTTATCTCTGTTATTCCAGAAAAAGAAGGGCAACCTAGAGTGGAAGGAACCCTGTTATTTTATAAGTCTCGTTATCCACACGTGATTGTCAACTTAGAGCTTGAGCGTAAAATTCCATTACGTATTCGTAAGAAATTTGCTTTACACCAAAAAATGGAGCTTGATCAACTACCTGAATATTGGCGTTTTCAAATTCATGAATCTCGAAAAATAAAGTCTAATCAGTTGCATTACATAGACCATCCTTTATTTGGGGCACTGGTTCAAATTCAATACCAACCAGATAAATAACGTCGCCAATAGGCATAAAGCCTACCATTAAACTTATAGGTGCTCTAAAGCTTGTTGCAAATTAGTCACCGCAAATATCTTCATACCTGGCACCCCACCTTTAGGCTTGTTTGCCGCAGGAATAATCGCCCTTTTAAAACCATGCTTTGCCGCTTCAAATAGCCTTTCTTGACCACTAGGAACCGGTCTAATCTCACCTGACAAGCCTACCTCACCAAAAACAATTAAGTCCTCGGGTAACACTTTATTACGTAAGCTAGAAACAATAGACGCCAGTACTGCTAAATCGGCACTGGTTTCTGTAATTTTAACCCCGCCCACCACATTCACATAAACATCTTGATCAGAAGCTTGAATGCCCGCATGGCGATGTAATACAGCTAATAGCATGGCCATACGATTATTATCTAAGCCTACCGTGACTCGCCTGGGTGCACCATAGGGTGACTCATCAACCAAAGCCTGTATTTCAACTAAAAGTGGGCGTGAACCCTCCCAAACCACCATGACCACCGAACCAGATGAAACGCCATCACCACGAGACAGGAAGATAGCCGAAGGGTTTCTAATTTGCTTCATCCCTTTATCGGTCATCGCAAAAACACCCAACTCATTCACCGCACCAAAGCGGTTTTTAATCGCTCTTAGGGTTCTAAATCGACTATCAGACTGCCCTTCTAAAAAGATAACGGTATCCACAATGTGCTCTAAAACACGTGGCCCCGCCACCTCACCAGATTTAGTGACGTGCCCAACAAGAAAAATCATCACATTATTTTGTTTAGCATAACGTGTAATGTAAGCGGCACTTTCACGTACTTGGGAAACACCGCCCGCGGCACTACTTATCTCAGCAAGCTGCATGGTTTGAATAGAATCTAACACCATTACTTTTGGCTGTTCTTCATTGGCAGCCATCACAATAGATTCCACATCCGTTTCAGCTAATAACTTTAAGTTTTTAACCGGTAACTCCATTCGCTTAGCACGCATGGCAACCTGTTGTAGCGACTCTTCTCCGGTAACATACAGAACGGGTATCGCTTCACTTAGCTCACAACATACTTGCAGTAATAAAGAAGACTTACCCACGCCAGGATCTCCGCCAATTAAGACCACTGAGCCAGGCACAATACCGCCACCCAAAACCCTATTTAACTCTTCTTGCTTAGAATGGATTCGAGGTACTTCGCCTAGGTCAATACTATCAATACTACGAACTTGGCTTACAGATTCTCCAGAATAACCCTTGCTACGAACAGGCGTAGGTGTAGAGCTACTAGGAGCAACTTTAAATTCCTTTAATACATTCCATTCAAAGCACGCAGTACACTGCCCTTGCCATTGATTGTAATTAGCACCGCATTCAGTACAGACATAAGAGGTTTTTAGTTTTTTGGCCATAAGAATATTCTTTAATTCACATATTAAGTAAGAAGTAACTTTACTTAAATGAGTTTACCACAAGCAGTCTTTTAAGCTGTGGCTATAAAAAAACCTGCATAAAGCAGGCTCTTTTAAAAAGCATGACCCTTAGTGGTCATTTAGGCAGTCAAGCTAGGCTTTTACCACACCAATTTCTGCTAGTGTTTTAGGCGACTCTACAATATAGTCACCCATTTGATCAAACTGTAGATATTGATACACTTCACCAGTCATGGTATCTAACAAGGCTACTTTTTCCATGTATTCTGCAACCGTTGGTAAAGTACCTGTGGTCGCACAAACTGCTGCTAGCTCGGCAGACCCTAAGTAAACATTCGCGCCATTTCCTAAACGGTTAGGGAAGTTACGGGTTGAAGTAGAAAATACCGTCGAGTTATCTGCCACACGTGCTTGGTTACCCATACACAATGAACAACCAGGCATTTCAGTACGAGCGCCTACGCGACCATAAATACTATAATAACCTTCTTCAGTTAATTGATGTTCATCCATTTTAGTGGGAGGGGCTATCCATAAACGGGTCGGTACCGTTCCCACATTTTCTAACACCTTGCCGGCTGCACGATAATGACCAATATTGGTCATACAAGAACCAATAAATACTTCATCAATTTTAGTACCAGCAACATCAGACAACAACTTCACATCATCAGGGTCATTCGGGCAAGCTACAATAGGCTCTTTAATGTCGTTTAAGTTAATTTCAATTACCGCTGTATAGTCAGCATCTGCATCTGAAGAAAGTAATGTTGGCTGTTTAATCCAAGCTTCCATTTCATCACGACGACGTAATAAAGTACGCGCATCGGCATAGCCGTTTTCAACCATCCAATTAATTAAAGCAATGTTTGATTTTAGGTATTCAATAATAGATTCTTCACCTAGTTTCACCACACAACCGTTGGCTGAACGCTCGGCTGATGCATCGGATAATTCAAAAGCTTGTTCTGCTTTTAAATGCTCTAGCCCTTCAATTTCTAAGACACGACCGTTGAAGATATTTTTCTTGTTCTTCTTCTCTACGGTTAAGAGACCTTCTTGAATGGCTTGGTAAGGAATAGCATTCACCAAGTCACGTAAAGTGATACCTGGCTGCATCTCACCTTTAAAACGAACCAAAACAGATTCTGGCATGTTCAAAGGCATGACACCCAAAGTAGCACCAAAGGCAACCAAACCAGACCCAGCAGGGAAAGAGATACCAATTGGGAAACGAGTATGAGAATCGCCACCTGTTCCAACGGTGTCAGGTAATAATAAACGGTTTAACCAAGAGTGAATTACCCCGTCACCTGGGCGAAGTGCTACACCTCCACGGCTGGTCATAAAGTCTGGCAATGAATGTTGTAAGGTAATATCTACTGGCTTAGGGTATGCGGCAGTATGACAGAATGATTGCATCACTAAGTCTGCTGAAAAACCTAAGCAAGCCAGCTCTTTCATTTCATCTCGTGTCATCGCACCAGTAGTATCTTGCGACCCAACGGTGGTCATGTGTGGCTCACAATACATGCCAGGGCGAACACCCGCAATACCACAGGCTTTACCGACCATTTTTTGCGCTAAGGTATAACCATGTGTCGCCGCCGACTTATCGGTTGGGCGAATAAATACTTCAGAAGGATCAAGACCCAATGCTTGGCGAGATTTATCGGTTAAACCACGACCAATAATTAACGGCACACGTCCACCAGCACGTACTTCGTCTGGCATGGTATCAGGCGCGATTTCGAAGGTAGAAATGGTCTCCCCCGCTTCGTTAATTACTTTACCTGCGTAAGGGTGAATGGTAATCACATCCCCCATATTCATTTTAGTGACATCACATTCGATAGGCAATGAACCAGAATCTTCCGCTGTATTAAAGAAGATAGGCGCAATGGTACCGCCTAAAACAACACCACCTTGGCGTTTGTTTGGTACGAAAGGAATATCATCACCAAAGAACCACATCACTGAGTTCATGGCAGACTTACGAGAAGACCCCGTTCCAACCACATCGCCCACATAAGCAACCGGATGGCCTTTTGCTTTTAAGCTTTCAATCGTGCCATCAACATCATCCATTCTGGCTTGTAGCATTTCTTTAGCATGTAAAGGAATATCAGGGCGTGACCAAGCGGCGGTTGCTGGTGAAAGATCATCTGTATTGGTTTCACCTTCTACCTTAAAAACCGTTACCGTCATTTCTTCAGGCATCGCAGGCTTATTGGTAAACCATTCTGCATCTGCCCAAGCCTCTACTACTTTCTTCGCTGCCGCATTCGTTTTAGATAACTCTAAAACGTCATGATAAGCTTCATAAACTAATAGGGTTTTAGATAATGCTGCTACGGCTTCATCAACTACCAGGCTATTTCCAGAACTTAGCAACGTAATTAAAGGCGATACGTTATAACCCCCTAACATCGTCCCTAATAAGAAGGTCGCTTGGCTTTCTGAAATTAAATCTGTCTTAATTGTGCCATTTGCGATGTCTGCTAAAAAACCTGCTTTAACATAAGAAGCTTCATCTACACCTGGCGGTACGCGGTTTGTAATTAGGTCAACAAGAAAGTCAGCTTCGCCAGCAGGTGGGTTTTTAATTAACTCAACCACTGCCGCTGTTTGCTCGGCATTTAAAGGAAGTGGTGGTAAACCTTGTTCTTTTCTTTCGGCAACGTGATTTCTATAATTTGCTAACATTTTCTCTCCTAAACGAAAATTCCTGCCTTGGCTAAACGCTATTCAATAGATAGCACCAAGGAGGCCTGATATATTTTTTTGATTGCTATATAATACCACATCATTAATTTATTCGTTATAAGGAACTTCGCACTATGCAACTTTCAGAACTTACAGCTATCTCCCCTATCGACGGTCGTTATGGATCTCGCCTTGGGGATTTAAAAGAAATTTTCAGCGAGTTTGGTTTAATTAAAAACCGTGTCAAAGTAGAAGTTTCTTGGCTTCGCATGCTAGCGAACCACCCAGGTATTCCTGAAGTACCACCGCTTAGTTCTGCTGCTGAAACACACCTATTAAAATTGGTAGATGAATTCACTTTAGAAATGGCACAGCGTGTAAAAGATATTGAAGCCACTACCAACCACGATGTAAAAGCGGTTGAATACCTAATTAAAGAACACTTTGAAGGTAACGATGAGCTAAATGCGATTAGCGAATTTGTACACTTTGCCTGTACTTCAGAAGACATTAACAACCTAGCTTACGCGCTAATGTTAAAAGATGCACGTACCGAAGCCGTTGTGCCTGGCATGCAAAAGCTAATTGACACAATTTCTAGCTCGGCAACCGATATGGCAGACATCCCAATGATGTCTCGTACACACGGCCAGCCTGCTTCGCCAACCACAGCGGGTAAAGAATTTGCCAACGTGGCTTACCGCCTACAACGTCAAGTTAAGCAATTAATGGACGTGCAAATTATGGGTAAAATTAACGGCGCGACCGGTAACTACAACGCTCACCTTGCCGCCTACCCTGCTATTAACTGGTACGAGCTAACAGAACAGTTTGTGCAAAGCCTAGGCCTAGCTTGGAACCCTTACACTATTCAAATTGAACCACATGATTACATTGCAGAATACTTCCACGCTATGTCTCGTTTCAATACTATATTAATTGACTTTGATCGTGATATTTGGAGCTACATTTCTATTGGTTTCTTCAAGCAGAAAACTATTGCGGGCGAAATTGGTTCTTCAACCATGCCACACAAAGTAAACCCAATTGACTTCGAAAACTCTGAAGGTAACCTAGGCTTAGCCAATGCTATTTTTGAACACCTAGCACAGAAGCTACCTATTTCTCGCTGGCAGCGTGACCTAACCGATTCAACGGTTTTGCGTAACCTGGGTGTGGGTATTGGCCATACCATGATTGCTTTAGCATCTACCCAAAAAGGGTTGAGTAAGCTAGAAGTAAACGCGCAAGCAATGGCTGATGATTTAAATGGAAACTGGGAAGTATTAGCAGAAGCCATTCAAACCGTCATGCGCCGTTTTGCTATTGAAAACCCTTATGAAAAGCTAAAAGAGCTAACGCGTGGCCGTCGTGTGAACCAACAAATTTTACAAGAATTTGTCGATACACTAGAGCTACCTGAAGAAGCGAAGCAAGCTTTAAGAGAAATGACCCCTGCTTCTTACATTGGTAACGCTACTCAACAAGCGGCCAATATTGAACTGGCGTTAACCATGTTAAAAGGTCGTTAATCTCGACTAAAACACATTGTAAAATCGTTCAACCTTAAAAATCGCCAGGGGTGGGTCATGCCAAACAGACCACCCCTGGCGATTTTTACCTTTTAAAAGCTTCTATACACTTTGTAAGAAGCTTTTTTATTATTCGGAGCTCAAACACCATGATTAACCTGCCTATTGACCAAGCGACTTTTTTAAGCGAATACTGGCAAAAGAAACCTTTGCTTATTAAAGGTGGTCTAGCCAACTTTCAAAACCCACTTAGCCCAGAAGAGCTAGCAGGTTTATCCTTGGAAGAGGAAGTAGAAAGCCGCATTGTGGTGCAAAAAAGCAAGGATGACTACCAACTGTTAAACGGCCCTTTTGATGAGAGTACCTATCAAAACCTGCCTGAAAAAGACTGGACACTGTTGGTACAAGGCGTTAACAAACTGGTGCCAGACGTTGCTGAACTGCTGAATGAATTTAGCTTAATTCCAAATTGGCGTATTGATGACATTATGGTGAGCTACGCCACTGAAGGCGGAAATGTCGGCCCACATTATGATCACTACGATGTTTTTTTATTACAAGCACAAGGTAAACGTCAATGGCAACTGACTTCACAAAACTGCAACCTAAATAACTACATTGAAGGTGTTGATTTACGCCTAATGGAAAAGTTTGTTGTGGAAGACGACTATGTTTGTGAACCAGGCGATATTTTATATATTCCACCAATTTGGGGGCACCATGGCATAGGCCTAACCGATGACTGCATGACCTTTTCTATTGGCTACCGAAGCTATAAAGGGCTTGAAGTATGGGACAGCTTTGGCGACTACCTAGCTGAAACTGATGACTTTAAAACCCTATACCAAGACCCAGATTGGTCTAATAGTGAGCCAGGACAAATAAGTGATGACAGCTGGAAACAAGCTCAAACCTTATTAAAAGGCGTGCTAGACAACGACCAACTATTTAAGCAATGGTTTGGGCGCTTTGCCACTCAGCTAGATGCAGGCAGTTCACAACAACTACCAGAGCCTTTAGCAGAAGATGAAATAGATGATATCGAAATGCTGGTAGACACTTTATCCAACTTAGCCACCTGCTCCGCTATTCAAATAGACCCAGTTTGTCGTTTTGCCTATTATGAAGATGACGAAGAAGCAACAAACCAAGAAATACGTCTTTACATTAACAGTGCTAACTGGAACACGTTTGGCGCAGAAAGTGACTTCATTAAGTTACTGTGTAACCAAACCATTATCCCAGCTGAACAGCTTCAACCTTACTTAAAAAATGACGGTAATCAGAAATTGCTTAACGACCTTTGGTTACTTCAGTTTTTTGAAATAGCTTAGCCTAAAAACCTTTTAAAATCATTTTGTTAAAATAAAGACTAAATCTAAATTCTATTGACAATATTCAAAGCAATAGATATAAAAAAACCTGCTCTTGGCAGGTTTTTTTATGGCTTACTTTAAGCTAGTTTTACGCTTGAGCAAACTGATCCACAAGTGCATTAAACGTCACGCTAGGTCGCATGGCTGCAGACACTTTTTCTGCTTCTACATGGAAGTAGCCACCCAAATCAACCGCTTTACCTTGTACCGAATTTAACTCCGCTACAATTTTGCTTTCATTTTCAATCAAGCTTGCGGCTAGTTCTTTAAACTGTGCTTGCAGTTCTAAATCATCCGACTGCGCGGCAAGTGCTTCCGCCCAATATAGGGTTAAGTAAAAGTGACTGCCACGGTTATCTAGCTCACCTACTTTACGAGATGGTGATTTATCATTGTCCAAAAACTTTCCAGTCGCTTCATCTAAGGTATTAGCCAATACTTGTGCTTTAGCATTGTTGTACTTATTGGCTAAATGCTCATAAGAAACAGCCAAGGCTAAAAATTCGCCCAATGAATCCCAACGTAAATGGTTTTCAGATACCAGTTGCTGAACATGCTTAGGCGCTGAACCACCTGCACCGGTTTCAAACAACCCGCCACCGCTCATTAAAGGCACAATAGATAACATTTTTGCCGACGTACCTAGCTCTAAGATAGGGAATAAATCGGTTAGGTAATCACGTAATACATTACCGGTTACCGAAATAACATTCTGCCCTTCTGATACATGACGCAAGGTATAGCGCGTAGCTTCTTCAGGGGTCATAATATGAATTTCTAACCCTGTCGTGTCATGAGACATAAGGTATTCGTTTACTTTTTCAATAACCTGTTGGTCGTGTGCACGATGATGATCTAACCAAAAAATAGTCGGCCAACCCGTTGCTCTTGCACGAGAAACCGCTAATTTAACCCAGTCTTGAATCGGTGCATCTTTTGCCTGACACATACGGAAAATATCACCCGCTTCAACCTCTTTACTTAATAAAGTTTCGCCCTGTGCACTGACCACCTTAACCTTACCCGCTTCAGCCATTTGAAAGGTTTTATCATGAGAACCATATTCTTCCGCTTGTTGTGCCATTAGGCCCACGTTAGGAACGGTTCCCATGGTTGCTGGATCAAAAGCGCCATGATGCTTACAGAAGTTCACAGTTTCTTTGTAAATACCGGCATAACAACGATCAGGAATAACGGCCATGGTGTCTTGTAGCTTACCAGCCTTGTTCCACATTTGGCCAGATGAACGAATCATCGCTGGCATAGACGCATCAACAATGACATCTGAAGGCACGTGTAAGTTGGTAATACCTTTATCAGAATCAACCATTGCCATATCAGGTTGTGCGGCTAAAATAGTTTCAATATCTGCTTCAATGGCTGCTTTTTGGTCAGCTGGTAAACTGGCTATTTTAGCAATCACATCACCAAAACCATTGTTTACATTCACACCTAGTGTTTCAAAAGTTGCTTGATGCTTATCAAATAAGTCTTTGAAGTAAACCGATACGGCTTGTCCAAAAATAATAGGGTCTGATACCTTCATCATGGTCGCTTTTAAGTGCAATGAAAATAAAACACCTTCTGACTTAGCTTCGCTAATGGCTTCCGCAATAAAGCTGCTAAGTGCTTTTTTGCTCATGACAGAAGCATCAATAATTTCACCGGCTAATAAAGCAGCGTAACCTTTCAATTCTGACGTTTTACCATCAGCGCTTTCAAAGATAATTTTATAATCTGTTTCTTTTGCAATAGTGGTTGAAACTTCAGAGCCATAAAAATCACCATCAGTCATATGCTTAACCGAGGTTAATGAATCTGCAGACCAAGCACCCATTGAATGAGGATGCTTCTTTGCATAGTTTTTAACCGCTACTGGCGCACGTCTATCCGAGTTTCCTTCTCGCAACACCGGGTTTACGGCACTACCCAATACTTTCGAATAGGCCGCTTTAATCGACTTTTCTGCTTCAGTTGCTGGGTTAGCAGGAAAATCAGGAATAGCAAAACCATGTGACTGTAACTCTGCAATAGCCGCCATTAACTGGGGAATAGACGCACTGATATTCGGTAGCTTAACAATATTGGTATCTTCTTCTGTGACTAACTTTCCTAGCTCCGCTAAAGCATCCGTTACTTTTTGATCTTCAGGCAGGTGGTCAGATAAGTTCGCTAAAATACGTGAGGCTAAAGAAATATCACTTATTTCAATGTCAATGTTTGCCGACTGAGAAAAGGCCTTAACGACTGGTAAAAAAGAATGGGTTGCCAAAGCAGGTGCTTCATCTGTCAGTGTATAAATGATCTTTGAGTTTTGAGCCATGTAAATACCCTTGGAAATGTTAGAATTGTCCTTATTCTAACTTAAAGACCCTTGCTAGTCATGAGCCAAGTATTAATTTTTAATAAACCTTTTAACGTGCTTTGCCAATTTAGCGATGAAAAGAATGCTGAATCGAAACAAGGTGATAGAGAAACCTTGGCAAATTATATTGATAAACCTGGGTTTTATGCGGCTGGCAGGCTCGATAGAGATTCAGAAGGTTTATTGATTTTGACCAATGATGGCAAGTTACAAAATAAAATTACCAGCCCTGCGTTTAAACAACCTAAAACCTATTTAGTACAAGTTGAAGGTGCTATTAGCCAAGCTGAGATTCAAAAGCTAAAGCAAGGTGTCACCTTAAAAGATGGGCTAACCCAGCCAGCCAAGGCAAGAATAATGCAAACGCCAAAATGGTTATGGGATAGAAACCCGCCTATTCGGGAGCGTAAGAATATTCCAACCAGCTGGCTAGAGTTAACCATTACCGAAGGCAAGAACCGTCAAGTAAGAAGAATGACCGCAGCCGTTGGCTTTCCAACCCTTCGGCTAATTAGAACCCAAATTGGTGATTGGAAAATAAACCAACTACAACCTGGCGAAAGTCGGTTACAAACGGTATAAAGTTATCTTAAAATACGGTTTTAATATAAACAAAACAATATAAACAAAACAATTTAAACAGCTAAAGAACTTAATAAAGAACCCAACGTTATGTCACATTCAGTATTAACCCACCGCCCAGAAAACGCAAACATAAAAGTCATTGTCGGCTTATCTGGTGGTGTCGACTCATCAACCACCGCACTAATCCTTAAAAAACAAGGCTACGATGTAGAAGGCCTGTTTATGAAAAACTGGGAAGGTGATGACACAGAAGAATACTGTCCCGCTGCTGAAGATTTAAAAGATGTTTTTTCAATTTGTGAAAAGCTAGACATTCCCTTACACATTGAAAACTTTTCTAAAGACTATTGGGACAGAGTATTTGAACATTTCCTAGCTGAATACAAAGCTGGCCGCACACCAAACCCAGACATTTTGTGTAATAAAGAGGTGAAGTTTAAAGCCTTTTTAGACCATGCGATGGAATTGGGTGCTGACTATATTGCAACCGGGCACTATGCACGTATTAGCAAAGATTCAAACGATGAATTCCATCTGCTAAAAGGGCTTGATAACAACAAAGACCAAAGTTACTTTTTATACACGTTACAACAACATCAGTTGGCAAAGTCTTTATTCCCCGTTGGCGAAATGGAGAAGCCTTTGGTTCGACAGTTGGCCGAAGAAGCTGGGCTAATTACCCATGATAAAAAAGATAGCACCGGTATTTGTTTTATTGGTGAACGTAAGTTTAAAGACTTTTTACAGCAATTTATTCCTGCCCAGCCAGGCGATATTATTGATGAACATGGAACCGTTATTGGTAAGCATGAAGGTTTGATGTACCACACATTAGGTCAACGTAAAGGCTTAGGAATTGGTGGTGGGCACGGTCAATCTGAAGGTGCTTGGTTTGCTGCAGATAAAGACTTGGAAAACAATAAACTGATTGCCGTACAAGGTGCAGACCACCCTTTATTAAACCACGCTTATTTAACCGCTAAAACACTCGACTGGGCCTCGCCTACACCGCCTAAAGTTGGACAAAAATTAAAGGCTAAAATTCGTTATCGCCAGACCGAACAGCCTTGTGAAATAGTACAAATTGATGAGCAAACAATGACGGTTAAATTCGATAATAATCAAACTGCTATTGCACCAGGACAGTCTATTGTATTTTATGATGGCGACAATTTTGAAGACTGCTTAGGCGGCGGCATTATTACTGGAAGATACCATTATTTAGATGAGATTACCCCATGACTAACTATACACAACAAGATAAAAGCATCGCCTTAATTGGCATTTACCAAGTGGCACAGCAGGTTTTTGAGCTGGCGACAACAGGTAAAACCAATGAAGAAGCCTTTCACAGTAGCATTAATTCGTTATTTTGTGATAATCCAGAAAATACATTAGATGTATTTGGCGGGCAAGCAGAAGGTATTCAATTAGGTATCAAAACCTTATTATCTCAAATGTCTTCAAACCAAGCGGCCAATACTCGTAATATTGAAATCACTAAATATGTACTAAACCTAATGATTTTAGAAGACAAGGTCTCCTCTACAGAAGGCATGCTTGACAAGGTATTTAACGTCATTAGCTCCGCTAAAAATAACCGAGCACAGTTTGGCGACTTTCATGAAAACATCATCGCTACCTTAGCCAGAGCTTATAGCGAAAACATCAGCACCCTTTCCCCTAAAATTATGGTGAATGGCTCACACGGTCATTTGCAAAACCCACACATTGCCAACAAGATTCGCGCCCTACTATTAGCAGGTATTCGTGCCAGCATGCTTTGGCGACAAGTAGGCGGTTCTCGTTGGGGTTTATTATGGTCTCGCAAGAAATACTTACACCATGCTCAAGCCTTACTAAGAGATCAGAAAAGCAGTAATAATGACAACGATGATGATACGACTTCTATCTTTAAAAAGTAAATAGACACCCGTCCTTATTCAAGGGCAAGCAAGCATAAAAAAACCTCTATCAATATAAAGTTGATAGAGGTTTTTTTTGTTTGAACGGCAAAGCTTAAAATCGCCAGGGGTGGTCTGCGATTAAACTGCCAGACCACCCCTGGCGATTTTTGCTATTTAATTGTTAAATAAGCAGCACGCTTTTGAATATCTGCTTCAAGAAGCAAAACTTCAATACGAGCATCAATTTCAGCTTCAGAAAATATTTGCGCTGATGTATTTTTTAACTGATTTTGAATGGCTTTATCAGTCGGCATTACACCTTCCTTAACGGCTTCTACTTCAATTACTAAGCTATCGCCCGTTGGCAAGGTTGTCATCACATAACTTGCTTTACCTTTAAGCGGCTTAGGCGCTTTAAATAAGGCTGCTGTAATTTGTGGCAACACCAACCTATTTTCACGATTTACCCAACCGATCATTTTAATTTCAACACCTGGCTTAACCATATCGGTTAAAGATGTACCCGCCCGAACCTTTTCCAAGATACCTTTTGCAAGGTCAGCAGAGGCTTTCACACCCGCTTGACGTTGGATTTCTTTGGCAATATCAGCAGAAACATCCGCTAAGGTTTCCTGTTGAGCAGGTATAACGGTATTCACCCGAATCACCACTGATGAAGTCGGGCTTAACTCGATGGTTGAACTGTTATTACCATTTTTAATCAACTCTTCAGAAAAGGCTGCTGTAATCACTTTTTGGTTAGACTCAATTTGACCTTTTCCACCGCTACGCGCGAAAGGCGTTGAAGTTTTAATAGCGATACCCATTACATCAGAAGCTGGTACCAAGGTATCTGGCTGCTCATAAGTTAGAGTATTTAACTGTTCTAATAAATCATAGTATTTTTTTTCAGCCGCCTTTAAACGATATTGTTCTTCAACTACGCTCTTGACCTCTGCAAAACTTTTTACTTTCTTAGGTTCAATGGCAACCAACTTAATTAGGTGATAACCAAAGTCTGTTTTAATAGGCTTACTAACCTGCCCTACTTTCATAGAAAAAACAGCTTTATCAAATTCTGGCACCATCATGCCTTGTTGGAATAATCCTAAGTCACCACCTAAACTGGCAGAACCAGGATCATCAGAGTTTGCTTTCGCTAATTTTTCAAATGACTCACCTGCGGCTAATTTTGTTTGAATGGCCTCTATTTTTTTAAGTGCCTTTGCTTCCTGTCCTGGTGCATCAACACGAATTAGAATATGGCTAGCCTTACGCTGTTCAGGAGAAGTAAACTCATCTTGATTCTCATCAAAATATTCCTTTAATTTTGCATCAGTGACTACGATACCTTTAGCTAATTCTTTTTGTGAAAGAAGTAGATAGTCCACCGTTACCTTTTTAGGAATAACATAGGCATCTTTATGACTTTCATAAAACTTAGCAATCGCTTTATCTGAAACAGGCGCTAATTTGGCCAATGGCTTCTGGTCAATACGAAGGTAATTAAGTTTTCTTTCTTGAAACTGCAATCCTGCTAGTATTGCTGTTTGAAATGAAGTTGAAAAACTAGAAGAACTTGTTAATTGTTTAACCTGGTTTTCTAATAAATACTGTCTCTGATCATACTCAAATACAGCTTTGTTCAGACCGTTATTTTGCAGAACACTTTCATAAGTAGCTTCATCAAACTTGCCTTTTTTATGAAATACATCTATAGATTGAATGACCGCTGAAAGTTGCTGGTTTGAAATAACCATATTATGGCTGTCTGCCCACTGTTGAATCACTTTTGACTCAATCAAGGTATTTAATACCTGCTCTCTTAAGTCTTTATCTTTCACAACTTGCTCGAACATGTCACCAAACTGAGTTTGAAGGCGTTGCTTTTGGCGATTATAAAGCGAAACGAATTCAGTACCCGTAATGACATCACCATTTACTTCAGCCACTTCAACTGTATTTTCGGTTTGAGCATACTGTTCTATTCCAAATAGAGCAAAGGTTACAATAATTAACCCAACAATAACCCAAGCAATCCAACCTTGTGCATGATTTCTAATACTTTCTAACATCAATAACAGCCCTATTTTTTTATCTAATTAAAGAAGTATTCTAACAAGACTAAGACAAGGTTTCCAGATTATTTTACTGATAGGCTAGAGCTTAAACTTATCTTCAAAACTTTAATATTTTGACATTCAAACAAGGATTCTCATCCCTTATTCAAGGGAATAAAACAATTTCAGACAGAAAAAAACTTATAATAAAAAATATTTCATTGAAA
The DNA here is from genome assembly GCA_015484555.1 of Hydrogenovibrio sp. Taxonomy (GTDB): domain Bacteria; phylum Pseudomonadota; class Gammaproteobacteria; order Thiomicrospirales; family Thiomicrospiraceae; genus Hydrogenovibrio. The sequence goes on along the minus strand of WFMZ01000038.1, from coordinate 2,056 downwards.
AGACTTAAAGGTAAGTGACCATGAACAAGATACTTTATATAGACGATGCTCCTTCCATGAGAAAACTAGTTGAGATGGTATTAGGCTCGCAGTTTGATTTAACCCTATGTGAAGATGGCGCTCAGGCATTAGAGGCTATTCGAAAAGAAAAATTTGAAGTGATTATTTCAGATGTAAACATGCCGGTGATGAACGGGTTAGATTTTTTGGCGCTGGCACGAAAAGAACCTAATTATAAGTTTACGCCTATTTTAATGATGACCACTGAAGCCAGTCGTGAAATGAAAGATAGAGGCAAGGCGCTAGGAGCAACCGGCTGGATTGTAAAACCTTTTGACCCAGCCAAACTAGCTAGTATCATTAATAAAGTCCTCTAAATTATTTAAACCTAAAACAGGACTTTAAACCTAAACAACCGATAAAAAGCGGTTTTTTTATGACATCTATTCAACTAACCAGTGCAATACCCGTTAGAAGAACCACACTATATTTATCGATTTAAGCGTGCTGAACATAGCATTTACCTCTATCATGTCCAAGTTAAAACGTCATCAATAAACTATTAGCCGAGAACTCAAACACAACATTACATCTCCTGATTGACGACCATTACTTGAAGTTGAAGCAGAGGTCTGAACAAGTGGTAAGCCCTCTCTAAAAATAATCGAGTTTAAAAAGTAGAATTTCTATTATTCTATGCAGACAGGAGATGACTTCATTTATCTATGTTAAAAGTAAGATTTTAAGCCTAGCTTGTGTTGTTTGTATTGAATTCATCATCACTGTTTTTTAGGCATAAAAAAACCCGCTTAACAAGAATGCTAAGCAGGCTTTAGAATATGGTGCCCGGGGCCGGAGTCGAACCGGCACAGTGTTACCACCGGGGGATTTTAAGTCCCCTGCGTCTACCAATTTCGCCACCCGGGCAAGGTGTCCAGTCAACTGACTGAGTATACTGCAATATCACAAAAAATGGAGGCGGAACCCGGAGTCGAACCGAGGTAGATGGATTTGCAATCCACTGCATAGCCACTTTGCTATTCCGCCAAATTGGAGCGGGAAACGAGGATCGAACTCGCGACCCCAACCTTGGCAAGGTTGTGCTCTACCGCTGAGCTATTCCCGCTTTCGTGATAGGTGCGTATTATAAGGGGTTGAACAGAAATTACAAGTGTTTATTAGCGTTTAATTTGAATTAGATTCAAAGAGGCTTTTGGATAGAAAAAACTGTATTTAAAACAACAACAAGGCTAAGGTGATACCCACCCCTGGCGATTTTTAAGGTTGATTTAATAAAATAAAAGTAATTTTGAAGTCGCATATCTTGAATTCGCATATATAAGTGCAAATCTATTTAAGCCATTAATTAAATCAACAGCTTTTCCTAAAAATAGCTCAACAGGCTGTTTTCCTCCCCGTGTTTTTCGGGGTCGACTGTTGAGTCGGTTTATTACAAAATCAATCTGTTCTTGGATAATGAAATTAAAATCAGTTCCTTTTGGGAAGTACTAACAAATCAGTCCATTGGTATTTTCATTAATACCTCTTTCCCAAAGAGTATGGATGTGCGAAGTAAATTTTTGCATTTAATCCACTGGCCATACGTTCGTGTTCTGCAAATTCTAGCCCATTATCGTAGGTATGTGGTGGATTAGCTTACAGACTTCTAATGAAGATAAAATACCTAACAAAACGTAATAATTATATTGAGAAAAATTACTCTAACAATGTGGTCAAAAAAACTTGACCATTACATACACATAACTTGACTATTGCTGAGCTTTTAGTAAGGGATATGGATGTTTATCGATAAACTTAGGATAAGAAGGGCTTTAGGGATGAAAATAGTGGCTGAGTTTAGTATCATTACTAAACATCTACTTTAATCTTATTTTGACCAAAGAGTCCTCATGTATTTAGACCCATTTTTTACCACCGAAAACGGACAAACCGTTATTCGTCCAGAACAAGCCAGTCAGTTTGCAAAAGAAGTTTCGGATGACTTTAACCCGCTACACAATCCTGAACATAAGCGTTTTTGTGTGCCGGGTGATTT
>WFMZ01000037.1 GCA_015484555.1 Hydrogenovibrio sp. | reverse complement strand
TGCACGACCTTCACCGCTTTCACGCCTTCCACAACCTGGCCAATTTCCAACTGCACTTCTTCAATTGTTTTATGACTGCTAGCCAAGCTTAAACCGAAGCGTCGGTTTCTGGAAAGATTATCTGTGCAGGTTAAGACCAAGTCACCCATGCCCGCCAAACCATTCATTGTATCTGGTGTTGCATTAAACAAAGCGGCAAAGCGAGTCATTTCGGCCATGCCTCGTGAAATAATGGCGGTGCGTGCATTAGCACCCAACCCCAAGCCATCGCTTACGCCTGAAGCAATCGCTATAATATTCTTATAAGCCCCACCCACTTCGACACCCGCCACATCGGTTTGAGTATAAACTCGAAAGACATCATGGTGAAAAACATTTGCCCAATAAATTGCTTCATCACCATCTTCAGAAGCACTCACCATTGCTGTTGGCAAACCTTTCGCCACTTCATCGGCAAAAGTAGGGCCTGACAATACGGCTGCACCAAAATGGTTTGGCAAGACTTCTGCCACCACTTGATGCAAGAGCATATTGGTAACAGGTTCAAAGCCTTTGGTTGCCCAGGCAAGGTGTTTAAACCCTTCAATATCCATGTCGGCTAAGGTTTGCAGGGTTGCCCTAAATGCATTACTTGGCACAACCACCAAAATACCATCGGCTTGCTGAATTTCTTGAGGTAGATTCGTTGAAATAGAAAGGTTGTCTGGAAAAGTACAGCCTGATAAGTAGCGTTGGTTTTTTCGTTGCAACGTCAGTTGCTCTGAATGAGTTGCGCTGTGCGCCCACAAAATAACTTCTTGACCCGCACGAGCAAGTTGAACTGCCAAAGCAGTCCCCCAAGCACCCGCGCCTAGGACAACAATTTTTTCTGCAGAGCTAGCCATCATTAATTAAGAAGGCTTGCTGTCAGTGTTTTCTTGAACGTGCTCTGCGTACATCGCATCAAAATTGACTGGCTCTAGTAATAATTGGGGGAAACCCCCTTTAGCAATTAAGTCAGACATGACTTCGCGTGCATAAGGAAATAAAACATTTGGGCACTGCGCTGCCAAAATATATTGCTTCTCTTCTTCTTCAAAACCAACAATATTAAAAATGCCTGCCTGCTCTACTTCACATAAGAAAGCCGTTGTATCTTCTACTGTAGTGGTCACAGTGACTCTAATCTCAACGTGATACAAGTCGTCGTCTAAATGCTTAGACTCTACACTTAAGTCAACGTTCAATACAGGCTGAAACTCTTCTAAAAAGATAGCGGGTGCATTAGGAGATTCAAAAGAAATATTTTTGGTATAAACCTTTTGGATTCCGAAGTTTTTTTCTGTTTGTGCTTCTGACATGATCATTCCTACTATATTAATAATTTATTCTTAACGAGCCAACAAATTAACTTTCGCTGGCAATAATTTGGTCTAACTTATCCGACTTATCCGCCGCTGATAGATCATCAAACCCACCTATATGCGTATTGCCGATAAAGATTTGAGGTACCGTATTACGACCCGACTTAGCTTCCATATCTTGCCATAATGCCTTGTCGTCCACATTAATTTCCTGGTAAGCCAACCCCTTACCTTCTAATAACTTTTTCGCCATATTGCAATAAGGGCAATAGGCCGTGCTGTATACAATAATTTCAGCCATCTTTACTTTACCTTGTTTTCTTTTTTTTGCTTTTTTTTTGACACTGGCTTGTTCACGGGTAACCCTGCACTTTGCCAAGCCATGATACCACCGGTCAGGTTATACACTTGCGTATAACCCGCCTTTACCAACTTTTTAGCGACTGAAGCGGATCGTGGGCCTGACTGACAATAAACTAAAATCTCATCGTCCATCTCTAACTGCAAACAATTTAATTTGTCAGCAAACTCTGTTGAAGCAACATTCACCGCCTCACCAATATAACCACCCTTGTATTCTGCACTGGAGCGTACATCAAACACTTTGGCTCCGCTGTTATACAAACGAACAGCTTCATCTGCAGAAACCGACTTATATCCCGATATTTTATCTCCCAGATAAGTCGAAATTAACATGGCTACCACCACACCTAATGCAACAAATAAAATGACCTGCGACTCAACAAACTCTAAAAACATTTACTAATCCTTCTACCCAAAACAATCTTGCCCGGGAATGCTAAACTTCAAAGCGGATGATTTTAACAGCGAAACTCGTTACAATAAAAGGAATTTAGTAAATCTTCTATTTTTCTAACAAAAAACTAGCAATATTCCATATTTAGGACACCACATGAGCGAAACAAAAAAAATTCAAAGACGACCAACCGGCTTAATTATTTTAGATGGTTGGGGATATTCGCCCGATACCAAATACAATGCCATTGCACAGGCCAATCTACCGGTTTGGGATGCTCTATTAAAGAACTACCCTAATACCTTAATTAATACATCAGGTATGTTTGTAGGCTTGCCTTCTGGTCAAATGGGTAACTCTGAAGTGGGTCACATGAACTTAGGTGCTGGCCGAGTGGTCTACCAAGAATTAACTCGTATCCAAAAAGACATTGATGATGGTCGCTTCTTTCAAAACAATGCGTTACTAAAAGCCATGGACGATGCCACTGCCCGTAAACATAAGGTTCATATTTTAGGATTACTATCTGATGGTGGTGTGCACTCTCATATTGCCCACATGAAAGCGGCGATTAAAATGGCTCATGACCGCGGAGCAGAAGTGCTGTTTCATGCCATTGTCGATGGTCGTGACGTTTCACCTAAATCTGCTCTTGAGTTTATTAATGATTTAGAAGCTTATATGGCTGAACTCGGTGGCGGGCGTATTGCCTCGGTGATTGGTCGTTACTTTGCATTAGATAGAGACAGTCGCTGGGATCGTGTTGAAGCGGCTTATAACCTAATTACTTGTGGTGTAGCTGAATTTGAATATGCAACAGCAGCCGAATCTATTGATGCCGCTTATGCACGTGGCGAAACCGATGAGTTTTTACAAGCAAGCGCTATTTTAGACAGTGATGGCAAACGTTCTGCCATAGAAGATGGCGATTCCATGATTTTTATGAACTTCCGATCTGATCGTGCTAGAGAAATCACCAAGTCTTACATCGCTGAAGACTTTGCCGACTTCCACCGTTGTCGCGTACCAATGTTATCCGCCTTTGTCACCCTTACAGAATACAAAAAAAGTTTTGAAAAGCTAGGTGCCATTATTGCCTACCGCCCAACTAACTTAAAAAACACCTATGGCGAAGTGATTGCCAGCAACGGTTTAACGCAGTTACGCATTGCCGAAACTGAAAAGTATGCGCACGTCACTTTCTTCTTTAACGGAGGCATTGATGAGCCAAATGAAAATGAACACCGTATTTTAGTGCCCTCACCCAATGTTAGAACCTACGACATGCAACCTGAAATGAGCTTGCCAGAATTAACCGATAAGTTTGTTGAAGCCATTCATTCGGGTAAATATGATACGTTTATTTGCAACATTGCTAACCCCGATATGGTTGGGCATACCGGCAATATCCCTGCCTGTATCAAGGCAGCTGAAGCCGTTGATATTGCGCTTGAAAGGATTTTAGCGGCTTTAAAAACTGTAGGAGGAGAAGCTATTATCACTGCTGACCATGGCAATATGGAACTACTGTTTAATGAAGCTAAAAATGCCCCTTTAACCTCACATACTACCTTCCCAGTACCTTTAGTTTACTTTGGTGAAAGAAGCTGTGCGTTAAAGGATGATGGTGCTTTGTGTGATGTTATTCCAACTCTCTTCGACATGATGGATGTTGACAAACCTAAAGAGATGACCGGAAAATCACTCTGCGAGTTTAAAGCTTAAACTTCGACACTAACAAGATACGAACACAAAAGGGGCTTTCGCCCCTTTTTTAATACCTTAAATTTAAGCTTACCCACCCCTGGCGATTTTAAGGTTTGAATTAAGTAAACCTTAACAAAAAATCTATTCATGAAGAACCACCGAAAATAACCTAGTTATCTACATGTTCCCTGCTTCTACACAATAGAAATATAAACACATACTTCTGTTGGTGAAGCATAGTGTTCAAAGTCAACTTGGTAAGCTCGTTGATCAGCCATATTATCCTGGCTAAAATATTGCCACACTTGCCCCCACAAACCAATCACAGTCGATACACGTTCAGAATCTGTTGGTTCACTGGCTACTGCTTTAAAGCATAAATACAGGTCCTCAGGCACAACCACTTTACTTAAACCTTCCATAGGTTTATCGCTTCCAGCCAGCACGGTAAACTCGCCATGTATGTCAGATTCATACTGAGAATAAACACCATAAAGGCGTTCTCCCTGTTTAAAATCAACCTTAACTTGGTGCTTAAACTGCTGCCACAAAGCAGGTATTTTTCCAGTATCGGGGGTCATTTCATTGGCATTGGTTGTTATAGCTGCCACGCCATAAACTACTTTCTCAGGTAAGACTGCCTTTTCGACTTCATATTCCATTTTGAGTTCCTTTTTTCAAAATTAGCACCCCTCCCCTGACGATTTTAAGGTTTAAACTCATCCGAAAAACGCCTTAGAAGTACTTAATCAGTTTGTTATGCGAATTCAAGAACCCTAAAATATAGCCATACCTGATTATTTTTAGGGTTTTAATGGGATTAGAACGGTTTAAACGTTCTATCACTGTTTATGCATTAAGATTATCTTTTTTGGGTAGCAACTCGCCTTTATGTTGGTCAAACGTATAGGCGTACATGGGTATATAAATCAATGTAATCAAGGAGGCCGAAACTAACAAGCCGCCTATCGCTACATCGGCCAGTGGAGATAGTCTTTCAAGCCCAACTGCCAGTTCTAGGGCAATAGGGGTCATACCTGCAATAGTCGCAAAGGAGGTCATTAAAACAGGGCGTAGTCTAATACGAATACTTTCCAGAGCCGATTCAAATGGCAGTAACTTTTGACGACTCTCTTGATAGAAATCGACCAATAAAATTGAATTTTTAACCACAATCCCAAATAGAAGAATAATCCCCACCAAACTAGGCATACAACTTGGCTTATCAAAAACCAGCATTCCCCAAGCGGCACCAATCATGGTCAAGGGCAACATGACAATCATAATCGCGGCTAAAATCACCGAACGATAAACCACCAACAATACCAAAAAGAGTAAGAAAAGACCGATACCTAGGGATTTGATCATACGCGTAAAACTGTCATCGAGGGTTTTAATCCCCCCTTGTTGTGAAACCCTATAGCCTTGGGTATCTATCTGATCTACTGTTTTCACCGTATCATCGGTAAGCATACTTAAAGGACGCTTATTTCGATAAGCATTCACATCAACACTATAAAGCAATTGATCTCGTTCAATTTTTGCTTCGGTAAATTGTGGTGTGAGCTTGGCCAGTGCATTTAAAGGCACTTCACCTTTTTTAGTTTGTATCGGAATCGACTCAATACCTTGAATATTGTGTTCAAATTTACCTTTTAGATACAGGCGAACATTTTGAGAGTTCATTGATTCTAAATTACCGGTTAGTGCAATCACTTGCCCTTTAATTGGAATTTGTGCCGCAATCTCTGCTGGAGTTAATCCATAATAAAGGGCTTTTTTCTGATTAATATCCACTCTAATTTCAACAAAGTCTTTATTCCAGCTTTGATTAATACTGGTAAAGCCATTGACATCTTCAAGGGCTGTTTTAACCTTATGAGCCATTTCGGGAAGCCCCTCAATACTGGGCGATGAAATTCTAACATCGACGGGTGCTTTTACCGAGCTTACGGCTGTCGCACCAAAACTAAATACATCTGCTTTTTTAACACCGACCAAATCATGTAGTTGATCTCGAATTTCTGTTTCCAGTTGCCAAATGGTCTTTTTGCGTTCAAATCGATTCACACAATCGATGGTCATAGTGGCTTCATTAGGTAAATTACCACTGCCTAAAGAAAGCACGCCCGCTTCTGAACCAAATGCTATGGAACTTCTTAAAATTTGGGGCTGTTTATCAAGCCAATTTAAAAATGGTGTTAATTTAGCCTGTGCATTTTCAACCGTATCATTGGCACTAAATTGTAACTGCACTTTAATAATCCCTGTGTCCATCGGTGGCATGGTATCTCGACCAATCAGCGGCATTACATTTTTTAGGGTTAATATTAAAATTATTAACACACCTGAAGTCAATATCATGCGTCGTACAATAGGCCAGCGTTTTCCACCGCCATTTGAGAACTTTAAAACCCCTGTATAAAACCCCTGTAAACGTCCAAGTGTGGCAGGAAAAAGCTTTGAAACCTGTTTTTCGATGCCTGTTTTTCCTGCACCATTACGATATAAATAGGCTGAAAAAACTGGGATAAAAGTCATGGCTACAAAATAGGATACCCAAATAGCAATCAACAAGGTTTCTACTAGAGGTCTAAAAATTTGCTGTGGAAACCCACCCGTAAACATCAACGGAAACACAATTACTGAAGTCGCTAATGAGCCGGCAAATACTGGCATCATAACTTCTTTAGTGCCTTTTATAACCGCCTCTTTTGTGGTCTGCTTTTCTTCTACAATATGCCTTTCAATATTTTCGAGTACCACCACGGCATCATCCGCCAGCAAGCCTAGTGATAAAATAATCGCAGTATAAATAATGATATTCATCTCTCCACCTGTTACATAAATGATGGCAATAGTCCCTAAAAAGACTAATGGAATCGAGACGCCTGCGGTTAATAAGGCTCTAAAGTTACCCAAAAAGAAAAACATCACTAATAGCGTTAAGATAATCGAATCTCTAAGCGTATCTAACATATTGGAATTGGCTGTTTTAATTAAATCTCTTTGAGTATCTGAAATAGAAAATTGAATATTAGGATACTGATTTTCTAGCCCTTTCATGGCTTTTCTTGCCGCATTACTCACCGATAAGACACTACCATTAGGGGCACGCTGTATCGACAACGCAATGGCTGGCTTGCCATTACCCATGTAAGCGCTAAAATCTTTTTGCTGTCCCCAATGTACCGTCGCCAACTGGCCTAAGGTAACGTCGGGGGTAATAGGGAGCTGACGCAATTGGCTCATTTGGTTTTCTTCACCATAATAAGTCAGCGTGAAGAAACCATTTTTACCCTTAATAAACCCTAAAGGAATATTTCTATCCATTTGTTCAATTCGTTTGGCCACAGTGCCTAGACTAATATCATATTTACGCGCTTTTAGAGGATCAAATTCGATATTTATGGCACTTTGATGCCCACCAAAGACCTCTACATTACCAATGACAGGATTGCTTAACAAGGCTGGCTTTATAAAGGAGTCTGCCACTTTACGTAAATCAGCCAGTGATAGTTGGTTATTTTTAGGCGTCATGCTAATTACATCAACAGGTAAAGTGAACGCACCCGTGGTATAAACTGCAGGCTGAGCATTGGCGGGCAATTTACTTTTCACAATCGCGAGAGCATTACTCACATCCACCGCAGCCGCGGACAGGCCTTTCGTATATTTAAACTCTACTTTCACAATCGAAAAGTTAGCCACATTGGTCGAGCTAATATCTAATACTTGTGATAAGCGTGCAACTTCTTGCTCAATGGGCTTTGAGGTCGTGTTCGCCACGACTTTAGCCGTTGCACCAGGCACCTGCGTTAATACAATAATCGTGGGATGAGCTGAATTAGGAAAGAGATTTTGAGGTAGATTCTTAAGCCCTAAAATTCCCATAATTGAAAAGCCTAAAATAACAGCTGCGAGCAAATAAGGTCTTTTATAAAAAAATGTAAACATCATGTAAGTCCTTTTATTTTGCCAGCTTAATCGCTTGACCTGTGGTCAACTTTAATAAAATATCTGGTTTAGCGACCACATATCGCTCTCCGACAGATAATCCTTTAATAGCAAACCCCTCAACACCTGAGGCTAAAATTTTGACTGGACGCTTAACGGCTTTATTGTCTTTAACAATTAACATAGCAGTTTGCCCATTAATTTGTAATACGGCATTTAATGGTACATAAAGCCCAAGGCCTTGCTGAGAAATCAAATTAATATCCACCAAACTACCTGCGGGTGCTTTAACGCTTACATGACATGTAAATTCTTGTAAGCCTCTTTGCGTTTTATTTAGTGGGGTTAGCTGGCAGGATTGTCCCTGGTACTCTGCTTGACCCACCTGCTGATTTTCAGCAGTTCGAACTAACAAATATTTGCCGCCTAAAGTGCTTAAGCTAATAAGTGGTTTACCTGGCGCAGCAATGCCCCCTTTGTTAATATCGATATTAGATACCACGCCATCAACGGGAGACACGATATTGGCATAAGTTAATTCTTGATGAAGCGCTTCAAGCTCGGCCTGAGCACTTCTTATTTGAGCAGACACGCCATCAATATCTGCACGTAAAGTCTCCATACCATCTATTTCTGCTTCAGATTGCTCAACAGAAGCCCCTTCCACCGCCAATAATTTTAAAGTTCTATTATGCGTTTGCTTTAAGTTGTTAAGCTTAGCTATTAAAGCCACCTTTTTGGAGCTAGAGCTTTGAATTTTAAGACGACTAGCTTCTATTTTAGCTTTCAGGCTCGAGCTATCAATGGTCACCAGCTTTTGCCCCACTTTAACCTGCGAGCCTACCGGAATAATATAATCTACTCGTCCTCCCACGTTAGTAGAAAGCGTGACATCTTGATTACTTTTTACCAAGGCTAAATAAGGGTGTGTTAATTGCTTTGAAGTCTTTTTTAGCACTTCTGTATTAACAACCAGCGGATATTGCACAGCCACCGTTTCTTTAGCCAAGGCCTCTTTTTTATCTTTAACAAGTAAAACTGCCGTCACAACCAATATGGCTGCAATCACAATGCCGATTATCTTTTTCATTTCACTAACTCCTCAATATTATTTCCGTACAAAAAAGCCAACGTTGCTTTAGCGTGCCACCAGTTGGCTTCGGTTTGATACAATCCCGCTTTGGCGAGGGAGAGCTTATCCTCGTAACGCAAATATTCTTCCTGCGTCATACGCCCTGTTTGATAAGACACTTTGGCCGTTTTAAGCAAAATCTGTTGATTTTTAACACTTTGAATGGCCAATTTTTTTTGTTCAACTAATTGTTTTAAAGTTTCGTTTAAAGAGGCCGCTTTAGCCGTTAATTCTTGTTTAATTTTTTGATGATTTAAGGTGGCTTCATCAATCGCTTGTTGCGTTTTTTGTTTAGTGGTACTTAAACTTGCATCAAATAATGGCACCGTTACTTTTAAACCAATGGTGCCAAAATCACGAGAGATATTTTGATGCGTGTTATAAGCATCTCCATAGGTATCCGACCATCTTGCATAGGCCGAAACCTTTGGATAATACGCACCTTTAGCTGCATCAAGTGCCTTTTCGGCCGCTTGCTTTTTCTTATCCACCACTTTTAAAGCCAAAAAGTCTTGTTGATTAATGGTTTGGTTAGCTGCCGTCATGGGAATCGGTTGCGTTAATTGAATATGGGTTAAAGAATAGATACTTGCACGCAATTTAGCTCGCTGAATTTTTAAACCCAATAATTTTTGATCCAAACTATTAATATGTTGATCGATATTGGTCAACTCTATCCGCGGCGAACGCCCAGAATCGACTTTAATCTTAACCGTTTTTCGGCCTTCTGATAAAGATGCTCTTTGAGCTTTTAAGGCTTCAGTTAGAGACAATGAATATTTTAAGTCGGCGTTATACCCCACCAACAAAGCTTCATTTTGCAATAAATTTAAACGCGCTTGAATGTCAGCTGCTTCGGACAATTTTTGTGCTTTTGCTTTTAAAGCATACAGGCTAGAAACATAAAGAGGCATCCCCGCCTCAACCCCATAAGACATTAAATTATAGGCAAATGGAAAATCACTTCCAGGTGTTAGAGCGGAAGGGGCAACGGGCATAAAGTTTTTAAGTTGCGAATTATGATTTGCATCTCCAAAGACCGTCAATTTAGGATACAAAGCATCAACAGACGTTTGATATTCCGTTTTTGCTTGAGCTTGTGCCAATTGGTCTAGCTGAGTTTGTGGCTGAGCTTTTAAAGCCTCAAACAAATCATGCATTGTCAGCGGTGTACCCGCCCAAGCCGATTGCCCTGCAAACACTCCAAGTGCCAAAGCCAGTACAGAAAATCGTAATTTAAATCGCATACCACCACCTCTTTATCAAAAAGTTTGATCGATTCAGGCTTAGAATCTTTCAATGCTAAACCCTAATTAAACCTTAGTATATTAAACTCAAAGAATTTATTTTCAAAGTATAACATCATTATATCCGCATAGGCAAATATAATAAACACGTAACACTCTAATAAATTAAGAGAGCTTTGCACGAGGCCTGAATGGGTAAAAATGTCTAAAATATTATCTATTTTAAAGCCCCCATGCTCTCATGACTCACAGAAATAGATGTTCAAACCGCACTAGCATAGCATTTGCGTAGTTTACGCAAAAAAACCAAACTTTCTTGTGATGCTTTAGTCGTTAAAAGTACCGTTCCTGCCACCACCATCAAACGCTTTAAATTAACAGGTCAAGTTTCTTTAAGCCAACTCCTGCTTCTCTAGCAGTCACTCGGTCAACTAGAATGCATCCATTCCGCCGTATTTGAAGCGCCATTTATAAAAACTTGAATTACTCATACCGTACTCACGGCATAGTTCGGGTATAGGTACACCGTTTTCGGCTTGTTTTAAAATAGCGAGTATTTGGCTGTCGTTAAAATGTGATTTTTTCATGAATAGTTTCCTGCTGTTAAGCATAAAAGAAAATTCCACTGTTGACTTCAATTATTTTTAAGAGGGATTACCACCCCACCCCTGGCGATTTTAAGGCTTGAGCCCAACCAAAAATGCCTTAAACAGGCTTATTCGGTTTGTTTAACCCCCTTATTCATATCTCTCTTAAATTTAACTTATAAAAAAACCAGAGCAAAGTCTGGTTTTTTATTTTAGAAAGAGCTGTTCAGCTTAATAAACGTCTCTGACATAACGTTTGGCTTTTCTCAAAGCATTTACGTAATCCTCTGCAGCTGCTTTGTCCATGTTGCCATGCTCCATCACTATTTCATGAATGGTCGCATCGACATCTTTTGCCATACGGAAGGCATCACCACAAATATAAAAGTAAGCACCCTTCTCTAGCCATTCAAAGAACTCGGCACCTTTTTCTTTCATACGTGTTTGCACATAAATTTTGGCTTCTTGATCTCGAGAGAAGGCTAGGTCTAAACGTAACAATCCTTTAGCTTCTAAGGATTCTAACTGTTCACGGTAGATAAAATCATTTTCTTTATTTCGGTCGCCAAAGAACAACCAATTTTGACCTGATGCATTGCGAGCTTCACGCTCTTCAATGAAACCACGAAAAGGTGCGATACCGGTTCCTGGGCCAACCATGATAATATCGGTACTGTCATCTTCAGGCACTGAAAAGGCTTTGTTAGGCGCAAAATAACACTGTATTCCTTCCCCTTCGTTAGCAATATCTGCCAAGAAAGTAGAGCAAACACCATTATGATCACGCCCTTCTTGATTGTAACGAACGCTGCCGATGGTTAAATGCACTTCATCTTTGTGCGCATTTACACTTGAAGCAATAGAATAGGCTCTTGGTGCAATGGCTTTTAGTGTTTTCAACAAATCTTCTAAAGAAATATTAGCCACCGAATTATAGGCATTCAACAGGTCAACTACATCCTTGCCATAAAGGAAGTTGTTTAGGCCTGTATTATCTTTATTCACGACCATTTCAGCAAAAGTGTTGTCGCCCGATAACGGGGCTATTAGCTGAATAAAATCTTTTGAAGGCGTGCGAATTTCAACAATATCAGTAAACAAGGATTTTAAAACTACCTGCTCACCTTCATAGTCAGCTTGCTGATCATCGGCAATGTTAAAAATCGCCATCAACTCAGCCACTAAAGCTGGCTGGTTACGTGGAATAATATTTAACGCATCACCCGCTTCGTAGCTTTCACCCGTGTCAGCAATAGAGAATTCAAAATGCATAATCTCTTTACTAGACTGCTCTCTGGTTAGGCGACGCTTAGCAATTAAAGGGGCTAGCATGGGGTTTTTGCGACCAAATTTTGACTTTGCTTTCTTAGGTGCTGCCGCGGTGGGTACGGAAGAAGCGGCTGCTTCTGACCCTTTGTCTTTAATAATTTCTAAAGCGGCGGCTGTCCATTCTGCTGCTGGCTCTTCATAGTCAACATCACAATCAACACGGTCTGCAATACGCGTTGCACCTAACTCGGCTAAGCGTTCATCCCACTGCTTACCACTTAGGCAGAAGTCATCGTATCCCGTATCACCCAAGGCTAATACCGAGAAGAAGCTGTTTTCAAAACTAGGCGCGTGATCAGAACTAATAGCTTCCCAAAGTGCCGCGGCATTATCAGGCATTTCGCCTTCACCATAAGTACTGGTACAAACCAAAATGCGTTCGGCTTGTGCCAACTCTTCAAGCTCTACGTCATCCATATCCATCACAACAGGCGCCAAGCCCAAAGCGGTCGCCGCATCTGCTACGTCATAGGCACAGTTTTCTGCGTTACCTGTTTGGGTACCATAAATAATGGTAATGGGCTTACCTGCTACTTGAGCTGGAACTAGGCTTTGCGTAATGGCTAGATGTGAACGCAACCCCGAAAAGAAGCCACCTAACCAAGTTTTCTGTTCTGCTGAAAAAGGTGCATTCGCAGGAAGCAGTGATTTTTTAAGTCCGTCATTTAACTGTGTCATTTGTCTATTTCCTGTCTGCGCAACTATATATTTTCTGAAACCATATATTCAGCCATGGCACCTGTATTAAACTTAGCCATTTTACTTGCAATACTTTCATGTTGACTTAAAGCGGCCTGGTTCACTCTATCTCGGTGAATAATCCAAACGGTAGTACCAAAGGCTTGTGTATCACAAACTTCTCTTAAAATAAGCGAGGTTTTATAATCCGCTAAACGCTTAGCTGCCAAGAAGACTGATAAGGTTTCATCATTATAGTCAGATAAAACACCACGCGCATCTTTTGCAATGTGATCCATTAACTTTGAATCTAAGGTTACGATTAATTTTTTAGCAATCTCTTCGGATTTTGCAACGTCTATTTTTCTAGCTTGCTGTAAAGCAATATCCAGAATAGCAGCCTTGTTGATTAAATTCGCACTCAACGCCTTGTCTGCATCAGATATGCTTTCAAAACCAGGGACACGACCATTAAATAAAGCTTGCCCCTTTTTATAGGCCAGCCTAATTTCTTTCATCCCTTGTTCGCTGTAGTTCAAGCTTAATTCTTCAATCATTTTCTTGCGGTCACACAAGGTAATAATGCGTTCCGCAGTATGGAAGTCGTACAGTGCTTTGGGCATAATAACGTGGAAGTTTTTAATTTCATTTTCCCAGTTTGCCAGAATGTTAGCCGCTTTAACAGAGCCTGTTCTTTCAACATGATTGGTTAAGTGCACAAAAACAGATTGGCGCTGACCGAGCATAAATTCATTATCATCCGCTAAATCTAATACCACCACTGAATCGGCAGAGTGATTGGCTTTGATACTATGTGTTGGATCATACTGATAAGCCGTTCCACCACTCATACCATTACCGAAGCCTTTACCAAATACACCTAGGTTAACGATACCACCATTGGTCATGTATTCGGCACAGAAATCACCCACACCTTCTACCACGGCCACGGCACCCGAGTTGCGCACGCCGAAACGGTCGCCCGCCTGACCTGCGATATAAAGCTTTCCACCGGTTGCGCCAAACAGCGCAAAGTTACCGACTAATACATTCCCTAGCTCAGTTGTACAACCGCCACCGGGGCTTTGCACAACAATAACACCACCAGACTGGGCTTTACCAACACCGTCATTACAGGTTCCTGAATGAACTAAGGTAATACCCGTATTGTTAAAGGCACCAAAACTTTGCCCAGCTGCGTGTGTACTGTTAACCGTCACGGTTCCTTTTTCAAGGGTACGACGACCTTTGTTCAATTCTTTTACCGCAGGGTGAGCTTGCGCCTGTTCCTGGGTTAATTCGTAGTTTAAGAAGCGTTCAACATCTACCGAGAACTGACCACCCGTTGTTTTATTACGGTTGGTTAGCTCGCCTACATTAATATTAATATGATGAGCTTCATCTGCTTGTGCAAACTGATTTTTAAATTCTGATAACATGAAATCATCAATTTCAAAGTTTGCTTCTAAATAAACCTTCTTGCTCACGATCACTTCAGGTACATGACGTAACATTGAGGCTACGTATAAATTACCCGAAATGGCTTTATGATCCATTAGGTGCAATAAATCGCCACGGCCACGAATGTCTTTTAGTGAGCTAAAGCCGATAGAAGCTAATATTTCACGAATTTCATGTGCCATATTGATGTAATACTGCGCCAAGGCACGAGGATCACCTTCATAAACTTCTGGGTTAGTGGTTAGACCGGCAGGGCATTTAATGTGGCAGTTTTTAGCCATCACACATTTCAACATCATTAAGGCAGTGGTTCCAAATTCGAAAGAATCTCCCCCCATCATCGCTGACTTAACAACATCTAAACCAGTCTGGTGCGCGTTTGAACAACGCAACAATACTTTGTCTCGCAAACCATTTTCAGCTAATGCCTGATGAACTTCTGCAATACCAATTTCTGCAGCACGACCTGTATGCTTAAGACTGGTTACCTGGGCAGCACCTGTTCCACCAGTGTTACCAGCAACGTTAATAATGTCTGCACCGGCTTTCGCAACACCCACCGCAATCGTACCAATTCCTTTAGAAGAAACCAGCTTAACGATAACACGAACACGAGCTGCTTTTGCATCGTGAATTAACTGCCCTAAATCTTCAATTGAATAGGTATCATGATGTGGCGGAGGAGAAACCAGCTCAACACCCGGTGTACCACCACGTGCAGCAGCAATTTCAACGGTTACCTTGGCAGAGGGAAGCTGTCCACCTTCCCCTGGTTTTGCACCTTGCGCTAATTTAATTTCAATTTCTTCTAGGTTGGGATCGGCTAAGTAACCTGCCCAGATACCAAAACGCCCTGAAGCAAATTGCTTGATACGGCTGGCTTTAATGGTGTTATAACGCTTAGAGTTTTCGCCACCCTCTCCCGAGTTACTCATGGCGCCAACCATGTTGGTTCCATGAGCAACCGCTTCATGCGCCTGCGCAACTAAGGCGCCATGACTCATTGCACCCGAAGCAAAGGCTTGGGTAATTTCATGAGCAGGCTGAACCGATGCTAACGCAACAGGAGCAGGCGTTGATTTAATATTATTTGCAAAGCTTTCAAGCTTAGTTGGATCATTATCTAACCAAGCTTCTGCAGCAGCCACAAAGGCTTGCTCACGAGCAGAACTTCCACCTTCTAGGGAAACACTTAGCTTGCCATTAGTAAACTGGGCGGACGTTAATCCTTGAATGGCAAAGCTACCATTACTTTCAAACAGGAACGAAGCCAAAGCTTCAGCAAAGTCTGACTGACTGTTGCAGTCTAAAATATTTACTGGTAGCCCCATTACATCTCTCATGGTTGATGGGCGCTCTAGACGCTCTTCATGCAACATTTTAGAGAAGCTTCTGTAAGCTGGCGTAATGGCATGACCGTCCATCTCTTCAGTTGTACGCTTATCATAACTGGTGTCTTTATAGCTATCATCTTCTGGCAAAATAGCAGATTGTTCGCTTGCACTATCATCTTCAAAAGTGATATTTTCTGACGTCATTTCACCGAAACCACGAACAGCGACATTACCGAAACTATGACCAGAACCATCTGAACGTTCTTTAAACAGACCTAATAAAGGAATATCTTTTTCAGCATCAATTTCCAACATAGTTTGGTGCCAAAGCGTTGAGCTCTTAGCAATTTCTGCAAACCCTACACCACCAATAGGTGAGTAAATATTTGGAAAGACATCTTTTAAATTTTCATCTAACGTGTCAATAAAGTTGGCTTCAAAAAACTCACCACCAATATAACTTTCGACCGTACAAAGACCAAATTTACCCATGGTTTTCATCAGTGCTTTTTCAACCGCTTTTTGGAAGTTCTTTAAAGCAGCCGCTACCTTTTCATAAGAATTATTAAACTCTAAGGCGCGGTTAAAGACGGTCAATGGACATACCGCTGAGGCACCAAAACCAAGTAGAACCGCAACATCGTGTGTACTAACAGCTTGGCCCGTTAAGTAGATAAAGGTTGAGTTAAAACGCAAGCCAGCTTTAATTAGACGCTGGTTTGCTGCCGAAATAGTTAAGACTGCTGGCAAGGCTGCTTGGTTTTTTGCTAAACCTTGATCACTTAAAATGATAATACCTGTCTTAGCGCGTGCTAAAGCCTCAGCTTCATCACAAACCTTCGCAACGGCGGCATTAATATTAGCTTGGTTTTGTGCCACATTATTAGTATCTGGCGTGTAGAGGGTACTAATTTTTGCCACACTTAATGTACCGGCTTCACCTGCCTGTTCAATTTGTAGCAACTGCTGAGGCTGTAACACAGGTGATTCTAATGAAATTTGTTTAAAGTCTGTATCACAGAAGTGAGGTTTTGACCCTAAAGATACTCGCAGTGTCATGCCGTCGGCTTCGCGAATAGAATCTAACGGCGGGTTGGTTACCTGTGCAAAACGCTGACTGAAGAAACGAGACATACCACCTTCATCATCAGATAAAGCGTTGGGTGCACGACCATAACCCATCGCAAAAATTTGCTCTGCGCCTTTCTGTAACATTGGATCAAGGAAGAACTTAAAGCTTTCCTGACTCATGCTATAACCCACGTGCTGAGCGGGGACTTTAAATGTATTATTCAAAGGAAAGTCTTCTAGCTTTGCAGCAGGTAAGTCAGCAAGTGTTAAACGAGCTTGATCTAACAACTCACTATAATTTTGCTCCGTTGCCATGCTTTCAAGAATGGCATCTGTGTGCAATAACTCTTGGGTAGCATGGTTAAACATGATCATGCCACCCGCTTCGATACGACCTCGGTGAATCACTTCTTCTGGTGGAAAATCGAATTGACCCGATTCACTGGCAACGGTTAAATATTCTTCAGTTTCTTCAGTTCGTAATGGGCGCAGCCCTAAACGATCCAAACGTGCACCCACCTTATTTCCATCGTAGAAAATAATAGCCGCTGGCCCATCATTCTTTTCTTCGTACAGGCTAAAATATTCCAGCATGTCATGGACTTGTTTCGAATAATGTGGATCGTTTTCCCAAGCAGGCGGCATCATCGCTAACAAAGCTTTATCAATTTCTAGCTTATCTTCACGAATACGGCGTTCAAGCGTTTGATCTAAACGCGCCGAATCGGACTGGCCTGGTGGGAAGGTAATTTTCTGACCGTGTTGACGCGCAATAGCATCTTCACTTAAGCGGTTCTTTTGGTCTGTATTCAACTCACCATTATGCGCCATGCGACGGAATGGTTGCGCAAACATAGGGTTTGGCGCTGTATTGGTTGAGAAACGAGTATGAAAAAACAAGGTACTAATTTGGTGTTCAGGATTCGATAAATCTTTAAAGTAGGGAATCACTTCCCAAGAGTTTAAACGCGATTTATAAACCTGTGTTTTAGTGCTCATTGAAAGCGGATATAAACCGATGTAAGCATCTTCATTGAACGCATGCTCTTCAATGGCAGTTAAAGCATCAGCGACTTTACTCTCAAAAGCATCCCAGCTAGCTATATCTGCTGGGCGTAAGAATATCACCTGACGAATCATTGGTTGCACAGCACGGCTGGCTTCGTTTAGCACAGACTCATCTACCGCGACATCACGCCATTGCTGGACAGTCATATTTTGCGCCGCTAGCTGTTGGTCAATTAAAGCTTTACAGGCTGTTTCAGCTTGCTCACCTTCTGGGAAAAAAAAGTTTGCGACACCGTATTCACCAGCATTTAAATTAGTGAGGCCCGTAAGATGGCGAAAAAAGTTTACAGACAGATCAATATTCACACCGGCGCCATCACCGATACCTTCCGCACTCATGCCTCCTCGGTGAGGAATCTCACATAAAGCACGATGCGCAAGCTGCATCGTCTTCTGACTTTGCTTACCAGACTTACAAGTAATAAACCCAACACCACAACTTGAGTGTTCTAAAGTTTTATCATAAAAGCAATGTGACATACGGACAGACCCCAAACAAACCTTAGCCCGCACCTTTAATTTCACCGGCACGGCACTAATAAAATAAACAAATTAAGTCTTTAATCTACTTTCAAGGTTCGCACGGCGAAACCTCGCTATAGAAAAAAGCGAGGCAGAATATTACCCTAAAACGAGAGGTTTTGCAATATGAAGTTTTTATAAGATATAAGTAAAACTAGGGACTAACTGCCCGAAAAGAAAGGGCTAAACTACAAAATAGGTTTGGATAGCAATGCTAAATTCACCGCTTAAGACAAGACCACCCCTGGCGATTTTACAGGTTGGGATAAAGACCAGCTCGTATTATTTCTGTACGTCGACTTTATCAACTTCCTCTTTTGAAACTAATGGACGTTTATCCTCTTCAAACTCATCGTCCATAAAAATACTATTCGCGGCGCCATCAAAATCATCAAACTGACCTGATTTCGCCATCCAGATGAAAACAACGACGCCTAAAAAGCCGATAATTAACATCATAGGAATTAAACCATAAATTACATCCATTGTTTTTGTCCTTATTGATTAAAGCGTTCAGCTCTTTTAGCTATTGCTTTTTTAGAATAGAAATTTCGAATACGTGCCGCATTACCAATTACAATTAAGCTACTTAAGGGCATGGTAATCGCGGCAATCATCGGCGTCAACAAAGCCGCCATTGCCAAAGGTACCAACGTCACATTATAAATAATACTGCTGGCAATATTTTGATGAATAGTTCTTAGCGTTCTCGCAGACAAGTCAATCGCTGTATCTACTGACAGCAATTCATTGTTCAAAATAATCACATCAGAACTATCCATGGAAACATCTGTGCCTGAACCTAAAGCAAAAGATACGTTAGCACGAGCCAGAGCCGGAGCATCATTAATACCATCGCCAATCATAGCAACATTCGCACCTGACAACTGAAGCGCTTTAATCACATCATGCTTATCTTCAGGTAATACTTCTGCAATGACTTGAATAGATTCCGTCTCCTTGGTTAACCTTTTAACCACCGCTTCCGCAACTAACTGGCGATCACCCGTCAGTAAAATAACCTTCTTGCCTCGAACTTGCAGACGATGTATTAACGCCTTGGCATCTTCTCTAATTTCATCTTCCAAAAAGAAGATACCCACCACTTTATTAGACCTAGCCACCCAAACAGCCGTTTGTGCTAATACTGCACGCTCATTTGCTAGGGCAATGAAGTTTGTAGGGGCTTGAATATTCGACTGCTGCAGCCAAGCTAAGGTGCCAATCTGGTATTCTGAAACGACACCTTCTTGAGTCGTTGTCGCCGAAACACCTTTGCCAGAAAAAGTTTTAAAGCTAGATACCTCCACTCTTTTTTTCACTGATACCTGCTGCTTCAAACCTTCACTTAACGCTTTTGCCAAACTGTGTTCTGACAGCTTTTCAATATCTGCTATTGCATTTAAAACGTCAACTTCTGCAACAGAATTAACTAATTCAAAGTGAGTTAAAGCCATTTTTCCTTTGGTTAAGGTGCCTGTTTTGTCAAAGACAAAGTGATCTACCTCGTTTAAAACCTCAAGTACTGCACCATTTTTAATTAAAAGACCATGAGTCGCCGAAACACCCGATGCCACCGCCGTTGCCATCGGAGTAGCTAAACCAAAAGCACAAGGACAGGTAATGATTAAAACCGAAGTGGCAGCAATCATGGCCGTCTCTAAGCTTTCTGCAAACACCCAATAAGTAAAGGTGACAACAGCCAAGACGAGAACAACACTGACAAACCAAGGCATAATCTTTTCTGCTGTACATTGAATAGGGGCTTTAGCACCTTGTGCATCTTCCACCATGTGGACAATTTTACCCAAAGAGGTGTTTTGTAAAGTAGCGACCACACTAATTTTAATCATGCCATCTAAGTTATGAGTACCCGCAAAGACCTTTGATTCCTCACGTTTTAAGACTTCATTTGACTCTCCGCTCAGCATCGACTCATCAACACTAGACTGACCAAATACCACCACCCCATCTACGGGAATTTTATCACCCGGCTTCACTATAACCACATCACCCGCTACCAGTTTACGAACAGGTACAATATCAACAGACTCACCTACCTCTAAGCGCGCAACTTTAGGCTGTAAATCCATTAGCCTCTTAGTAGAGTCCATGGCCTTATTTTTATAAATAGCTTCTAGATAGCGACCGATTAACAGCAAGAAAGTGAAGTCAATCATCGTATCAAAATAGACATTACCAGGATGATTAGGGTCAATCGTTACCCAAAAAGAATATAAATAGGTTGTTAATATACCAAGAGAGATTGATACATCCATACCGACAGCACGAGCTTTTAATGAACGAAAAGCACCCGCAAAGAAAGGGCGTGCAGAATAGAATATGACCGTAGAAGCAATCACAAACTCTACCCAGTGAAAATAGCCCCTAAAGTCCATATCCTCATCAGCACCAGCATAAAGTGCAACAGAAATCCACATGACATTCATCATGGCAAATCCAGCATAACCTAAACGATACAGTAAATCTTTATTAGCTTTTCTGTAAGCCGCTTCGCTAGCAGATGCATCATAAGGAGTCGCATCATACCCAATACGATTTAACCCCTTAACCAGGTCGGATAATTTTATTTGATCATTATCCCAACGGATTTTAATTTGTTTATTGGTAAAGTTAACCTTGGCGAACTGGACACCCTCTATTTGTGCAAGCGACCGCTCTATAAGCCAAATACAGGCAGCACAATGAATGGTTTCAGATATTAAGGTAATATCCCTAACCTTAGAAAGGTCTTGCACAAATTGAGACTGCACTTCATCGTAATCTAAAAAGTTCGTATCTTGACTGGGTGGAGGAGGCGGACTAAGCTGTTCACCATTTAATGCTCTTTTATAAAAGCTTTCCATGCCAGCTTCATAAATAACATCACAGACTCCAGCACAACCATGACAACAAAAGACTTTATCCTCTCCTTGAATAGGTTGCACCACCTGATCACCATTAGGAATGGCTTGACCACAATGAAAACAACAATTTTGATCCATGGCTTATTTCTGCTCTTTAACCATAATCATTTTACCGACATTAAACGTTTCTTTACCCTTAACAACTTCCATCACCACATCGTACTTACCCTTTAAAGGCAAGCTAATTTCCGCAGTATAGACACCGACTTTATCCGTTGGCGTAAAAGCAACTTCACCATCATACTTATTGTC
The DNA here is from genome assembly GCA_015484555.1 of Hydrogenovibrio sp. GTDB lineage: Bacteria > Pseudomonadota > Gammaproteobacteria > Thiomicrospirales > Thiomicrospiraceae > Hydrogenovibrio. The sequence goes on along the minus strand of WFMZ01000037.1, from coordinate 26,947 downwards.
TGATGAACGGTAGTAGTACAATACCGCCGTATCCGTAGCGAACAAATTACCGGCTTTATCCTTGATCTGCAATGTTAGCTTTTTAGGACTATTTTGAACCAGGCCATCAACATCTAATTCAAGCTGCCAACCTAGTTCTTTCATGTGTTCACGCTGGGCAATAATCGCACCCATATTTTTACCTTTGTCATAGTAATCTGGAATCGTTAACCCTGGTGCGGTCACAATAGCCATACTCACCATAAAAAAGTTAACCGACAACACCACGACCAGTAACAGCATCCAACCTAATACAAAAGGATTTTTCCATGCACTACTCCAATCACGAGTATCTTTCTTCCCTTCATCAACCACTCTAGAACCTTCTTTAGACACAATTTACCCCTAAATAAAACAAGCCGTAACGCCATAAAATAGCGTTTTGGACAATGATTATACTGAAAAATCTTAAACCGATTTTTTATATTTTTAACGTTTCTTGGGTGAAATGAAATTACTGTCATATTCAGATGTAATACCTTGCGCCTCATCTGTCACCTTAATAACAAGAGGAATATCGGTCTTTTTCAAGTCTTTTTCAGGTACTCTAACCAATAACTGAGCGCTTCCCACATCTCCCGCAGGAACAAACAAAACTTTATCCACAACAAATGTTAGGTCTGAGATTCCTTCTACAGAAATCTTAGCCTTTATTTCATTTTCGGTTTTATTCACAACTTTAATATAATATTTATTTTGAATCGTGCCATCAGACATCAAAACAAAGAGCGGCGCTCTTTCATGCAAAACTTTCACATCGATAGGTGACATGGACAACAGCCCCCACACAATCACAGCAGCGGCCAAGGACATAATAGAGGTATAAACAATGACACGAGGACGCTTCACAAAGGCCACAAAAGGCTTGCCAGCAAACTCGGCTAAAGAGGCATAACGAATTAGACCTTTGGGCTTTTTAAGCTTCACCATTACCGAATCACAAGCATCAATACAAAGGCCACAAGTAATACAACCAAACTGCTGGCCTTTACGAATATCCACCCCTGTCGGACAAACCGCGACACACAAATTACAGTCAATACAATCCCCTAAAACAGGCACTTCCACACCCGGCTTAGCACGCTTCAGGCGGCCTCTTGGCTCACCCCTATCAATGTCATAGGTTGGCACAACGGTTTCAGTATCTATCATTGCACCCTGAATACGAGAATACGGGCAAAACCCCATACAAGTTTGTTCTCGCAAAATACCGGCGAAGAAGAACGTCGCACCCGCCAAACTTAGCACTATACTGGTTTCAGTCAAGCTCCACTGAAAAGCAAATAACCTAGCCCAAAGATCGTGAACTGGCACAAAATAAGCCACGAAAGAAAAGCCCGTCATAAAGGCAATAAACGCCCAAGACAACCACTTTGGCAACTTAATTTTTATCTTGTTAAAAGACCAGGGCGCAGCATCTAGCTTAGCTCGCTTATTTGGTTGACCTTCAAATTTCTCCTCTAACCAGGTAAAGGCATCTTGCCAGACGGTTTGAAAACAGGCATAACCACACCAAGCTCTACCCGCAATCGCAGTGACGGCGGCCAAGGCAAGGGCGGCAAACAATAAGAGCATAGCCAACACCCAAATATCTTGTGGCAAAATGGTAATCCAAAACATATGAAACTTACCGTTGGCAATATCAAATAAAATCGCCTGTTCACCATTCCACGTAAGATAGGGAGACAAAAAGAAGGCCAACCAAGCAATCATTACCAGGTTCTTCGCTTGCCTAAAAACACCGCCTATACGCTTTGCATGAACCGTACCCTCTGTATGAAGGGGCAGGAGTTCTACCCCAATACTTTGCAGGTTTTTATTTGACATATCCATATCATCTAACAGTGAACCTGTTTGATGATTATCCTTATATAAATCTTCTTTACTACTCATGCTGACCCCTCAATATATCAATATCCTTGTATTCTAAAACTTTAATAGACAATTGAAAGCTAATCTTTTCTATTATCGACCATAAATAGCTTATTTTTTATACTTTCAATCTTGATTAGACAAAAAAAAAGACCCGAAGGTCTTTTCTTTAATGATAAATTTGAAACTTATTTATCTTCGTCAGCTTCTAAGCCTTCCATTGCTCTAGCAGCCTTGTAGACAAATGCTACAAAAGATAGAGCCGTCAAGCCAAGCGCTATTAGAGTTCCCCAAAGAACCCAATTATTATTTAGTTCGTTCATAATTATTTCCTTTTCAAAAAAATATTATAGATAGCTTACAGTCCGCCACCCAATTCATGGACATAAACCGCTAAACGTTTAATGTTAACTTCAGCATTAGGCAAACGCTCCTTAAATGAAGGCATAACCCCACTGCGAGTATGAGCGATTAAAACACCATTCTTCTTAACATTCACACCATAGGTAATTGTCCGAATAATATCATCTTTATCAGCACTAAAACGCCAAATTTTATCTGTTAGGTTAGCCGCACCTGCTGGAGCGAAAGGCTTGCCTTTAGGTCCGTGACAAGCAATACACATCCCCTTAGCAAACACCGCTTTACCCGCTGCAACAGCAGGCTCTTCGCCTTTGCCCTTAGAAAGTGCAAGCACATAACCTGCTACCTCAGAAATCTCTGAGTCTGTCAAGTTACCCATTAAACCACGTGCAGGCATATAACCAATACGACCCGTTGTGATAGAGGTGACGATTTGAGAAACTTTACCACCCCATAACCAATCATCATCTACTAAAACAGGAAAATTAGGGTTACCCTGACCAGAAGCACCGTGACACGCTGCACAGTAATCACCAAACAACATTTTAGAAGTCTTTACGGCATAAGTTCTTAGCTCATCGTCTTTTAGAATCTCTTCTACAGACAATGCCGACATTTGCTCTTCCTGCCAAGCAAACTTTCTTTCTCGCCAGTTATTCAATTCTTTAACGCTTTCATGATACTCAGAAACCTGAGTCCAACCTGATAGACCTTTAGTATGCCCATCCGCCAAAGGAATACTTGGGTAGTAAAGCGTGTAAAAGATAATTGATACGAAACCGGCATAAAATGACAGCATCCACCACAATGGCGGTGGATTATCTAATTCACGTAAATCTTCATCCCAAATGTGGCCAGTATTACCTTCATCCGGCCATGGATTCTTATGTGCCATATTTTATTCTCCTTAGAATATTTCTATTTTGCTTAAATTCAAACGACTATTCTTCGTCTTCTAGAATTCTATATTTTTGCTTCTCCATCTCATCACGTTTACTGGGACGCAATGCCAAGTAAAATGTAATGAGCATTCCTAAGAATACAACCACCGTAATGGAAAGACCAACCCAGTCCGCTCCTGTCATTGCACTCCAGTTTGTAGAAAAATACGAACTCATATTATTCTCTATAACTCTTACTATCGTCTAGTTTGACCATAGTGCCGAGCACTTGAAGATAAGCAACCATCGCGTCCATTTCAGTTTTACCTTCAATGGCTTTATTTGCATTCTCTATCTCTTCATCCGTATAAGGCACACCTAATGTACGCATTACGCTTAAGCGCTTAGACATATCACGCTTAGTTCCAAAAAAGTCTTCTGAAACAGGTGTTTCAGCCAACCAAGGATAAGACGGCATAACCGACTCTGGAACCACTTGCTGAGGGTGCATTAAGTGAAGAATATGCCAATCATTAGAATACTTTCCACCTAGACGCGCTAAATCTGGACCCGTACGCTTAGAACCCCATAACATTGGGTGATCATACATAGATTCGGTTGCCAAAGAGAAGTGACCATAACGTTCACGTTCATCACGGAAAGGACGAATCATTTGAGAGTGACAAATCATACAACCTTCACGAATATACAGGTCACGACCTGCTAACTCTAAAGGCGTATAAGGACGAACTCCATCACCCGCTTTCCAGTCTGCAGTTACCCACTGACCATGCTTATTTTGCTTATATAACGCTTTATCTGAAACAAGCTTTCCATCTTTCATAGTGAAAGTTCTTTCCCACACTAATTCTGGAAACTTATCATTCTTAACGTTACCGTATTTATCGGTTTTTTGCGTGTAATCTACCGCGCCCTGGAGATAAAACAACGGGACGATTTCAACAATACCAGCCAGTGAGACTGTCAAGGCAGTTGCAAGAAATAATCCGAAGATGCTTCTTTCCAACTTTTCTTGGATATTTTTTGGTTTTTGATTTTCTGACATGAGTCTAAACTCCTCAACTCATAATTTTCTTTATGTAGCTCACTATTACGAGCTACAACTCGATGATCCTTACGCTTGCGCTAAAGACCCTGCTTTTTGCTTGGCATTTGCCATACGGAGAGTCATAATTACGTTATACAACATAATACAAGCACCCGTGAAGAACAAGAAGCCACCTACTGTACGCATCGCATAAAAAGGATGCATTTCAGCAACAGACTCGGTAAAGGTATAAGCCAAAGTACCGTAGTCATCATAAGCTCGCCACATAAGACCCTGCATGATTCCTGAAACCCACATCGCAACGATATAGAACACAGTTCCGATTGTCGCCAACCAGAAGTGAGTATTAATCAACTTCATAGAGTACATTTCTGTTTTCCACAGCTTCATGATCATGTGGTAAATCGCACCGATAGAAACCATTGCAACCCAACCCAATGCGCCCGCATGAACGTGACCAATAGTCCAGTCAGTATAATGAGAAAGCGCGTTAACAGTTTTAGCTGCCATGACAGGCCCTTCAAATGTTGACATCGCATAGAAAGCTAAAGAGATGATTAAGAAACGTAAAATATAATCTGTACGTAATCTATCCCAAGCACCTGAAAGCGTTAGCATTCCGTTCAACGCACCACCCCATGACGGGATAATCATCGCTAAAGAAATAATCGCACCCAAAGAACCCGTCCAGTCAGGTAATGCTGTGTACTGCAAGTGGTGAGCACCCAACCAAACATAACCAAACATTAATGCCCAGAAGTGGATAACTGACAAACGATATGAGTAGATAGGACGTTGCGCTTGCTTAGGCACGAAGTAGTACATAATCCCAAGAAAACCAGCTGTTAGAAAGAAACCTACCGCGTTATGCCCCCACCACCACTGAATCATGGCATCTTGAACACCTGAAAACAATGAGTATGACTGGAAGATTGATACCGGAATAGCCAAACCGTTTACAACATATAGGTAAGTGATCGCAATCATCATCCCCATAAAGAACCAGTTTGAAACATATACACTTGGATAGGCTTCTTTATCACGTGACGCAATGGTCATAATAAAGTTCAACGTATATAAAGTCCAAACAACAGCAATGGCAATCGCAAGCGGCCAAATTTGTTCATGGTATTCTTTACTTGTTGTCATCCCTAGCGCCAGTGTAATCACCACACCTAGCAGACCAACTGTAAATAAGATTGATGTTACCCATGCCAAACCATTACTCCAAAGTCTAGTGCCGTTAGTGCGCTGAACTGTGTAGTAAGCTGTTGCCATTAAAGTCATTCCACCAAATGCATAAACTACCGTATTGGTATGAACAACACGTAATCTAGCAAAAGTAATCTCTGGAATATCGAAGTTTAACACTGGCCATGCAAGCTCTGCTGCAGCATAAGTACCCATAAGCGTACCTAATACTAAAAACACAACCGCACCCACTGTTAAGTATTGAACCACACCATTATCATATTGTGGTCTTGTTGTAGTATCCATTGTCTGGACTCCCCCTTTTCATATATTTAAATCAGCTTCAAAGAAGCGTTAAATCTCTAATACATTAGAAAATCATGCTTTCATTATATAAAACATGATCAACTATGAAGAAAGCATTAAGCAAAACTTAACCTAAATCAAGTAAAGATTAAAGATTCACCCTATTGTCGTAACGCTAAATCTAGGCTCATCCTAAAATTAACCCGCACATTGTCTCAAAGAACCTTCAATCTTTCACTCCTAATTTTCAAAAAAATATTTATGACTCATATTAGTTTTTTCTAATAGCTCTTTTGAACCCTAAAAACAGGTCTCAAAAGGCGTCAACTAAAATCTATTCTTTATGAATTCTAAAAAAACCTTATAATGCGTCTTTACCTTTAAAAAGATGAGATTAAGCCATGCGTCAAGCATCTATTGAACGTAACACCCTTGAGACCCAGATAAAGATTGACATCGACCTGGACGGAACTGGTAAAGCCAGCTTCAAAACAGGCGTTCCCTTCCTAGAACACATGCTTGAGCAAATAGCCCGTCACGGCCTCATTGACTTAACCATTAAAGCCAAGGGCGACAACCACATTGATGACCACCATACAGTGGAAGACATTGGTATTTCTTTAGGCATGGCTATTAAAGAAGCTGTCGGCGATAAAAAAGGCATTACACGTTATGGCCACGCTTACGTGCCTTTAGACGAAGCTTTATCTCGTGTTGTGATCGACCTGTCAGGTCGTCCAGGTTTAACATTTGACGTGGATTTTACTCGTGAAACGATTGGTAGCTTTGAAACTGAATTGGTCTTTGAATTCTTTCAAGGGTTTGTTAACCACGCCCAAGCCACATTACATATAGACTGTTTGCGCGGCAATAACTCGCACCACCAGGCCGAAACAGTTTTTAAAGCTTTCGGAAGAGCGTTAAGAATGGCACTAAGCACAGATGAAAGAATGGCAGGCCAACTTCCTTCGACAAAAGGCGCGTTATAAACAATGACTAAACTCATTACGGTTGTAGACTATGGCATGGGCAACTTACGTTCCGTCTCAAAAGCTGCCGAACACGTTGCTGACAGCCAAACCAAAATTATTGTAAGCAGTAAGCCTGAAGACATTCGCTCTGCAGATGCCATTATTTTCCCTGGGCAAGGGGCTGCCAAAGCTTGCATGTCTGCGTTAAACCACACAGGCATGATTCACGCACTACATGAAGCGGCTGAAGAAAAGCCCTTTTTAGGCATCTGCATGGGCCTGCAAGTGTTAATGGAACACAGCGAAGAAAATGACGGCATTGAATGCCTAAGCTTTTTAAAAGGCAAGGTGAAACAGTTTGATTTAAGTGGCCACCCAGAGCTAAAAATGCCACATATGGGTTGGAACCAAATAAACCAAACCGTTGACCACCCAATGTGGCATAAGATAGAGCAAGACAGCCGATTCTATTTTGTACACAGCTATTTTGTAGAACCTGAAGACAATCAATTTATTGCCGGCAACACCACGCACGGCCAAACCTTTGCCTCAGCCATTGCACATGACAATTTATTTGCCATTCAAGCACACCCAGAAAAAAGTGCAGATGCTGGCCTACAACTTCTCAAGAATTTTATTACTTGGAATGGCCAATAGCCATCCATTTAAAGCAGGAATAATATAATGCTACTCATCCCCGCAATCGATTTAAAAGATGGCGACTGTGTTCGACTTCGCCAAGGCGTCATGGAAGGCGCAACCGTTTTTTCAGGTGACATTGTTGCCATGGCTAAACGTTGGGTAGACCAAGGCGCAAGACGCCTACACATGGTTGATCTAAATGGCGCCTTTGAAGGCAAGCCCGTTAACCGTAAAGCGGTATTACAAGTACGCGAAGCTTTTCCAAACCTACCCATTCAAATTGGTGGCGGTATTCGCGACCTTGAAACCATTCAAGCCTACATTGATGCCGGCGTTAACTACTGCATTATTGGCACTCAAGCCGTCCATAATCCAGCATTTGTCGCAGAAGCCTGCAAAACCTTCCCTGGCAAAATAATGGTTGGACTCGATGCCAAAGAGGGCATGGTAGCCATTAATGGCTGGGCAGATGTTACCGACCACAACGTCATTGAACTGGCTAAACAGTTTGAAAATGATGGTGTTGAAGCCATTATTTATACCGATATTGGCCGTGATGGCATGATGCAAGGCGTCAATATTGAAGCCACGCAAGAACTGGCTAAAGCGCTTAACATCCCCATCATCGCTTCTGGTGGCATCACCAACTTAACCGACATTGAACAGCTAGCCACCATTGAAGCAAATGGCGTAACCGGCGCTATTACAGGCCGTGCTATTTATGAAGGTACGCTAGACTTTAAAGAAGGCCAACAGCTTTCTGACAAGCTAGCCAAGTAACCAAAGGCAACTATACTCATGGGTTTAGCAAAAAGAATCATTCCTTGTTTAGACGTTGATAACGGCCGTGTTGTTAAGGGCGTACAATTTGTCGATATCCGAGATGCCGGTAATCCAGTCGAAGTCGCCAAACGTTATGACGAACAAGGTGCCGATGAAATCACCTTCTTAGACATCACCGCCACCGCAGACAACCGCAACACCACCATTCACATGGTAGAAGAAGTGGCCAGCCAAGTATTCATTCCCTTAACTGTCGGCGGCGGCATTCGCTCTGTGGACGATGTTCGCAACATGTTGAATGCTGGTGCCGACAAGGTTGCCATTAACTCTGCCGCTATTTTCAATCCGGCCTTCGTACAAGAAGCCTGTCAGACCTTTGGCTCTCAATGTATCGTTGTCGCAATTGATGCTAAAAAAGTCAGCCTAAAAGGTGAGGAAAATAAGTGGGAAATATTCACGCACGGCGGTCGTAAAGAAACCGGCATTGATGCCGTTGAATGGGCAACCAAAATGGAGCGTTTAGGCGCCGGAGAAATCCTACTAACCAGTATGGACAGAGATGGTACTAAAATCGGTTTTGATTTAGAACTCACCCGCACCATTGCCGACAGCGTTAATGTCCCCGTTATCGCTTCTGGTGGTGTAGGCGAACTTGACCACCTTGTAAAAGGCGTCACAGAAGGCCATGCCGAGGCCGTTTTAGCCGCCAGCATTTTTCATTTTGGTCAACATACCATACAAGAAGCCAAGCAAGCCATGACAGACAATGGCATAGAAGTTAGACTGTAATCCAAGGAATTATCATGTCAAAAAATGACATACTTAACCAAATTGATCAAGTATTAGAAAGCCGAAAATCAGAAGATGGTGACAACTCTTATGTTGCCAGCCTGTATGAAAAAGGCCTAGAAAAAATATTAAAAAAAGTCAGTGAAGAAGCGACTGAAGTCGTGATGGCCGCAAAAGATATTGAACATAATGGAGACAAAAATCATTTAGTTTATGAAATTGCCGACCTATGGTTTCACACCCAAATTCTGCTTGCCCAACAAGGGCTTAGTAGTCAAGACGTGACCACCGAACTCGAAAGAAGATTTGGCTTATCTGGACACACCGAAAAAGCCAACCGAAGTAAGTAAACTCACATTTAGACAGCCTACAAAAGGCTAGGACCAAGGAAGCATCATGGACATTAAACCCTCAATTTTTACTAAAATTATCGAACGTGAAATACCCGCAGACATACTACATGAAGATGAAAAATGCATTGTTATTCGTGATATCAACCCACGTGCAACGATTCACCTATTAATCATCCCCAAAAAACCCATTCCGTCTTTATTCGACCTTACCCCAGGCGACAAAGAACTCATGGGGCACATGACTATGTTATTACCACAGCTGGCAAAATCTCAAGGGCTAGACGGCTTTAAAACCGTTATTCATACAGGCGAAAGTGGTGGACAAGAAATATTTCATATCCACATTCACCTAATGGGTGAACCCACTAAAAGTTAAGAAAACGTGAAAGAAAGCGTCAGAAGCTAACTTTTCTAACAAAAGCACAAAGGGTCTGCTATTATTAGCGGTCAATTTTTGGGCTTTTTAAAGCAACCCAACAAAAAATAATTTATATACTGGAGAAATACAAATGGGCATTAGCATTTGGCAACTACTTATTATCTTAGCAATCGTATTGGTTCTATTTGGTGCAAAAAGACTGAAAAATGTCGGTTCTGATTTAGGCGGCGCAATCAAAAATTTCAAAAACTCTGTTAAAGAAAGCGAATCTGAAGATAAGGCAACTGATTCTAAGTTAGAAAGCAAAGAAGACGACAACGTCTTTGATGTAAAAGCAGAAGAAAAAGTAGCCCAGAAAAAAGAAGACACTAAGTAAGTACTAAGCTCACCGATCCTCTTTATATTGAGACAACAACAACGGTTTATTCATGTTTGATATTGGTTTTTTAGAAATACTCGTTATTTTAATTATTGCCCTGATGGTCATCGGTCCTGCCCGTATGCCTGAAGTTGCCAGAAAAATTGGCCAATTTACTGGAAAGACCAAGCGTTTCATTCATTCTATGAAAGAAGACTCTGAAATTTCAGATGCCATTCGCGAAATGAAAGACTCTTTGAATATTGAAGAAGAAAAGAAAGCACTTCAAGAAATTTCTAGCGACCTCCAAGAGGATATGCAAAGCATACATCAAGAGTGGGGCGTTGATAAAGACATCAACCGCCCCTCTTTTAGCGAGCATGAAGATGCCACTCCCATCGAAGGCTCTCAGTTCAATAAAGCCCCTCGTCAGCCTGATATATCCAAGATAGAACAATCGGCTGAAGTTGATACCGTTTCCGACACCATGCCAGAGCTTACTGACAATATTGAAACGATCTCTGCCGAACCAGAACCTGACAAAGTAGCCCAGAAGTAAGCCATGAGTAATACAGCCATTCCACCTAATAATGATGAAATGACCCTAGTTCAGCACCTGCTTGAACTTAGAAACTTACTCACCAAAGGCATTATTGCCATTATTGTTCTATTTCTGATACTGTTCCCCTTTGCAAACGACCTTTACGTTTACGTATCCGAACCGCTTTCTCGCTTCTTGCCAGAAGGCACCAGCATGATTGCAACAGGAGTCGCTTCACCTTTCTTAACCCCTTTTAAGTTAAGCTTTGTGCTTGCCATTTACATTGCTATGCCCTTCTTGCTCTATCAAATTTGGAAGTTCATCGCCCCCGCCTTGTATAAGCATGAAAGACAATTGATCGCTCCAATCATGTTCTTCAGCTCGTTCTTATTCTATGCCGGTGGCCTGTTCGCATTTTATGTTGTCTTTCCCCTTATCTTTGGTTTTTTAACCACCAGTGCGCCAGATGGCGTGACGATTGCAACAGATATAGCGCTTTACCTAGACTTTATTATTAAAATGTTCTTCGCCTTCGGTTTTGCATTTGAAGTACCTGTCGTCGTGGTTATCTTAATTTTAACCGGCATGGTTTCACCGCAAAAATTATCTCATATTCGCCCTTATGTTGTCGTCGGTGCCTTTGTTATTGGTATGTTACTCACCCCGCCAGATATCATTTCACAAACCCTATTAGCGGTACCCATGTGGTTGCTGTATGAAACAGGGATTATCGTTGGTGCTTTCGTTAAAAAACGCCGTAAAACACCTGAACAACGTGAAGAAGCAGAAGCCGCCGAGCAAGATCACACGGACAAGGCTGCCCCGAAAAAATCAAGCGAAGAAAACTCGATACTAGATCCTTCAGCAAACTCTGCCGAAGAAGAAATTGAATTTGATAACCGCTATGCAGACCAAGTTGATGATGACCTAGACTGGGATGCCGAGTTTGATAACATTGATTCTGACTTTGGCTCTTTAGACAGAGAATACCAAAAAAAGCAAGATGATAAGCAAGCGGAAGACAAAGCAAAAGACGTTGAAAAAACAAACGATTCTAGTGACACAAAAGAAGATGAACAAGCTAAGCCTTCTGATTCAAAATAACTAGAAAGCCTAAAATCACCCTAAAGGGCAATAATCACCAGGGGTGGGTAGCCACAACACCTACCCCTGGCGATTTATTCAGTTCCCAACCGAGTAGAACCTATGTTTTCAATCTTATCTGTAAAACACCTTACTGCCAGCTACCTACTGACACTTGCCTTGCTTAGTAATGTACAAGCCGCAACTAGCCAAAGCCAGCACACCAACGCCCTGTTTGAAAATGACTCGCCTTACCTTGCTATGCACGGACATGACCCTGTTAACTGGCAGGTTTGGGGTGCTAAAACCTTAGCCAAGGCAAAAAAAGAAAATAAAATCATCATGATCTCCAGTGGCTATTTTTCTTGCTACTGGTGTCATGAGATGCAAAAGCAAAATTATCAAAATGCCAAAACCGCTGCCTATCTAAATAAATACTTTATCTCTGTCAAAATAGACCGTGAACTGACACCAGATTTAGACAAATTTCTCATTGAATTTGCACGAAAATCAGCCGGTAGTGCAGGTTGGCCGCAACACGTCTTTTTAACCCCAGACGGCTACCCTTTCTATGCCTTCACCTTCAAACCCTATCCTGACTTTTTACTTGCCCTAGAAAAGATAGAAACCTTCTGGCAAACATCACCTGAAAAAATTAAAGCCGCCGCCCAACAAGCCGTTGTACTTGCCACGCCTGCAATTAACAAAAGCTTCACGCTCAAGCGTTCAATGTTCAACCAGCAGATTCTACAACAACTAATACCACAAATGGACACCTTAAGTGGTGGCTTAAAAGGCTCTAATAAATTTCCCAATGCGCCTATTCTAAACACCCTACTTGGCTTTAAAACACTAGATGAAGACACCACCGACTGGTTAAAGTTAACCCTAGACCAAATGCAAAGCTTACACTTATTTGACCATGTATACGGCGGCTTCTATCGCTACACCATTGATCCTGGATGGGAAATCCCTCACTTTGAAAAAATGCTTTATAGCCAAGCACAACTGGCCGATATTTATTTAAAAGCAGGCAAACGTTTTAATCGTCCAGACTATTTAGCCACCGCTAAAAAGACCTTACAATATGTCGAAAAACAACTTTTCCAGCCTAACACAGGGTTATACCAAAGTAGCCAATCTGCAGTTGATAAACATCTGATAGAAGGCGGAGATTACCTTTGGAGAAAATCTGAACTCAAGAAATTACTTACCCCTAAAGAATTCAAACAAGTTAGCCAAGATTGGCATTTAGACCAACCCTCCCCTTATGAAATAGCAGTCAAAGGCAAAAATCACCAGGGGTGGCTTCCTAGCCCTACAACACAATATTGGAACAGTATTCAACATAAACTGGCACATAACCAGATTAAGCCAGAGGCCAGTATCCCCACGGATACCAAAAGCATTTTAGGCTGGAATGGATTATTGCTTTCTGCCTTTGCACAAGGCGTGGCATTAAAGCAGGTTAAGCCTGAAAAAGCAGAACAGCTTGCCAACAACCTAATCAAACGTTTGCAAACAAACTTTCCTGCCAGAGCGATTTCTGCGCGCAACACCAAAATGGGATCTGCCAATATTCAAGACTATGCTTTTGTGATTCGAGGTCTAAAAGACTGGCAAAAAGTGCGACCTTCTAGCCAGTTACAACAAACCATTTTAGAACTCCTAAAAGTTAGCAAGAAAAAGTTCTTAACCCCAGAAGGTTGGCTTTATTCCAACACGCCCTTATTACCTGGACAACAGGGTGTTTGGGCCATGCCTGATGAGGCCATTCCCAGCCCAACTGCTATTTTAGAATGTCAAATCAACAACACCTTAAACCAAGCTGAAGCTATTATTGAGCTAAGCCCCCTTGCCTATGCCAGTTATAGCCATACGCTTAACAAAAAACTTTGTGGGAAAAAAGAATACTAGCAAATGGGCATTTTAATCATTGGCGTAGTCCTATTATTTATCCTAAGCTCTCTACCAGGAATATGGACAAAACACATTTTAAACAAATATAGCCAAGCCGATAAAAGCATTCCTGGCACGGGCAAACAATTTGCAGAACACTTGATTAATAAGCTTAATTTACAGGTTACCTTAGAAGAAACCGAAACGGGCGACCATTACGATCCTATTGACAAGGTAGTGCGAATTTCCAGCCAAAACTACCACACCAACTCACTCACCGCCATTACCACTGTCGCCCATGAAATAGGCCATGCTCTACAAGACAAAGAAAATTATGAACCCTTAAAACAAAGAACCTTATTAATTGAACGCTCACAATGGATGCAAAAGTTCAGCGGTATTGCACTCATGGTGACCCCTGTTTTAATCCCACTTTTCCACACCCCTTTAATCGGATTAGTCACTTTTTCAGTGGGGTTTATGGCAATGGGCGTACCCGTCATTATTCACCTAAGCACCCTACCCGTTGAAACCGATGCCAGCTTTAAACGTGCCTTACCCTTGCTTGAAGAAGGCGACTATTTACTCCCCAAACAACTCAAGCAAGCCAGGCAAATATTACGAGCTTGCGCCATGACCTATGTTGCGGCATCCTTATCTAGCTTATTTAATTTATGGAAGTGGTTAAAGGCGATTAAAAGCCGTTAAACTTAAAAGACGACACCTAACAATCAAAGAGTAATTAAAATGGAATGCTTCATCTCATGATTATCAAACAAATTGATTCAAAAGACTCCGCCATTCAAGAACTAGAATCATTTTTAGAATCTGGTATTAGTAAGTATCAACGCCAAAATATTCAATCTGAAATTAGCCGTTTAAAGAAAGGTCTTGTCGGTGAAAAGCAAGCGGCCTACCATATCAATCAAGTTTTCCCTGACCGCTTTATAGCGCATGACTTAAGGCTTGAAGTGGATGGAGACATTGCTCAGATTGACCATCTTGTGATTAATAAATTTGGGTTTATCATTTTATTCGAAACCAAAAATTTCTCAACCGATGTCAAAATTGATAATGAAGGTATTTTTCATTTTTACGATTATAAACGAAAAGATTTTCGACCATTCCCCTCTCCCATTGAGCAATCTAAACGCCATGAAAAAATACTACGTAAAGCATGCGATAAAATTAACTTTATCCCTGCAGGAATTGACCATATCGTTATATTTGACCACAAAGCAAAAATAACCAAACCTAAAAACGGCTTTGAAAACGTTTGTTATCCAGATATGATTGAAAAAACGCATGATAAGTTAATCGACAGTACCAGTCATTTAAGCACGGTTATTAGCATAGGCAACCTAGCCAAACGAATACTCAAAACAGACAGTCTCTCTCCACAGGATGCAGTGCAAAAATTAATAAAAGACTTTCACCGCCCTTCAAACATTGACTATCGCGCAAAATTTAAAATCACTAGCAATAAAGAGCAGAGCCAAGAGAGTCCGGCGACCACCCCCGCACCAAGCCCTAAGAAACTAGTCGAGCCGCCTAAATATGACATGCTAACCTTATCTAAAGCAGCTGTAGAATTAGGCATTACCACAACAGAAATGGAAGACCTTCTGATCAAAAAGTGTTATCTGTTTAGAGATGAGCGAGACTATCTAATGTTAAGTGATACTGGTAAAAGTGTCGGCATTCGATTTAGGAAAAGCAGAGGCTACTACTTTCTTGTGCCTAAAAATTTATTATCCGAATTCTAGCCTTAAACCGTGTAAATAGTTACTTTTTACAATGCTGATGGTGCCACTACCCTTCTTCTGACTTTGCTAATGCCCAAGCTTGAATATTCAACTCTGGGCTGGCTTTCTGCAATACTTTTGCCATCTCGAGAAAGGTTGTGCCCGTTGTCATCACATCATCAATCATTGCCACACAAGACAGCTCTGTTAAGTTAGCTGATACCTGAAAAGCCCCTTTTAAGTTAGACCGCCGCTCCTTACCATCTAACCCAACTTGATGAGGCGTATCAATGACTCTTTCCACCACATTCAATACTGGAATACCCGTTAGCTTTGATAACTGTTTCGCCAATTCTAACGACTGATTAAACCCTCGTTCCGACAACCTGTTCACATGCAAAGGCACGGGCACCAAAGCTTCAACCCCATCTAAGTCTAAATTATGCGCCCACAACTCTGCCAACAGTCGGCTGTAATACAAGTTGTCGCCATACTTAAATGGGTGTAATAAAGCCTTCAAACCCTCGTCCAACATAAAGCCAACTTGGCTACGTTCAATTATCGGCGGGGTTTTCAAACACACGCCACATACCTTGCCACTCAACGAACGGTGTGCGCAAGTTGGGCAAAGCCCTTCTGCCAAATTGAGCGAATGTATTTTATCGTCAGCCAAATCAATACCGTCTGCCGGCTCGCCTGTTAAAACACAGGTCGCAGGGAAGAGTATTTGTTCAAGTTTTTTTCTCATTTCGTTATAATACTCCCTCACACCAACGTTAGGAATGAAAGATGGCAACATACACACTAGGCGACATTAAACATGATTGGACTGTCGACGAAATTCGCGACATTATGGACCAACCTTTTAACGACCTCATCTTTCAGGCGCAAACTGTTCATAGAATGCACTTTAACCCTAATGAGGTTCAAACCAGCACCTTGGTGAATATTAAAAGTGGTGGTTGTGCAGAAGATTGTTCTTACTGCTCTCAATCGGCTCGTAACTATTCGGGTCTTGAAAAAGAAAAAATGATTGAAGTGCAAAAGGTGATTGAACAAGCCTTAGTTGCCAAAGAACGTGGCGCAACTCGTCTTTGCATGGGCGCGGCTTGGCGTAACCCAAACAAAAAAGACTTTCCTCGTGTCTTAGAAATGGTGCGGGTTGTGAAAGAGCTAGGGCTTGAAACCTGCCTAACTTTAGGCATGTTAAGCGATGAACAAGTCGCTCAACTAAAAGAAGCCGGCCTAGACTATTACAACCACAACCTAGACACATCCGAAGCCTATTACCCACAAGTCATTACCACGCGTACCTTTCAAGACCGTTTAGACACCATCGACAAAATTCAACAGTCGGGCATTAACGTTTGTTCTGGCGGTATTATCGGCATGGGCGAGCAACACAAAGACCGTGCAGAATTATTAAGAACCTTTGGCAACATGCGCATGCATCCAAATTCAGTACCTATCAACTTATTGGTGCCTATTGAAGGTACGCCCTTAGCGCATATGAAAGGTAAAACCGACTCATTTGAATTTATTCGTGTCATTGCCACCGCCCGTATTGTCATGCCACAAACGTTTGTGCGTTTGTCTGCTGGCCGAATGGATCTTACTGATGAAGCACAAGCACTTTGCTTTATGGGGGGTGCTAACTCCATCTTCTACGGCGATAAGTTACTGACCACAGAAAATCCAGAAGCTGGCCACGATGAAATGCTATTTGAAAAACTAGGCATTAAAATGCAACAAAACAAAAAAGCCATGGCAGAAGGCAAAAAGTTAGCAGAACAAACCACTGAACTAACGGCTTAAACGCATTACAAGCCCTGAAAAGGCAGACCACCCCTGGCGATTTTTGACTTTCAAACAGTTTAATAATCGTTCTGCGCTAAGCCAAGACATCAAAATAGGAAGCATGCCGTTATGTCTATTGAATCTCGCTTTCAACCTCTATTAGCCCAACGAGAACAAGACTACTTAACGCGCAGCCGCCCTTTAGTCACCTCGCCACAAACGCCCGCCATGCAAATCAATGGTTGCCAGGTTATCAACTTCTCATCTAACGACTACCTTGGTCTAGCCAACCACCCTGCTTTAAAACAAGCCGCCGCTAATACCGAACATTCAAGCTATGGTTCAGGTGCCGCCCACTTAGTCACCGGTCACCATTTAGAGCACCATTTGTTAGAAGATGAATTAGCCGACTGGCTAGGCGCAGAACGTGTCTTGCTCTTTTCAACCGGCTACATGGCCAACCTAGCCGTGCTACAAACCTTGACACAAAAAGGCGATGTTATTATTGGCGACAAGCTCAATCACGCCTCCTTAATTGATGGCGCCTTACACAGCGATGCCGACTTCAAGCGCTACCCTCACCTAGACATGCAAGCACTTGAACAACGACTACAAAAAGCACAAACACAAAAACAACAAGCCATTATCACCAGCGATTCCATCTTCAGCATGGACGGCGACCTAGCGCCATTAGACCAAATTCAAACCCTAGCCAACCAATACCACGCCTGGCTGTATATCGATGATGCACATGGCATAGGCGTGTTAGGAAAACAAGGCAAAGGCGCTTTATCTCACTTTGACTTAACCCTACAACCCGACACCATTTTAATGGGCACACTCGGCAAAGCCTTTGGGTGTTCTGGCGCATTTGTAGCAGGGTCAAGCACCGTCATAGAAAGCTTAATCAACTTCGCCCGCCCCTACATTTACACCACGGCTATGTCGCCCGTTAACGCTCACGTTTGCAGAGCCGCTTTAGAGGTTGTTAAAAAAGCAGAGTCTGAACGCCAACAACTTCAACAAAACATTCAACAGTTCAAACAAGGCGCAAAGGAAATAGGCTTAACCTTACACCCATCCAACAGCGCCATTCAAGCCATTTTATTAGGCGAAAGTGAAACCGCACTAGCTTGGTCGAAAGGTTTAAAACAACAAGGTATTTGGGCAACCGCTATTCGTCCGCCTACTGTGCCGAATAATACGGCACGGTTAAGAATTACCTTGTCAGCAGCGCATACTAGCCAACAGGTTGAACAGTTGTTACAGGCATTAAAAAACTGCTAGATTCAAAACAATCCTCTCTCCCCTTCTTTTATTATTTAACAGTTGATACTCGCCTCTTTAATTAAACGACGCCAAAGAACGGCTTGCTTTAATGTTATAAACTTGTTATCATTTATAACAAATTGAATGAGAACATGATATGGATATTGTTTAGCATAAAAGAACCCTTAAGCAATTAATAAAGCTTAAAAACCCTAAAGCACAGGCAGAGATTAGAGCCGCGGTTAGACAAGAATTACCCAACTTTAAGACCAGTACAAAAGTAAAACGTCTGGTAAACCATCACTACGACTATCGCTTGAAAATAGGATATTACAGAGTATTATTTGATGTCAGCGACGTGTTAAAAATTATTAGTATTGAAGAGGTGAAAAAACGAGATGAACGCACATACTGAACAAGTTATTTACCAAAATGGACAACCCGCTTTTGTGGTCATTTCTTATGATGATTATGTTGAAAATTATCGAAAAGAAGCGACTGACAAAGGTGACTATATTCCACAAGCTGTGGTAGACCTAATGTTTAACAACGACTGCTCTTTATTAAAAGCATGGCGCCTTTCAAAAGGGCTAAGCCAAACTAAGCTGGCAGAAATGGCTGGGCTAAAACAAAGTGCTATTGCTCGACTAGAGTCTGAGGCTCATACACCAACTAGCGCAACACTTGATAAACTAGCCCAGGCACTAGGGGTTAAGCCACAACAGTTAATACTAAATTAGTGTTGCACCTGGGCAAAAAATGGTTAAGAATGGAGCTTTCTCACTTAATTAATTGTCTGACCCCTTAAATTCTGATTCCTTAAATTTCAAACAAGATAAGATTAAAAATCATGCAACTTATGAAAGGAATATAAATTGAAATCTAATGCTGAATTATCAAATTGCCGACATTATAGATATGCTTTATGGCGAACATGGGATGAGTCTAAACCTTATGCAATGATTATCGGTTTAAACCCATCAACCGCTGATGAAATAAAAAATGATCCCACAATTACTCGGTGCATAAATTTCGCAAAATCTTGGGGATATGGTGGAGTTTGTATGGCAAATTTATTTGCTTACCGTACATCAAACCCAAGCGATATGAAGTCACAAAAATACCCTATAGGTACCGACAATGATATTTGGCTTACTAAACTCGCTCAAGATGCAGGTATTGTTGTTGCTGCATGGGGCAATGATGGAAATCATCTAAACCGATCTAGCGCAGTTATAGAGATAATCCCTAACTTACATTACCTTAAAATGAATCTATCGGGTGAACCTGCTCACCCATTATATTTAAGAGCTGAACTAACACCCATAAAAATGGGTACATAACAATTTACCAAATTAAGGGGGACGCGACCCTTTAATCAAAAAAGCAGCTATTCAAGCAACAAATACTGCTCTTTATCAACAACCCCATCCCATTCGTCGGCATCTTTGGGCGCGGGAATCACTTCGGTAATGACTGGCCAGATGGTGGCTAAATCGATATTTAGCTGTCGATAATGTTGCATGCCTTCAGGTAGGTCGTCTTCTTGAAAAATGGCATCGGCGGGACATTCTGGTGTGCATAAATCGCAATCTATACATATTTCAGGGTTTATCGCTAAAAAATTAGGCCCTTCGTGAAACGCATCCACAGGGCAAACTGCCACGCAATCGGTGTACTTACATTTAATACAATTTTCAGTGACGACAAATGCCATTTTCTTTCTTCGCTGTAATGGGTGTTTTCTGCTAAAATTCAATTCGAGACCTTTGCTCGATTCGTTTATAACAGTCGTAGTCTACTGTTAACCCAAAGCACAGTCAACACCCGCCCCTAACCCAGGATACGCCATGATTCGCATTACCAACGTCAACCTACCGCTTGAGCATACAGAAGAAGACCTGAAAAAAGAAATTCTAAATATGCTGTTCATCAGAATAGAAAACTTTGTGGATTTCACGGTATTTAGACGAGGCATTGACGCTCGTAGCAAACTGCAAATAAACTTGCTATACACCGTTGATGTGACGACGCTAGATGATGCCGCTGTGTTGGAAGATAATGTTGGCAACACCAACATCAAAGCCACGCCAGACATGACTTACAAGTATGTTGCAGAAGCACCTGAAAATTTGAGCGAACGCCCGGTTGTTATTGGCTTTGGGCCTTGTGGCATTTTCATTGGCTTGGTGTTAGCTGAAATGGGTTATAAGCCGATTATTTTAGACCGTGGAAAAGAAGTGCGCGAACGTACTAAAGATACCTTTGGTTTTTGGCGATCTAAAACTTTAAATACCGAATCGAACGTGCAATTTGGTGAAGGTGGTGCGGGTACCTTTTCAGACGGTAAGCTTTGGACGCAAGTGAAAGACAAAAAACACTATGGCCGTAAAGTGCTAAATGACTTTGTTGATGCCGGTGCGCCAGAAGAAATTTTATACGTCAGCAAACCCCATATTGGCACCTTTAAATTGGTGGGCATGGTCGAAAAAATGCGCGCTAAAATTGTTGAGCTTGGCGGTGAAATTCGCTTTAACTCACGCGTTGATGACCTGCACATTGAAGACGGTCAAATCACCGGCCTAACCTTATCAGATGGTCAACAAATAAAATCTAAACACATTGCATTAGCAACGGGGCATAGCGCACGAGACACCTTTGAAATGTTAGATAAAAAAGGTGTTTACCTAGAAGCTAAATCCTTCTCCATTGGCTTTCGCATAGAACATAATCAGTCGGAAATTGATAAGGTTTTATTTGGCAAGCATGCCGGTCACCCAATCTTAGGTGCGGCAGACTACAAGTTAGTGCATCACTGCAAAAATGGCCGTTCTGTTTATAGCTTTTGTATGTGCCCTGGTGGCACCGTTGTTGCCGCCACCTCTGAAGAGAATCGTGTCGTCACCAATGGTATGAGCCAATATTCACGTAACGAACGCAATGCAAACAGCGCGATTGTGGTCGGCATTGACCCAAGTGATTACCCTGGTGGCGCATTGGCAGGCATTGAATTACAACGCCAACTAGAAAGCGCGGCCTACAAACTCGGTGGTGAAAACTATGATGCGCCCGCTCAACTAGTGGGTGACTATTTAAACAGCCAACCTTCCGATACACTCGGCAAGGTAGAGCCTTCTTATAAGCCTGGCGTTAAGTTAACAGACTTAACCGACATACTACCCGCCTACTGTTTAGAAGCGATAAGAGAAGCTATTCCCGCCTTTAACAAGAAAATTAAAGGCTTTGCGATGAAAGATGCGCTGTTAACCGGAGTCGAAACCCGAACCTCATCACCAGTCAGCATTAAGCGAGGCCGAGACTACCAAAGCATTAACACTATCGGTTTATACCCAGCGGGAGAAGGCGCAGGTTATGCAGGTGGCATTATGTCTGCCGCTATCGATGGCATTAAAGTCGCCGAAGCCATGGCATTGGCCATTAACGAAGACAACCAATAACCTTCTTGGTTAATTTAAAAGGAAGGTAATAAAAGAAAGGTTTTCTTTGAGTTGCACCTTAAAAATCACCAGGGGTGGGTCTATAACTGATACCACCCCTGGCGTTTATACCCTTTAGGGTGATTTTTAGGGTTGGAGCCCTACCAGTCAATTCACGATCATATTAAAAATGATATTTTCTATTTAATATGTTAAGTTTCATTATATTTTTTAACACTACATTCGACCTATGTTAAATATTTTCTATTTTTTTAACATTGTTTAACGTTATTAAAACCACTTTACAACGGTGGCGTGCTAAGCAGCTCATAGAACCGATAATTAATAAAATATTTACTATTACCAAACTTAGTACTCTTCAAAATACCCTGTGCTTCAAGCTGCTTTAAATACTTAGAAGCCGTTTGTCTGGAGACATTTAACCGCTGCTCAATAAACTCAATTTTAGTATAAGGGTGTATAAATAGCGCTTCTAATAAATCTTTTGAATAGAGTTTACTAGAAAATTCTTGGATTTCTATTGCCGTTTGGCGAATTAATCCATCCACTTGATGAACCAAGGAAATCGTTTGATTCGCTGTCTTCTCAATGCCATCTAGCATAAATAGAATCCACTCTTCCCAGTCATTGTCCGTTCTAACACTTTGTAACAGACGGTAATAGTCAGCTTTATGAGTGGTGATGTAGCGGCTTAAATAAAGGGTCGGCAGATCAAGTAACTCATTAAGAACTAAATAGAGAATATTAATAATTCTGCCTGTTCGTCCATTGCCATCATAAAACGGGTGAATCGTTTCAAATTGATGATGAATAACGGCCATTTTAATAAGTGGGTCAACATCATCTAATTCAGCATCATTAATATACTGTTCTAGGTTGGTTAGGGCATTGCGAATATCAGACTCCAGCTGTGGGGGTGTAAAAATTATCTCACCTGTTTGATCATTTTTTAAACTGGTGCCCCCTTGTTTACGAATGCCGGCATCATTTTTCTCTAAGATAGATTGAATATTAATAATATCTTTAATGAGTAAGAGCTTATTTTGGGTAACAAGCTCAAACCCCTTTCGAAGAGCTTCACCATAATAACGAACTTCTTTTACTGACTTTGTCATGTTAGTTTGATCAATGGTGGAACGGTAAAGGTCATCGTGTGTTGTGATGATATTTTCTATTTCACTAGAATCTTTTGCTTCTTGCAAAACTAATGAGTTAATCAACACAGTTTGATTTGGTATCAGTGCTGTTGCACCATTGAGTCTTGCTAAGGCAATATTAGCGGAAATAGCCTTCTTTAATACGGCCTTGGTTTCTAAGGCTTTGGCTAACGGTAAAGTCGGAGGGAGATATCCCTTTAGAGTACTTTTTTCCTGACTCATTTTAATCCTCTCATTAACAAGAAACTCCTCCCAAACGACTGTTCTTGTAAGCAGAAAGTGAGATGTTATTGACTAATATTATAAACACTTGATGACTTCCTGGCAGTTATTTACCACATGGTCAAATTTTTATTTTATTTTTAGGGGTAAGCGGTCAGGAAATCCCGGTTACCTTCTATACCTATCTTCTGCGTTTTCTAGACTTAGATTTTCGCTTAGCATCCGGTTCAAAGCAACCATATTCGGCATCATCAAATTCACTTTTAGGTGCCTTCTCTGTTGGCATAAAGCCTCGTAGAATCTTGCGTTCAAACTTCATCCCAATCAACGCTTCAATCGACTTTAACTGTTTATATTCGTCTTCATCCACTAATGAAACCGCTAACCCCAAATTACCTGCACGACCTGTTCGACCAATTCTATGCACATAGTCTTCTGCCACATAAGGTAGGTCGTAATTGACCACGCAGGGTAGCTGGCTAACGTCCAAGCCTCTCGCTGCAATATCGGTAGCGACCAATACCACCAACTGTCCGCTTTTAAAATCGGCTAAGGCATGGGTGCGAGCATGTTGCGTTCTATTGGCATGAATAGATTCGGCAGGAATACCCGCGGCTTTCAGCTCACGAACCAAGCTGTCCGCTCCTTTCTTGGTACGGATAAAAACCAATACTTGATGCCATTTATTTCTTTTAATTAGGTCAATCAACAGCTCGCTTTTACGTTCTTGGTTAACAGGGTGAATTACCTGCTTAATCGTGGAAGCAGTGCTATTTTCGGCATCGACTTCAATCAACAAAGGGCTATTAAACATCCCTTTTGCCAATGTTTGAACTTCATTAGAAAGTGTTGCCGAAAACATTAAGGTTTGGCGCTGCTTTGGCAACAACTTTTCGACACGAAGAATCTCATCAATAAAGCCCAAGTCCAACATACGATCTGCTTCATCCAACACCAAGAGTTCAAGCCCTTCAAATTGAACGGCTCCTTGAGCGTGAAGATCCAGCAAGCGACCTGGCGTTGCCACCAACACATCTAACCCAGCTTGTAGTTTCGTTATTTGCGGCTCAATCCTCTCGCCCCCAAAGGCGGCGGCAGAAAGGATATTTAGATGGCGACTATAATTTTGAATACTCTCACTTACCTGTGCCGCCAATTCACGGGTGGGCGTCAGCACCAAGGCACGAATATGCAACGCCCTAGGGCTTTCGCCACCAGCCAAAAGTTGCACCATGGGCAAGGTAAAACTAGCGGTTTTGCCCGTGCCTGTCTGTGCCGCCGCCATCACATCTCGTCCACTTAACACCGCAGGAATCGCTTCAAGCTGTATCGCCGTTGGCGTGGTATAACCTTGTTCGGCAATCGCTTTCAATAATTCATCAGACAAGTGTAAAGCGGAAAATGACATCAATGGTGTTCCTTGATTGAATTCATAGAAAGGGGTTGAGAAAATAAACAAGTCATCGTCAGGCCGAAAAACCATGATAAGACTTGCGAGCTTTAAAGATGATTAGACCACAGAAATTGAAAACAAAACAACTTGAGACAAACACTAAGGCTTCTTCGCCAAAAAAACAACATGACGGCTACCTTTGCCTGGTCTGGCTCGAACCATTTTATCGTTCACGGCAAAGCCGGATTTTTTGAGTTGTTTAATGAACAAGGCATCAGGCCCTGCTGACCACACGGCTAACATCCCTTTCGGGCGAAGGCAGTTATATAAAGCATTTAAGCCTGCGGGAGTATATAGCCAGTTGTTGGCGTTGTTGGTAATGCCTTCCGGGCCATTGTCGACATCCAATAAAATGGCATCAAAATCAGCTTTTTGTTGTTTGATTAAGTCGGCAATGTCGCCTAATCTTACTTCAGTGCGGGCATCTTCCAACGGCTTACCGGCACATTCGCCTAGCGCACCACGGTTCCATTCAACCACTTCGGGAATAAGCTCCGCCACGGTCACTTTTGAACTTTCTGTGACACACGCCAATGCGGTTGCTAAGGTATAACCCATACCCAAACCGCCCACTAAAACAGCAGCATTCTCTTTACTTTTAATATGCGCACAGCCCAGTTTTGCCAATTCCTGTTCGGAATTATAAACTCGGCTGTTCATCAATACCCCGCGCGCGCCAGATAGCTTGATGGTAAATTCATCTTCATGCTGTAATAAAACTAACTCGCCACCATTGTTAGGAATAGTCGCGGTGGCGAGTTTATTTAATTGGCTCATATTATCTCGTGGTCATTGCAAAAAACGCTTAAAAGGGGACGCTACCCTTTAATGCTATTTAAAAGGGGACGCTACCCTTTAATGCTATTTAATCTTTAAAATCACCAGGGGTAGTCTGTCGAAATTAAAGCGCGTTCTAAAAGAATTAAAGGGTAGCGTCCCCTTTAAAAGATGCTGTTGCCGTGCGCTACTCGCTTTCAGTGGTAGTGTCTGGGCGATACTTTTTTTGTAATCCTGCTAGGAAGTTACGCAAAATTTGATCTTGGCAAGCGCGATAATGCTTGTGTCCTTTTTTGCGGAAAAAAGCACTTAGTTCGTGCTTGCTTAAATTGAAGTCCACCCGCTTTAAAATATCTAAGATATCGTCTGCTTTTAAGTCGAGTGCAATTTTTAGCTTTTTAAAACGAATGTTGTGCGTTAAACGTTTTTCAGGAACTGGTTGTGCGCCTTCTTTTTTGCCACGTTTAAGGTTAATAAAGCCATTTAAAAATGTCGCACATTCTTCATCACTACAGTCCACAAAAGCTTCATCGTCATCTTTTTTAAGCCAGGCACTTAATTGCTCTCGGGTGATAATGACATCGGCAAGTGAAAATACTTCTATCATCTCGGCATCGTTTAAATCAAATGTGTAGCGTAAGCGTCTTAATAGGTCGTTATTGGTCATGGTTTTTCCTGAATATTGATTGTATGTGGCAATTTTAACAAGTTCTGGAAAGCATGTTGTTTAATTGCACAGGTTGTTGCGGGTAATAACAGTTCACTTTCGGTTGCTGACGTTTTCAAGCACAAGGTGATACACTTAATGTAAGGGTAAAAGTAATCCAAATAATACAAAATAAGGAAACGAAAAATATGAATACACCCAGTTTTTTTGAAACGATAGAAAAAGTAGCGCTCAAAGATCCTTTAGCAGAAATTTTAGGCGCTTTTGAGAAGGGAGAATATGACATTTCTTATACTGAAGTAGTCAAATCTGCAGGACACTCTTGCCCTACTGTGGCTGGTGCTTACATCATGACACTTTCAGCATTAAAGGCTTTATATAATGGTAGAGCATTACGTGGTGATATAAAAGTTGAGTTTAAAGAATCTCTTGAAGAAGGGGTTGCAGGGGTTATCTCTAATGTTGTCACACAAATAACGGGAGCAACAGATAAAAGTGGCTTTAAGGGATTGGGCAATCAATTTGTACGACATTCTTTAATGCAATTTAATGCGAATATTACATCATCAGCCAGATTTACATCGCTTTCAAATGGGAAAAGTGTCGAGGTGACGTATGATCCATCAATCGTACCTGCCAACCCAAAGTTGATGCCTCTGTTGCAAAAAATAATCGCTGAAAATGCTTCTCAAGAAGAGAAGAATCTTTTTGGAACACTATGGCAAGAAAGAGTCAAAAATATTTTTGCAAATATTCCTCAGGTACTGACTTTAAAACAAAACTAATAGGCTTTCTCCATACCTTGCCTCTCACTTAGCCTGCTCAATTTAGAACCGACCAAGCTCCCCTGTTTTCAAACCCAAAAATCGCCAGGGGTGGGGGG
>WFMZ01000036.1 GCA_015484555.1 Hydrogenovibrio sp. | reverse complement strand
TCCGGAGGGCAGTGCTCTATCCAGCTGAGCCACGAACGCGTATCTTTGGAAGCCTTGTATTATAAGGGTTTCAGGAAAAGTTTAAAGATTTTTTTATTTGATTGAACAAATCGGTGACAAGATTTGTGTCATGAATTTTTCAAAAACGCGAGTGATGATTTTTTTGAGTCACTTGAGCGTAGCTCTAAAGACATCAAAATTCGTGCGTTACTTCTAGCGTTTAATGTAGCCCTATGGAGGCCTGATTGGGGGTTCGAGCTCTTCTAAGCGCACCATCTATTTATTGACCTTAACCCCTTATTTTTTTACTCGCTGACAGTTTTGTACTGTACCAACCTTAGTGACATCCAAAGTCTAAAAATGCAAATACCTCTTTTTTCTGATCCCTAAACCATTCCTTGAGTTACTTTTAAATTTTGCTATCGAATGATATGTTCGCTTGTTTTAGAAGAGTGAATTATCTAGTTCAGACATTAGCGCTTTACCCAAACGCTGATTGAGTGTTCCAGCGGTTATTGCATCTGCTGAGTTAGCTAGAACCTGATCTCCAAGCGATCCTCCGAGCTGATTCGAAATTTCATCAGTAATTAAATCGGTTATCGAGGCTGCTGCTAAGTTTTCTAAAGCAATTCTGAACAATCTAATACTACCCAGCCCATGAGGACGAATACCGTAAACCAAAGAAACACTTCGCAGAGTTCGCAAGCTCATCCATAACAACCCCAAAGACTGAATCAATGAATTGGGGCTCACTAGACCAATAATCCCGGCTGAAATCGATTGTTTTTTTAATGTCGCTTTCGCCATAGCTTGAATTGGCGCAAGGACTTTGTCGTGATAAATTTGCAATATTTCTACATTACTATGATGTTTACGAATCGCCGCATTAAACTGTTGATAAAGCTCTTTTGTAAATACACTACCATTTTGTAGAGTTTGTCGATTTTTCAGAGCAGCTAAGGTCGTGGCCTTACTGTCTTTTTCTTTAAGCGCTTGTAAACGCCACTCAAGGCTTGAAACACGTTGTAAATTTTTTAGACCTTGCCATTCTCGAACGATTAAGGTGAATAAAACCATCACAAATGCTAATAACATCGTACTTAGCAAAGCTCCCAATACAAATGATTCTGTGAATAGCACCTGAATGGTTAAATAGGCTTGTACCACCGAAAAAGTGACAACGGAGGAAATGGCTAGAACTAAGGTGACCAGCCATAAATTAACATTTGCTTTACCTGCATTTAATCGCACATGAGGTTCCTCTTCAGCAGGCATCTCCAGCGCTTGAAATTCTTTCTGTATGACTTTTTGTTTCACTCTTGAATGATAGGTTTCAGTCATTAAGTCTTCCATTCCATTTCTCTCCATTACTTTTCAAGTAAATAGTTCATTAGACGATCAATCCCTTGTGCATGGTAAATACGATTCACCACATCCTTAGGCACTTGGCATTCAATCATCGGATAGTGTTCCCCTCTTTGCAACTCTGCAATAGAACGAGGAAGAGGATCAAATTCCCACTGTTCGGTTTGTCCGTCTTCATTCAGAAATTGCAGGCTGTCATTTTGCTCACCTGGATTCGTTGCCTGCAATGCGGAAACAACAAAGTGCTGAAATTCGACCTCTTGGTCTTTTAAATGCGCTCTAACACCAGTGGTTAACTCTTGTAATAATGCCAGAGCATTATTATGTTGAGATGGTGGGAGCAAATCCATTTTGGTCGCAACAAATGCAACTTTGGAAATTTCATCCTGCGACAGAAATTTCGGTTTGTACCATTTCTCCGCCGCATAGACAAAGTTACTCGCTAAATTGCTGATACTCTCTTTAAGTTGATTTAAATGGTCTTGGCTATGATTTAACCCTTCTAGCAAATCCACCAGAATGATTTGTTTATCCGCTTTGCTAAAATAAGCCTCTTTTAGTGGAATTAACCACAGCGTTTGAAAATCTTCAAAATGTGTCGTAAAGCATTGCGTCCACGGATGCGATGGATCACTCGAAATACGACTTGGTAGAGGGGCAAATCCTCGATGTATCAAATCAATCTTTTGGTTGTCTATCAACATAGCGCCTGGCTGTAATAAGCTGATACCACCCTTCTTAGCGGACTCTAAATAATATTTAAATGCAGCAACATAGTGCCCTATTAATTCAGGCGTCGGTATCTGATGAAAGTCAAAACCATCCACATAATCTTGGAATACCCTTGCGAACTGTTTTTGAGGTGGGTTGAGTTGTTGCGACCAAGCACTGTCGGACCAGGTTCGGTAGGTTTTATCTAGCATTGGCAAGTCGGTTAGCCATTCTCCCGGATAATCATAAAATCGAAATACGATCTTATCTTTTAAGTTAAGGGTTTTGCTAAAAAATGAATTCGGCCGAAGCGTCACGACCAATTCAAAACCATAAATCTCTTCGGTTGCTTTAGGCCATTTTCCTAATTGTAAGCGTTCAAGGCTCTCATCAAATGGAAAACACTCCTCACCTAGAATCGGTTTCAACTCGAATGTAGAGAATAGATCTTTTGGTAACTTTTTCAATAACGGCAAAGCATCAAAACGAGACGGACCTTGCTCTCTTAATAAAGTCATTAGACTAGTAAACAGCATAGATTTACCACTTCGGCTGAGCCCTGTGATAATGATTGAGTAGTCTTGTCTATTAAAAAATGAATCAAGCCTATCAGTACTGTATTCGGCTAATGCTTCTAAATTTTTCGATAATTTTTTAACGATACTCATCATTCTTAATGCCATTTTTTCTCCGTGTCTAAATATCTATGCTCTGGTCATCTCTCCCTTGGCTTTATGGCCTTTAGGCTAAGTTTTTAGATTTATTTATAATCAACAACCACCAACAACTTATTCCGCCATTCATGCTTAATAAAATAACATAGCTTGCCTAAAAAGGTGGATAGGTAAATTTTAGACAAAAAAAAAGCCTCAACTAAATGAGGCTTTTTATTAGATAAGTAATTTAGTTAAAAATTACTCAGCTGGTACAACGTTCTCAGCCTGAGGACCTTTATCGCCAGAAACAACTTCCATTGTTACTGCTTGGCCTTCTACTAATGTTTTACGACCTGAAGCTTGAATAGCAGAGAAATGTACGAATACATCCTTTCCACCTTGTTGCTCAATAAATCCAAAACCTTTCTCGTCGTTGAACCACTTAACTGTTCCTGAAACTGTATTTGACATCTTGTTACCTTTTGTTACTTTTTGTATTGCAGTGCTGCATAATAAATATAGCTTTTTAAACATAAAAGCCCTTCCTACCAAATTCTAATAAAAAAAAATCTAAATTACTAGTTATTTCTTCGTATTTAAATGTAAATAAATTTAGAGTGCGAGAATTATACTCGATTACAGCTACTTTTGCTAATTAAATTAAACATTTAAAAACGTCTCGGCTTAAACTATGGTAAATTCTGTTTGCATAACTATATCAAACATAAAGCAAACATTGCTTGGACACACCATGATTTATAAAAACCCTATCTCTGCTAATACAGACCAAGCACCGACTATCGGTGTGTTAATTACCAACCTGGGCACGCCTGACGCACCCACTAAAGAAGCTTTAAAACCTTACTTAAAAGAGTTTTTATTAGATACCCGCGTGGTTGAACCCCCGCCCGCTCGTTGGCTGTGGAAGTTGATTTTAAATGGCATTATCTTAAATACCCGCCCAGAAAAGTCTGCAAAAGCT
Source organism: Hydrogenovibrio sp. (assembly GCA_015484555.1). GTDB lineage: Bacteria > Pseudomonadota > Gammaproteobacteria > Thiomicrospirales > Thiomicrospiraceae > Hydrogenovibrio. The sequence continues at coordinate 2,871 of WFMZ01000036.1, read as the reverse complement.
TATAAAGAGGTGTGGGATGCTTATGGTGAAGGATCGCCTTTATTGGCCATTGGCCACCAACAACTAGAAGCGATTAAGCAAAATATTCAAGAGCAGTTTTCAGGCCGCGTAGAGTTTGCATTGGGTATGCGCTATGGCAACCCCTCTATTAGTTCGGCCATGGAAGCACTAGCAGAAAAAGGCTGCACCAAATTAATGGTATTACCGTTATACCCTCAATATGCCGCCGCCACAACAGGGTCTACTTTTGATGCAGTTAGCCAAGCTTTACAACAGTGGCGCTGGGTACCTGAACTTAGGTTTGTTACTAGCTATCATCAACACCCTGGCTATATTTCTGCCTTAGCCAATAGCATTACGGAACACCAAAAGATTCATGGCAAACCTGACTTATTAGTGTTGTCTTTCCACGGCATTCCACAACGCTACCATGAGGGTGGCGACCCTTATTTTGATGAATGCCATGCGACTGCTCAACAAGTTGCGAAAACTCTCGGTTTAAACGAAAACGAATACTTACTGACCTTTCAGTCATTATTTGGCAAGGAAGAGTGGTTAAAACCTTATACCGATGCGACTTTAAAAGCACTGCCTGAAAAAGGGGTTAAGCACTTACAAGTTATTTGCCCAGGGTTTTCAGCTGACTGCCTAGAAACCATTGAAGAAATTGACCAAGAAAATAGAGAATACTTTGAATCTGCTGGTGGTGAAAAGTTTAGCTATATTCCTGCTTTAAATAGCCGCCAAGATCATACTGATGCGTTAAGCGATGTTATTACTCACAACTTACAAGGTTGGGAAAGCTAAAGTAACCCTAAAATCTACCCTAAAGGGCATTAAGCCAAGAGTGGTATCTTAGCTAGACCACCCCTGGCGATTTTTAAGGTTCACAATGGCTTAACTGACCTAGTTCAATAGTAGAACCAGTTGTATTAGCACTGTTCATTAAAAAGATAATAGCATTCCATATCACCTCTACACCTGGCTCAACAGGCAAGGCCATCTTGGCTAGACGCTGTTGCCTATATTCTGCACTGTCAGCTTCATTAAACATAATTAAGCCTGATGCAATGGTATTCACCTTCACCTTCGGCGCAAACTGTTTAGCGAAAGAATCCATTAACGTTTTCAAACCTGCTTTGGTACTTAAATAAGCCGCGTAGTCTGCCGCGCCCTCTTTAATTTTACAATCACTAATTGCCACTACATCGGCCACTTCATCACAGGCTATCAACATTTCTTGCAACGCTAACGTCAGCTGATAAGGTGTTTGCTGATGTACCTGAAACAAGCTAGCAAAGCCTTCAGCTGATAGCTCACTGTCTTTCTGCCACAAAGAAGCATTATGAACCAGTAATCGCAATGATTTTACCTGCTCTTGAAACTGTCCAATAAAAGCTTTTAAGGCGATACTATCCGTAAAATCGACTTGATATCCAATCGCGCCTAAGCTTTCCAGTTCATCAACCTGTACGCGGTGAGTTCGATAGGTAAATAGTACGGGATAGGGACTTTCAGCCAAAAAACGTTTAGCCAGTTCATAACCAACCCTTTGCCCTGCACCCGTTATTAACACTGCACTTTCAAACATCATTGAGAACCTTCATTAAATAAACTTAATGGCTATTTTACTTGATAAAAACAAACCTCATGATTTATACTTAAATTTAGATTTTAGATTAAAAAAACTAAACATTTAATAAGTTATTAAGAGAGGCTATAAATGAGCGACCATGCTGATAATGAGGTTCAAACAGAACCTGTTGAAACAACCCCTAACCAAAACATTACAGATACCTATGAAGCAGATATGCTTGCGGCATTTGTACAAAAAGAAGATAAAATCCCCTTTTATCAAAGAGCCTTAGACAAAATGATGGTAACTGGCGAACCTAACTTAAAGTGGACTTGGAGCTGGTGGAGTTTCTTTGGTGGCTGGGCGTTCTTACTCTATAGAAAAAGTTACTTACCGGCGCTAGGGTTCTTTTTACTGTCGATGACTCTCGGCATGTTATTCCCACTAAACCTAATATTAATGATTATTTTAGGTGGCATCGGCCCTTATTTTGTGATTAAACGTTACTACCGTTTAAAATCAGAAATTGAAGGCCATCATTCTGAAGCCTACGCAAGAGTGCAGGCCATGAAAGCGGTAGGTGGCTTCCATACTTGGGTACCTTGGGTAATTGTTGGCTTCTACCTTATTCTCATTGTGCTGACCGTGATGATGCAAATGATGGTTGTAGCTGGCATGAATTAACCGACCGAGACACTATTTATTTTTGGCTTCAAGCACCAGTATTGAAGCCATTGCAATAAACCCGGCAGAAAGCCATAAAATAGCTTCCATTCCTTGCCATTGATACACCGCCCCCGATAGCAACGCTCCCACTAAACGCCCCCCTGCATTAGCCATATAATAAAATCCAACATCTTTAGACGTGCCTTCGGCATCGGCAAAAGAAACGATTAAATAAGAGTGTACCGCTGAGTTTAAAGCAAACACAAACCCAAAAACCAACAACCCTACAACAATAACCACCCCTGGCGAAATTGGCAGTAGCAGTGCCATTAATACCGGTACAATGGCTAATAAAGTTCCTAGCCTCATGGCAGATTGAATAGTCGGCTTTTGTGCTGAATCACCCCCTCTTAAATTCGTTATTTTGGGCGCTAAAGCCTGCACAACACCATAACCAATCACCCATATTGCCATAAAAGCACCCACTGATTCTGACTGCCAGTTCAGCACGCTGATTAAGTAAATCGGTAAGGCGACTACAAACCAAATATCCCTTGCGCCAAACAAAAAGAAGCGCGCGGCCGATAACCAGTTAATGGCTTTAGACTTAGAAAATAGTTCAGAAAATT
>WFMZ01000035.1 GCA_015484555.1 Hydrogenovibrio sp. | reverse complement strand
TTAAATACTCGTAAATATGCTAAATTAATAGCCACTTTATCTTTCTAGGAGTTAGCGCATTGGACTCGATATTTTTTGTTTTATCTAAATTCGCTTGGGCGTTGCTTAGCCCGGGGAATTTAATCGTTTTTAGCTTTTTTATTGGCACCTTATTGCTGTGGGTTAAGCCCATTTTTGCCAAGCGATTTCTATTGGTTACCAGCCTAATTAGCATGGCCATTATGAGCTATCCAGTGGGTGATTTTTTAATTCAGCCATTAGAAAAACGATTTAGCTTGCCAAACCCTTTGCCCAGTGCCCAAAAAATTGATGGCATTTTGGTATTAGGTGGTGGAGAAGATTTAAAGCGTAGCCTAAGTTGGCATAGTCATGAACTGGGTTTGGGCGCAGATAGATACATTGCCGCCAAATACCTGGCGAATCACTACCCTAATGTGCCGGTTATTTTTACCGGTGGTAGCGGGTTAACCTCTATCCAAGATTCAAATAGTGAAGGCAATTTAGCACGCTATTTTTTAACGACTATGGGCATTGCGCCTGAACGCTTAATCATTGAATCTAATTCTCGTAATACTTACGAAAACTTTGTCAAGGTGAAGTCTCTGCTACCCAACCCAAATGGCACCTATTTATTGGTGACCTCCGCTTTTCACATGCCTCGTTCTGTGGGCGTTGCGCGTAAGCTAGGCATCAAGGTCATCGCCTATCCCACCGACTTTCGTTCTAATTCAGATGAGTACCGACACCTAGATTTTGATTTATTTGATCATTTAAAAAGCCTAGAAGCAGGTTGGCGAGAATGGATTGGCCTAGTGGTTTATTATTTAACCGGCAAGACCAGCAGCTTATTCCCTGCCGAGCAGCCTTAAACCAACCAGGATAGCTTCTAAAGTAATTTATGACACCTACTCTTACTGAAATACCGCTTGCCAATCTAAGCTTGGCGCTTATCCCCGCTTTAGTGGTGTTTGCTATTTATGCTTATTGGTCATTACAAACCGGCAAACTACTTTATACGCTGAGCCGCATGGTACTACAACTACTGCTCATTGGTTATGTCCTAACTTTTCTATTTCAAACCCAACATCCTGCGCTTATTTTAAGTGTGCTAACCGTAATGTTATTAGCGGCCAGCTGGATTGCTCTAGGCTCAATGAAGACAGACAACAAAATACAAAAATGGACACTATTTCAACAAACCTTTCTCGCTATTTTCGTCGGCGGAGGCTTCACTTTAATCATTATCACCCAGGTTGTTTTACAGCTAGACCCTTGGTTTATGCCACAATACATGATTCCTTTAGCCGGCATGGTATTTGCCAATGCCATGACTAGCGTGAGCTTGGTATCTGAACGGTTTCAATCCGAAATAGCCCACAAAGTACCTTACCTAAATGCCCGAAATACGGCCTTTCAAGCTTCAATGATTCCGATGATGAATTCGCTACTTGCGGTGGGATTGGTATCCTTACCTGGCATGATGACGGGGCAAATCTTGTCTGGCGTAGACCCTCTTATTGCGGTGCGTTATCAAATAATGGTGATGTTAATGATTCTTAGCTCCGCCGGTATTTCTGCGGCTTTATTTTTACATTTAGCCTATAAAGAACCTACCAAGCAAGGCAATTAAAATGCTATTTCACCCTTAGGGTTCACACTAAATATTATTTTTTATGTCACTCGCCTGTCACTGGCTCGTCATATCCCTTTTCTATAATAGTCACGAATCACAAAAATTTACCACTATAAAAAGGACTCTACATATGACAAAATTTTTAACCGTTTTAATCGCTATTGGCATTATTTCAGGCTGTACTGAAGCGCCAGTCCAACAAGCTAAAACAGAAGCGGAAACAAGTACCATTCATAACCACCTGAATAACGATGACCTATATGTGGTTTATCAGGAGGGGCGTATGAATATATTTTACGATGCTAAGTTATATAAAGGCTTTTTAGAAATAGGAGAAACCCCTTTCCGTAAAACATTTATCGGCATAGGACCAAAAGGTGAAACGATAATGTATGGTTTAACCAAAAAGGATAAAAAGAAGTTAACGGGTATTCCTTCGTTGGAAATGATGGAGGGGCGTATGAAGCCTGCTGACAACTTCTATGGTGAAATTCGCAAGGATGGTCGTATTAATGTCTTCAACAACTGGGAATTGTTTAAAAAATATCTAGCTCATGGTGAGGTTCCTTACCGTTTAACCGATATTGGCGCAGGGCCAAAGGGTGAAACCGTTGTTTATGCTTTAACCAAAGAAACTAAAAAGAAACGTCCAGAAGACTTAATGACAAAGTTTAAAGCTTTCTACGCACACTAAACTATGCTTATAGTTAAGCTTATAAAAACCCAGCCTATGCTGGGTTTTTTGTTTTAGCAGCCCTAGACAAGAGGTTACTTGATAGAAACAACGCTCTCAAACCCAAAAATCGCCAGGGGTGGTACTCGTTAAGAAGACCTTTCTTTACCCTTACGCCCTTTATGCGACCTTTAGGAGGGTAATGGTTTACAAAGCTATCAAATTTTTGATGGCCTATTCATATTTACCCCTTTTATGATCTATTGATTAGCTTAGCATCAACTGAATTCAACAAGATGAAAAGGCTTCATTATGATGGCATTCTAGCGCCCTAAAAAGACCATCCCTGGTGACATTTTAAGCAGTGGTCGAATACTGATCCAAGCGGCTATATAACTGATAAGAAGCACACCTAAGATAGCAATCACGGGAGAAAACCAAGTCATGCGAAATGGATAGCCCAAAAATGTCGCTAACCCCGTACCAACGATGGCACAAAGCCCGATACCTAACCCCAATGCAATGATAGAAAGGGTAGTAGACTGAACAAATACCATCTGTTTTAATTGGTCATTATTCGCCCCTAGCGCTTTAAGTGTGGCAAATTGTTTGAGATGCTCATAAATAAACATAAACAATAAAATCCCCGTTACACCAAATCCAACTAGCATGGCAAGGATAAGCATGGATGCCATGTCGCCCACATCTTCTGAGTTGATTAAATACCAGAAAACCGTGTCTTTTTTAAAATCTTCTGTTGTACGAGCTTTCAGGAAGGTATGTTGATTGATCTCTTTCGCAACCGCATTAGGATCCTTACCAGCGGCGACTTTTACTAAAATAAATGTCGTTTTATTTTGAGTAGTCGGGGCGATACCATGCGCATTATTCAAAGTGGTATAAAGTAAAGGCCTAGGCGGAAAACGACCAATAGTATGGCTTACAGCCGCTACGATAAGACGCTGGTTAGTAACTTGAACAATATCACCAGGATGAAGCGTGCGCATCGGTACCTCTAACTGTGCACCATCTGGTGACCATTGATTTTGGAGGTTAATAGGCGTCAGCAATTTGTCAGAGGTACCCCCAGGGTCTACCATAATTCGCTTAGGCGCTCTCACTTGATTGTAGTCACCTAAAACAGGGGTTGGCATGCCTGTAAGCGTAGTAGTATCTACCCCAATCATTTGAAAATTTTGAAAACTACCATTGGCAAAACGTACCTGAATATCTTCTAAAAGCAAGGGTTCTGCTTGAACCACCCCGGGCATATTTTTTATTTTATTGAGCGTAGAGAGTGAAAATTGAGAGGTCAGTTCAGTACTATTGACCGCTGGATCCATCACCCAGATATCTGCACTTTGATTTTCACTAATTAACGCAAACCCTCTGGTCATAAAGCCAGAAAAATAACCCATTGAAAACGTAATCAGAAAAGCGGTGAATGTGATACCTATTAGCAATCCTATCGCTTTCGTTCGATCACCCAATAGCATTTTTAAGGCCAGCTTATTCATTTTGTATTATCTAGCGATTGGTCTTGAATATACACATCAAACGTTTGATTTACATACACAGGAAAGGCTTTAGTGGGCACCAAATGGTACACGGCTTGCAAGACATGGGTATCTATGCGCTCAGTGGTTCTGCCATTCGCGTGCCCTGGCACCTTAGGACGAAGATCTGGTTCTAAATAGTCAAAAACTATGGGTACGCTTAAATCAGGATGACCTTGAACAACCGCAATCGCTTTTGAGTGAGGTTGAAATTGATAAATATCATATTCATCAATGTTAACGCGTAAATTATAGGTAGCAGCACCCAGCGCTAGCACGCCTTTGTAGAGACAAACATCACTGTCTTGTCCTGTTAAACAGTTAATAGACAGTACTTTCCCAGGGAAAGGAGCCTTAATGAGTGTTTGCTGTATCTGGGTTTCAATAACCTTCTTTTTTGCTTGCGCTAAATAAAGCTCTGCTTGTGCTTCTATCAGCGCATCCTGGCTACTAACAAGACTTTTTTCAGAAATAGCATCACGAGCTTTTTGAACTAATTTTAATAAATGTTGAGCTGAATACAGCCTTTTTTGGTTGAGCTGTAAGGACTTCTCTGCCACTTTAAGTTGTGCTTGAAGCTGGGTATCATCCATTTGAAAAAGTGGCGCACCCTGCGGGACAGTTTCTCCCACTTTGACCCATATTTTTTTTATCACGCCAGCCTTAGTAGGGTTCAAACGATGAGATCGGTCATTCGGTTCAACCGTGCCGACGCCATAGACAAAATTAGCAAAGGGTAAATTGGGCTGCAGCATGGTTTTAGCGGAAGGAGGAGGCAGCTCTCCATAAAGTACGGCAGCCAAACCAACGGCAAGACTCAGTAGTGACATCCATAATATTCTAGATAGTTTCATCATTTTTCATTCCAATAATTTGTCCATCATCCATCTCAACAATACGATCAGCATACGAATAAATTCGAGCATCGTGAGTAACGACAATTAATGTCGTTTTGTGCTCTGCGGATATAGATTTAAGTAACTGCATCACCGTTTGACCAGATTTGTGATCTAATGCGCTTGTAGGCTCATCGCAAATCACGAGTTCTGGCTTGTTCACTAAAGCTCTCGCAATCGCAATTCTTTGTTGTTGCCCTCCACTAAGCTCTGAGGGAATGCGGTCTGCTTGATCTGCAATACCGACTGATGCCAACAAAGGACGAGCCTTTTTTAAGGCTTGTGCATAATCCATTCCCTTTATAATCAGTGGTGATGCAACATTTTCTACTGCTGTGAGCGCAGGAAATAGGTTAAAAGACTGGAAGACAAAACCTATATGTTGCCCACGAAAGGCGGTTTTATCCGTTTCACTAAGTTGAAAAACATCTGTACCTAAAACATGACATTCCCCACTATCAGCGTCAATCAGGTTACTAATAATAGAAAGAAGCGTGGTCTTCCCGCAGCCAGAAGGCCCCACAATCATCAGCAACTCTTGCTTATAAACGGTTAAATCTGTCTCACGCAAAGCAAAAGTTTCACTCTCCCCTTTTCCATAAGATTTGGAAAGTTTATAACATTGAACGATGGGGGAACGGGTCATAGGTTCAATCACGCCTCTTGCCTTCTTAAACGCAGACTCATAAAGAAGACAATCAATACAATAGTGGTTAAAAATAATAAGTTTACATGTATCATGCTTAATCCCATTCCACCCTTTTCAACAGGTTGAATCATAAGGTCACCGAGCGAAGCACCTAAGGGCCTTGTTAAGACATAAGCGACCCAAAAAGCAAAGACAGCATTTAGTTTAAAGAAATAATACCCAACGGTAATAAGAGCAATAGCGCCACCAAAAATAGTGAGTGCCGTGGCATAGCCTAGCGCAAAACTTTCAGACAATAAATCTCCCACACCCGTCCCTAATGCAAAGGCTAAAAGGATCACTAGCCAGTAATAAGCTTCTCGCTTTCCAGTATCGATTGAATGAATGCTAAGCGTCTTTTCATTTTTATACCATACACCAAATCCAGCTAACATGCTAAGGGTAAATACGATGGTTAGTAGCTCTAAACTGACGTCTAAATCATCTACTAATATATCTGTAATTAAGGTACCCATAATACTCATCAAAACAACGATAGACCAATATATTGAGGGACGATAAGCTTTAACCTTCGTAAACTGAAAATATAAAAATATCGCCATTATTCCAGACATAATTACTGCCACCATAGGCATCCCTAAATTCAAATCAAAAGCAAGATAATCTGCCCCCGTTTCTCCAACGGTAGTCGATAAGGTTTTGGCAATCCAGAAGAGTAATGTTACCTCTGGTACACGAAGTAAAGCTGATTTTAATTGATTATCCATCATTCCCTTTCCTAAGTAAAGTACACCATCTAGTTTAGGAAAAACGTGGCCTAAGTATGATTACCATTTAGTAAGGTATCCCTGCTACTTTTTTTCGATTAAGCACTTTGTAGATAATTGGCATCACAATAATGACTAAAGGAACTTGAACAATTAGTCCTGAAATAATTGCAATCGCCAAAGGTTGTTGCATTTCAGAACCTTGCCCTAATGCGATAGCAAGTGGAACTAATGCCAAAATCGCGGCTAAAGTCGTCATCATAATAGGCCTCATTCTATTCACACCCGCTTCAACAATAGCCTGCTGCATAGACAAGTTATTTTTCAGTAGTGCCTGATATTCTGAAAAGTAGAATATAGAGACTTCCGTTACAATCCCGACAATCATTGTCATGCCCATCATTGCCGTGATATTTAATTCCATAGAGGTTATCCACAGCCCTGTAAAAACCATTCCGGTTGCCAATAAAGGTGCCGAGAGTATCGCCGTGGCGGCAGCAAAATCTTCATATAAGAAGAGTAGTAATAAATACACCAGTGCTAACGAAGCTATAAACACAGCAATGAGCCCTTTGAAAGCAATCTGCTGCTGTTTGTATAACCCCCCCAATTCATAGTAAATATTACCCGGTAAGAAATTAGGCTGCTTTAGCACCTGCTTGATATCAGAGATGGTTGAACCCATATCTCGTCCTTCAATTCTTGCCGTTACGGCAACCATTCTCTTTAAGTTTTCTCTGGTAATTTGTGGCTGTCCTGTTTTGACCTTGATGGTCGCCACTCTACCCAAAGGGAAAAAATGTCCATCTGGTGCTCTAATGGATAGTTTCGCAACATCCTCTATCGTTTGCCTAGAAGATATTGGAGTCCAAACTCTTACGCCAACCATCTTTATGCCCTGTTGAATCTGAGTCGTCACCACGCCTGTTAACCATTGATTCATCTGAGTAGTAATACTTTCTGGGTTCACTCCTTCAATTGCAGCTTTATCACGATCAACTTTAACCGTAATCGCATCACCAGCTTGTACCACACCATTTTTTATTTCAACAACCCCTTTTACTGAAGAGATGGCCTTTGCAACTTGATTTGCCGTTTGAATTAAGCCTTCAAAATTATCCCCATATAATTTGATTTCAATCGGCTGAGGCACAGCCGTTAGATCGCCAATAACATCTTCCATTAATAACGCAGTTTCAACCTCTACCCCTGGCACTTGAATAGCAATTTGATGTCGAATATTAGACATGACTTGGTCAATCGGCGGTCTGGGAAAAGGCTTTAGTTTGATGAACATATCACCCTGGTTAGACTCCGTAACGCCGCCCCCTAATTGAATACCTAACCTTGAAGAATATGTCTGTACCGCAGGATTACTGACAATAATTTTTTCGATTTGATTAACGACACGATCACTTTCTGTAAGGGATGTGCCTGGTTTTTGTACAAAATCTAGTATAAATCCGCCTTCGTCCATGTGTGGCATAAAGCCACTTCCAACTTTCTGGTAAGAATACCCGCCAAGTAACATAAAAGGAAGCAAACCCACGAGTAGCCAAACAGGCCTCCTCACAAGCTTATTCATGAGGTTACGATATTGGTGTTGTATCGCGTTGAAAATACGCCCAGAGTCTTCAATATTGGTATCTTTTTCGTGTAAAAAATGTTCTGCTAGCAAAGGAACGGCAAGCCAGGCCATTAGAAATGATGCAATCAATGCACTCGCCATCGTTAATGAAAGTGCTTGGAAAAAAGCACCTGTCACGCCCCCTAAGAATGCCATGGGTATAAAAATAATAATGGTCGCCGCCGATGACCCAGCTAAAGGCTTGGTAAACTCTACGGCCGCTTCTCTTATTCGGTGAGCCAAAGAGTCATTAGTGGTGTTCTCCTCTCGCACCCTTCTCACCAAATGTTCAATCATGACAATGCCATCATCAACAATTAGCCCAACCGCAGCAGCCATACCACCCAGCGTCATGATATTAAAGCTCACGCCTAATAAATAGAGCAGTAGCGATGTTATCGCAAGGGCAGAAGGAACCATTAAAATTGCAATAAAAGTTACTTTAATATTTCTAAGAAATATCATCAAAATTAAGGCTGCTAACACAACACCTATGAGTATTGAGTCTGTCACAGAGCTTGAAGAAGAAACAACCAATTCACTCTGGTCATACCATTTAGAAAGGTGCAATGAAGAGGGTAACTTGTGCTGGTAGCCAGCTAATCGTTTTTCTATTTCATGTGCAATGTTAACGGCATTACTTCTGGGTTGTTGATAGACTAATAAGAAAGTCGCAGGCTGCCCATCTGCAGAGGTTTTTACCCAGTTTGGGGTGACATCTTTATGTATATCGGCTATATCTGCCAAACGAACAAAACCATTTTTTCCTGATTTGATAATGGTATTTTGAAGTGACTTCAAATTTTGAAGTCGTGTATCTGATAAGGTCAAATACAGCTTATAGTGATCCTCTAGTCTTCCGACCGATTTTAAAACATTCGTTGCTGATAATGCTTGAGCCACATCATTAAATGCTAGGCCATAAGCTGTTAACTTATCGGGGTTAACATCAACACGATACTCTTCAGTATCACCTCCCATGACCTCTATTTTTGCAACACCATCAATGGACGATAACAGAGGGATGAGTTCTTGCTGTGCTATGTCGTGGACTTTAATTTGGCTGAGTACATTTGATGTCAAACTGTAAGCAATAACCGGAAACACGGTAGGATCCATCCGCCTGATGCTAAAGGTTGTGCCAGAAGGAAGAGAGGGCAACACTTGGTTAACGGCTGATTCTACCTGTAACAAAACCTGCTGCATATCTTGCCCCCACTTAAAATTTATGGAGGTTTCTGCGCTACCACGGCTGGTTGTTGAACGAATGGATTGCACACCTGGAACAGGTCGAATCGCCTGTTCTAATTTTCGTGTAACATCAATGACCATTTGCTCAGCCGGCTGGTCTCCGGCTTCCACGCTCACGCTGATTCTAGGAAAGCTAATATTTGGAAACATACCTTGTGGCATTTTAAAAATGCTTAATGCACCTGCTACCACAAGAATAGAAAACAAAAATAAAATGGAACGCCTATGAGCCGAAGCCCACTGTGCAAAATTCATTACTTTGCCCTCTCTTGAACTTTCATACCGGGTGCTAACTCATAGTTGCCCTGATAAACCACTTTATCACCGATAGATAAGCCCTTTATCACCTCCGTCCATTGATGAGTGCTTTGCCCTATCTTAACGTTAACCCTTTGGGCTTTTCTATTCTGAATGATAAAAACATAACTTCCTTTATTATCAGTCAATATGGTACTTCTTGGAACGATTAAGGCTAAATAGGATTTTATTTGTATCTCACCCTTTAAGCGACTTCCGATAATGAAGTACTTAGCTTGATCTGCTGGAATAGGAACAATGACATCAACGAGGTGGGTGGTTGGATTCAACATTGCATGAATTTGAGAAACCGTAGAGATAAACGGTTTTTCTAAATTAAATACAGATTGAATTTTTACGGTTTGGCCCACTGCCAAGTTAGCAAGATCTTCTGGCTCCACCCCTAATCTTACAACAAATCGTTGATTACTGGCTATTTGAATGGCACTCGTATCGGCTTGAACACGCTGCCCCGCTTGCACATTAACTTGCAGGATAATACCATCCTGTAAAGCCATAAAACGTTGCAAATTTTCTCCCAATCCTTGTTTTTTCAAACTTGCTAAATATATTTCTGCATCTTGTAAAGTTTTCTTAGCAGAGGTAACTTGAGCTTTGGTTGCCAAATGCTGTAATAGCAATTTTTCTTGTCTCTTCAAGTCCTTTTCCCCAAACACAACCGAGGCTTGAGCTTGAAGAAATGTCATTTTCTCACCTGGCGATACATTTAAGGAAAAGAGTAAATCCCCTTTTTTAACTTTCTGTCCAGACCTTACCCATACATTCTCAATCAACCCCGCATAAGGAATGGATAGTGCAGTAATTTGATCTGCATCAGGCAAAATGGTTCCATAGGCAACAACCGTTTGTTGAATATTTTTTTGCACCACAGGTACTGTTTTAACGGCAGCCACAACCTGAATATCAGCGATAGGAGACGTTTCATCAGCAAAACAGATATTCGATAAGCTCGTTAAAACAATCAACTCAAAAACCAACCATTTTTTCATTTGTTTTCCCCTGATGTATGTTTAAAAGGAATAGCGAGTAAAGTATCTAATGCAATTTCATTAACCGAAATTTTCTGTTGAATATTCAACCTTTCTAACTGCTTTTGTATCCAACTATTTTCTAAGTTGATATAAACAAGTGCATCTAGGTTTCCAGCGTTGTACGCTGGTGTAGCTTGATTAACCAACGTTTGTAATTTAGGTAAATAAAGATTCAAACTATCCAATTGCCTATTAAGTGAATGACGCTTTTCAATAAGATTATGTACCTGATTAACTGACTGTTTTAGGCGGTTGTTGTATTCTTGACGAAGCTGATTTCTGGTAGCACGACCTTGCGCAATGACCCCCTTATTACCATTAAATATAGGCAAGTTAATGCTAATACCAAGTCCATTTGTCACGATACCGCCCGTATCACTGGCATGATTAAAACCAATATTAATAGAGGGAAATTGATTTAAAACGGCTTGATAGACTTTCATTTCCTGAGATTTATAACCCGCTTTAAATGCCAACAAATCAGGTCTTGTGTCTGATAAGTTTTTGAGGGCAAGATCAATTGTTTGTGCTTCAATTATACGAGGGTTATTTGATTGTTTTAAGTTAACAATTACACGAGAATCCAAGCCCATTAGTGCAGATAATGCTTGTTGTGTTTCACGGCGGGTTTGGTAAAGCTGGTTAACTTGGCCCGTTAAGTCAACCAAACTAGTTAAGTCTGTACTGACAGTTTCTAAAGTGGTATCACCTTGATTCATAGCCCTTTCAGAACGTTGATAACGCTCTTGATAGAGCTTTAAACTAGAGGCAAGCAAATTCAGCTGATGCTGTTCCGACAAGCTCTTTAAAAATAATATTCTGGCTTGCTGAACAACTTGCCACTCCTGCCATTCCATCTCAAGCTTTGCTTGTTGGACTTGGTACTCAGCACCTTTAACCTGTGATTTATGGGTAATTAGCGACATCAGATCATAACTAAGCCCAATACCCCAAGCATTTACTAACCCGGGGGTGTTAGAGGTGGGTTGATCAAAATTTGTAGAGAGTTGCGGATCGGCAAACAATTTAGCATGAATCAGTTGAGCTTCACTGACCTGAAGTTGAGCTCGCTTGATATTTAAGTCTCTATTATTCAACAAAGCAATAGTGGCCACCTGATAAACATCTAAATCAACAGATGAAGAAATACCTTGCTTGTCACTGCCTTTAAGCTGTGTCAAATCTTGAGGTAGCGTAATGCTATCATTAAGTGGTTTAGCCTGGTAGGTTGTACACCCAGAGAGTATTGATATAATCAAACCACCCATAAATAACAGCTTTCGACTGCACCTGCGATAGCTATACATTTTGTATCCTTTTTTTTCTGTCTAACTTAGATTAATAAGTCATGTACCCATTTCATGCAAAGCAATCTTTGACGTTACATAAACTGTATCCTAAGCTATTAAGATTTTCTAGATAAATTTGAGATATCATTTTTTAAGAATATTTAAAGCTAGAAAGGTTTTTATGAAAGAACTAGCTCATCTCTTCCAAATGAGCTAGCACTTAGCCCCAAACTGAAAGAGCCATTTTTTAAATATTACCTCTGAAACATAGACAGAATGGATGATTGCATCATTTCCATTCTGAGGCTCTATGGCAAAAATAAACTATTTATGATTTAGTCATCATCCTCTTCTTGACCTTTAACTTTTAGTCTCAATGCATTTCCATTACCCGCATCCAAGGTTAATTTCATTAAATTGCCATGATTACCAATTAGCCTTAGTTCCCATACTAGAAAACCATCTTCCTCATCAATATTAGCCTGAATGACTTGCCCTAATCCTGTTTTATTTCCCAACGCAACAGCTTCATCTTTTTTAATTTTTGCAAGCTGCATATTATCTTGAAAAGACTGGAGCCAACTCACTTTTATTTGCCCCTGGAAATCATCATCATCTTCATCATCATTTTGAGCAGTTAATTGTGTTAATTGCATACTGCTTAAAGCGCCTTGAATAGGGACGCCACTAAACGCTTGACCATCGTTTGCATAGCTAGCACTGCTAAATATCAAGCTACTGGATATTGCTAGGCCAAGCAACAAGGAACGGTTGTTAGTTGAAAGTTTCATAGGTATTACCTCTAGTATTAAAATAAGCTCTGCTGTTTTTTTAGGCTAAAGCTTTTGGTTTGTTGTTTTGTCACGAACTATTCTAAAGAAAATACAAGCTTAAGATAATTACCGTTTAGTCATCTTCAGGTGGCGTATTACCATTTAGTAAGGAAAGCGTTTATTTAATTGACATTTACGAAAAACCCTCTAAATTATAAATAATTTTAAGAGTACTTATATGAACGTACTAATTATCGAAGACGACAACATAGCAGCAACCATACTAGCAAAGTCCTTGCAAACGCTAGGGATGGTGACCCAAATTGCCAGTGATGGACAAAAAGCACTTGTAGCCGTTACAGAGGGAAGCTTTGATGTCATCATCATGGACAGAATGATGCCAAAAATGAATGGCATTGAATCGCTCAAAAAAATGCGAGATCAAGGTATCACAACGCCAGTATTGATTTTAAGCGCTTTAGGAGAGGTTGATGAACGTGTCGAAGGGCTAGAGGCGGGTGGAGATGATTATCTGGTTAAGCCCTATGCATTAAGCGAACTGATAGCCCGCTTAAATGTTCTATATAAACGAAACCAAACTATTTACGACACTCATAACGAATGGCTCACCTCATTCGGCGTAAAATTAAATACCATAAATGGCAAGGTTTTTAGAGAGGGCGTCAGAGTACATTTACAACCACAAGAAAGAAAGCTATTAGAATTCTTTCTGAGGCATGCCGATCAAGTTTTAACTAGAAAAATATTACTTGAAAAAGTTTGGGACTTTCACTTTGAAACCGATTCCAACTTAATTGATACTCAAATATCCAGATTAAGAACCAAGTTAGATAAACCCTTCTCAAAGAAGCTAATTCATACCATAAGAGGTAAAGGATATGTCTTTTCTAAAGACATATCCTTAGTTGAGTGATGACGGTGATTAACTTATTTTCAAAATATTTACCGACTTCATGGAAAACCCTTGCCATGAGGCTCGCTATTCGCCAATCAATGCTATTGAGCGTGTTAATACTCGTTGCCATGCTAATTTTATATTGGCTCATTAGCAACTTTGTATTAGTTCAAATCAGTTCAGATTTAAAATATAGCCTACAGCAGTTGAAATATATTGAAAGCCAGGAGGGCGAAAAAGGCTTAATTCAGAAACTTGATGCTTTATCTGCTGAAAATTTATCAAGTGAACAAAACCATCGGTATTACCTTTACCTATCAAAAGACAATAAGATTTTAGCGGGCGCTTTACGACATTGGCCTGATGATGTTAAAACGAATAATAAGGTCAGCAATATTTTATTTGAAGAGCGTGACTTGCCTAAAGAGTGGATGGATATGGACGAAGGTCTATGGCCCTCGATTGCGACTGGTTTCCCTGATGGTTCAAAACTTCTGCTTGCTCAAAATATAGAGACGACCGAACAACTAAATGACTTTACCATATTTGTAATGATCTCTTTAATTGTAGCGGTAACCTTGATATCGTTATTCCTTGGCTGGATACAAGGTCGAACGATCCTAAAGAAAATTGAGCACATCAATAATACTGCTAGAAACATTGAACTAGGAGATCTTCATCAAAGAGTACAACTGGATAACCCTTCAAAAATAGATGAGTTTGATGAGCTTGGAATCCATCTGAACAAGATGTTAGACACCATTGAACGACTCATGAAAGATATCAAACAAGTCAGCCAAAATATCGCACATGATTTAAGAAAACCTTTGACCCGAGTTCAAGCTAGACTTGAGGGGCTTCAGACTCAAACAGCCATTTCTTCAGAAGATTTAGATTCCTCTTTAGTCGACTTAGAAAACCTCAATAAGACTTTCAACGCCATCCTTCAGTTAGGACGCTTAGAATCATCAAGGCCTAAAAATAATTTTTCTACTGTGGACCTGTCCTTCCTGTGTGAGAGTCTTAACTCTGTTTATAGGGAGATGCCTGAAGCAAAAGCTATTCTATGGAAAAGCTTTATTCAAAAAAATATTATGATAAATGGTGACCGTCAACTACTGGCACAAGCTATTATTAACCTATTGGAAAATGCTCTTCAGTATACCCCTGCAAATCAAAGCATCACTTTTTCACTACAACAAAAGCATTCAGGCATACTTCTTTCAATCGAAAATACAGGGGTAGTCGTAACGGAAAACCAACTTATTGAGATTACCAAACCTTTTGTACAATTAGATAATGCACGCTCTAGATCGGGTAATGGACTAGGATTATCATTAGTAAAAGCCATATTTAATGCTCATGGTTCTGACTTACAGCTCTCCGTCAATGACCAGCATTTTACTGCTGAAGCCATTTTTAATACCGACCTGTAATCATTTCGCTCTAAGCAATTAACACCTTGAGCCTAAGGACTTCAAAAAACACTACCTAGCTATTTTCAATGATAAAAAGGAACCGCTCTTAATTTTGACGACAAAGAGCTTTGTCCTTTTTATACGATGCTTACTTAGAGCTTATTTTCTATTTTAATGCCTACGTAAGCACCCGCGCCGATGGCAATCAATGCCAGCACAGATCCTAGTGCTAAGGTTGAAATACCGGTTAGGCCATGCCCAACAGAGCAACCCATTGCCAATACACTACCAAATCCAACCATCACTGCACCTAAAGCACTATAAGCAAAAGTTTTCTTGTCGCCTAGGTTCAACTCTAGCTTAAATTCTTTACGAACGATACTGGCTAACAAAGCGCCTATTGGCAGGCCAATAACCGCAACCACACCAAAAGTAACTACCGCTAAGGTACCAGGATTTATGACAGCATAAACCGTATCAGCCATAGGTGCTGCAAAACTAAACGATTGTACACCCAATCCTAAAGGGGGTACTTCCATAAACTCTGCTTCATCCATTAACAACAGGCCTGTTTCCGTACCCGTAATATAAAATCCAGCGGTAATCACTAACCCTATTCCAATGGCGCTCACCCAGTAGCGAGCTTGCCTAAAGGTAGGGTTTCTAAAGGCATAGAATAAAATAACTAGACCAATCGCTACAGCAAAAAAGAGTTTTGCCGATGCGGTCGAGTTGTCTTTACCACCTAACAATAGAGAGGTTATTTCTTGTGATCCGGTTTCGCTAAAGTTAAACGATAGCCCGCTGACCATTGGCAGAATATACTCTGCAAAGAAAGATGTTTTTACCATAATATAAGCCGTAATAGCCATAATCACCACCATCAAAATGGCTTTTAAACTGCCCTGCCCAACGCGAATTAAGTTACGCATACCGCATCCAGATGACAATACCATACCAAAACCAAAGATGAAGCCACCTATAATATAGCGACCGTAAGGAAAGGCTTCTGAACGATAGTTAGGACGTACGGCATCTAAATCAACTTCAGCAAACATCGCAATTAAGTTCACCCCAATTAAGGCCACTGCAATGGCAGCAAAGTAAGCCCATAAACGATGAGAACCTTGCTTATTAACGGTTTCTCTTAGTCCGCCTACCGGGCAAAACTGACTGGCTTGAGCAAAGGCACCAAAGCTTAGTGCCACCACAAATACCATCACTAGGTAAATTGTAAAAATATCCATTTTTCTTTCCTTTTAAGACTTTATTAAATTAAGCTTGTTGAGATCTTTGCATGACCTAAGGTCTATTCTTTACGATTTTTTAGGTAAAACGAACTGTACCCACAGACCAGACAATATCATTACCACCCCGACGAACCAAAAAGGGGTGACCAAATCGTGCGACCATTGTGCCATGATTCCCATTGCTAAGGCACCGAATGCATAGCCTGAATCTCGCCAAAAACGATAAACGCCAATTAAACTAGCTCGGTGTTCTGCTGGTGCAAAGTCGCCCACAGCCGCCCCCAAATTTGGGTACAGCATCGCCATACCTATACCGATAAAGGCGGCTTCAATAGTCCACACCATAATGCCAGCACTTAAAGGAATCGCAATCACGCCTAGGCCACAAATAATCATGCCCCATACAATCAATGCTTTACGGCCAATTTTATCCGATAAACCACCTGTAATTAATTGACTAGCACCCCAAACAACACCATAGACTGCAATAATAGCACCCGCTTCAATCAAACTAAGCCCCTGGCTTAAAAAGTAGATAGGTAAGAATATCCATACCAAAGCATCGGTAAACTTTTCCACCAAACCAGCTTGGTTTAAGGCAACCAATTGCTTGTTTTCAATACTGGCTGTTTTAAATAACTGTGTTAGCGTTTGAGGTTCTGATTTTTGCCCCGCATCTAATGCATTTTGGTGATGTAATTTTGCCCAAGGTAAGGTTTCTTGAATGGTAAATTTAGCTAATAGCAACCCGCTAATAATGACCACTAAACTAAACCAAAATAACCCTTCTCGTGCACCCATGTAGTCGGCAATATAAGCCGTTAGTAAACCAGCGATACCCACTGCCGCATAACCTGCAAATTCATTCACACCATTTACAAACCCTTTTTGAGTTGTTTTGGCTAAATCTAATTTAGAGTTTAATGCCATTGACCAACATAGACCTTGGTTAAAGCCCAGCAATACGGTGGCAGCAATAATCCAGTTCCAACTAGGGGCGTACAATAAAAGAAACGGAATGGGCAAAGCGATGAGCCAACCCCAAATTAAAATGGTTTTACGACCACGGGTTTCGCTTAGCTTACCAGCAAATAAGTTCATCACCGCTTTCACAATACCAAACACCACCACAAAAGAGGCCAGCAGTAAGAAGGCATTATCGCCCAATCCAAAATCTGTTTCAGCTAAACCCGGTACCACCACTCGCATCATTCCAATGGTTAAACCCACTAAGAATATTTGCACTAGGTTTAACCCAAACTGCTTTTTATTTTCATTAACGCCATGCACAACCATCGTAAAGTTTCCTTTCTCTTAAAAATTTAATTGCATTGTACAGAAGAATAGTCTAACATTCAATTAAATCGTTGAATGATTGAGCGTTTGATCGATTGAATATTTTAATGATTGAACAACTTATTTTTATCCCCAGGAGAAGACCATGTTTATTGTACAAAGAGAAGTTCCTAGTGCGCCCGCATCTATCGCATATTTTATGGGCTGTGCAGGCCAAGCAAAAGGCGTTGCCGTTGACGTTCATTATAATGATGTTGATTGGTTCATTGCACAAGCAGAGCTAAAAGGCGTAGAAATCACTTATGTTATTGACACACACATTCATGCCGACCACGTTTCTGGTGCTGCTGAAATTGTAAAACGCACTGGTGCCGAATATTTATTGCATGAGGCCTCCCCAGCACAACAAGCCTTTACACCTGTTAAAGATGGCCAAATAATTCATGCCGGTAACGTCGGGATTGAGATTTTATACACACCGGGCCATACCATGGATTCTATCTGTTTATTAGTGACAGATAATTCCCGTGGCCCACACCCTTGGTTCTTAATTTCACAGCATATCTTATTTGTAGGCAGTGTTGGCCGACCAGATTTAGCAGGTCGTGAAGAAGAAATGGCGGGTTATTTATATGAGTCAATTCACAGTAAGTTACTGACCCTCCCTGACCATATTGAAATACACCCATGTGAAAAGGCGGGTGGCGTTTGTGGTGTAGGCTTATC
Organism: Hydrogenovibrio sp.; assembly: GCA_015484555.1. Classification (GTDB taxonomy): domain Bacteria; phylum Pseudomonadota; class Gammaproteobacteria; order Thiomicrospirales; family Thiomicrospiraceae; genus Hydrogenovibrio. The sequence continues at coordinate 11,162 of WFMZ01000035.1, read as the reverse complement.
TGCTAAGCCTATTTCAACCATTGGTTATGAAAAAGCAAACAATGCGATGTTAAAGCTAAATAAAGCTGATTTTATTGCTAAAGTTTTATCAGATCTACCACCATTACCAGAAGGAATGTCTAGCACCGTTCAGGCAAACTTAACGGGTAAAGTGTAGAGTCAGGTTTAGAGTCAGGTTTCGTTTTACACTGTAAATATTAGGTGAACTTTCATCGCCTAGTGTTGAAGCCTTCTCTAAAAGGCTTCATTCTTTATTCACGACCTCACTATTTTGTTACCATCTTTCGTAGCTGACAATCCCTTGTCATTGTTTCAGCTTTATTTATAAAGGAAAAATTATGACCCCCATTTCATTTTCAACCCCCCTGGCTAAAGCCCTATTTATTTTTATGGCTTGGTCGTTATCAAACATGGCTCTTGCCAAAGAAGTCACCACCAGCTTAAATGGCTTAACCTTAAATGGCGATTTAGAAATGGCGGAAGGCAAAACTTTAAAAGATGGCGTCATCTTGTTCACTCACGGTACTTGGATGAATAAAAATTACAGCACCGCCACCATGTTAAAAGAGTTTTTACCTGAAGCAGGTTTAAACGTTTTAACCATTAACTTAAGCTTGGGCGTTGATAACCGCCATGATGAGTCTGCAATGCCTTGTGAACGTACGCACACTCACAAGCATACCGATGCCATTCCTGAAATTGGCGCTTGGGTTACCTGGTTAAAAAGCCAAGGTGTGACAAACATTACCCTAGCGGGTCACTCTCGTGGTGGTAACCAAACTGCTTGGTATGCCGCATTACATAACAAAGAAGCCGCTATTAAACACATCGTTTTATTTGCCCCACAGCTTTGGGACGAGCAAACTGAAATTAAGCATTACCAAGAAAAGTATCACAAAGATTTAACCAAAGAATTGGCTAAAGCGAATGCCTTAATCAAACAAGGTAAGGCTACCCAAGTCATGCCACACACAGATTTAGTGTATTGCAAAGACAGCAATGTCACCGCTGAAAGTTTTGCCGATTATCACCAGTTAAATGCCAATATGGATACGATCCATTTATTACCAAATATCACTAAGCCCGTCTTAATTTTTGCAGGAACTGAAGATAAAGTTGTGAAACACTTACCTGAAAAAATTGCACCTTTATTGAAGAAACAAAAAAATATTACTGTTTATATCGTTGAAGATTCAGACCATTCCTTTTTAGATATGTCAGGTGAAGAAGCCGTTGAAGAAATGGTAAACTTCATTCAAAATTAATGATTAATTTCCTACCCCTGAACAGTAAGCTTACTTGCTGTTCTTTTTTGTTTGTGACTAATAAGGCAACTCAATTTATTGCCTTAGCCATAAATATCTTGCACAAATCCAAGCCTAAGCATTACACTACAACATTCAAACAATAAATTGAATGTGGACCCATTGAGCACGATTAAAAAACAACTTTTCGAACAACTGGCCTTAGTTGCCCATAGTATTGGTTCGCCACAACGTATTGAATTACTCGACTATTTGGCACAATCTGAACGCACTGTGGACGAACTTAGCCAGCTAACTCAAATGAGTACCGCCAATACCTCTCGCCACTTACAAGTGCTTAAAAATAATGGTTTGGTCTTGGTTCGTAAGCAGGGTAAAAGCCGAATTTATGAGCTAGCCGGTGAAGATGTTGTGTTGCTGTTAAAACAAGTTCGCTTGGTTGCTGAAGCACATTTAGCCGAAGTCGGTCGCTTAAAAAGCCTACTACCTTCTGCAAGTTCTGAAGCTGCTAGCTTTAAAACCACGCTTAACCACCTAAACGATACCAACTACTTAGTGGTTGATGTGCGCCCCCACAAAGAATTTCAACAAGGGCATATTGAAGGCGCTATTCATATTGCACCAGATGACATTGAAAGTGCGATTGACACCATTCCGCACGATAAAACCATCATTGCCTATTGCCGCGGTCCTTACTGTACCTATTCACATAAAATGATAGAACAACTTCGCAAAGAAGGCGTTGAAGCCTTGCGTTTAGAAAATGGTTTCCCTGAATGGAAAGCCGCTGGCTTGCCGGTTAGTCAATCGATTTAACGGTTGAGAAAGTCAAAAATTACCCTAAAGGGCATAAACGCCAGGGGTGGGTAAACAGTCCAGTCATAAAATAGCAGGCTCCCGATAATGCTTCGCTTTCGCGATACAGCCTCTTAAAAATATATTTTTTTAAGGGTATACCGCTAACTTTTTCTATCTTCGAATCCTATCTTGCTATACTACAGCACAATTAAACAGGTAAAAACGCCATTTAATACGATTCAAATCTTGCTTAAAACCAGGTTTAAAATATTTAATGCTTCTTGAAATAGCCACACTATTTCGTACCGAAATTTTTTAATGCGATAATCCCACAATGCTACAATCCCCCAAACTTAACCACAAAACAATCTCCCCTAGGAACTAACATGACCAAGCATATTTTAATACTGGTGCTCCTTATTACCTCTCAAAACGCCGCTGCAAGATACTATTCAGATAGTATGTGTAAAGTATTTTCAAAAATGAAAGTATTTGATACCTATGTAAAGACACAAAAATGCCATCCTAGGGACTATTATGAAAAACAAACTCAAGCAAAAAACCAAGCTTTAGAAAATAAATACAGTAAAAGTAGACTCTCGAGCAATATCAGAACAAGACGTTCGCTTTGTATAGAAGGCTATCAAGGTCAGTATTTTTCTGATGGTTCTTGTAATGGTGCGCCAGACATCCAAATATTCAAGGATGACATGGCAAAAGCAGCAGATTTAGAATATGCAGATTATGACAAGAAGTGGCATAACAAAGATTTAACAGGAATTTGTGCTGAATTTAATACCGTCCCCCATTCCAAAGGCTGCCTGTTTAAAAAGGGCGGAGCAAAAAATAATAATATTGATGCTGGGGTGAGATTTTACCTAGCCAACCGCAAAGTCAAACAACAACAAAAAGCGATTAAAGACCTTAAACGCAGCATGGCAAGTTACAACAAACTTTCCCCTCAACAAAGAGCTGCCCAGTTTAATCAAGAAACTGGGTTAACGGTAATCCCTAAAACCGTCACCCAATGGGAAGAGGCAAGTGCCATGTGCCAATCAAAAGGGCTTAACCTTCCTTCTAGTGATGACCTTATCCAGCATAAAACCGCCATTATGGGGTACAAAAGCGCCCATGATCGCCAGCTAAATGCATATATGGCCAGTGCGGTTAATGACAAGCTTGGTTATCAAACACTTCTTGCTGTCAAATTGGGGAAAACAGAGGTCATGCCACCTTCTTCTAGACACAAGCTGGTGATCTGTAAGGCGATGTCTGCGGCTGAAAAACAACAACTAGCCAATAAAAAAGCCTTAGAAGAAGTACAAATTGCTAAATTTGGTGCCAGCACGCCGCTTGAGTATTGGCAAAAAATTATGCTCGCTAAAAATAACGATGAGCTAAAAACTGTCTTTGAATACAGTCCTAAGGTAAATAAGCAACTGGGCAACCATGCGGTTAATTTTAAATATGACCAATTTTTTAATCACAGAACCCTGTTAGATGGAGGAGATTATCAGCTCTCTCAATACACGCAAGAACGTTCATCTAATATTTTCTTATGGGCGATGAAGCCCAATTCTAGCCAACTCGACCACTACGTTGACAGACTGGGGAAAAGAATAAAAACCTCTTACGGGCTAACAAACAAAGGACTGGATAGCTTTATTGCTCAACTAAAACAGCAGCCGCTCTTTAACACCTTGACCGACCGTAAAATAGAAAATAAGGACTATTTCCGAAAAATTCATGGTAATTTTAAAGATGCAGATGGCAAAACCCATACAGTCACTATTCTATTAAGACCGACTTATTATCGTATTTTTATAGACTCTTCATCTGATGAGTAACCTTTTTGAATTTACCACCTCTTAACTAAACGGTGGTTAAATGTTGAAACATAAAAAAGCCCCCTAGAGAAGTTCTCTAGGGGGCTTTTTATTGCCCATAAATTTAACTAGCTTTCGCTAAGTTGATGATAATCGATTAAGGATTCCCTTTAACTGATACCCAGAAAGGAAACTTGCCCGCTGGAATCGTTTTCTCAACTTTCAATGTCTCTGCATTCACCACTACATAAGTATTACCTAAGGCAACCGTGACATAAATCCACTTGTTGTCTGCACTACTACGCACGCCATGAGGACCTTTACCTACTTTAATATTAGTCACTTTCAAGGTTTTGGTATCGATAACAGAGATATGATCGTCACCGATTGCCCCTGTTGAAAGGTATTTACCATTAGGGGCAACATCAATGCCACCGTGTCCTTTACCCACCTTAATCACTTCTAACATTTTTTGGCTAGATAACGCTAACACCCCAACATTCCCAACCACATCGCGGATATAAAGAATGCTTTCATCTTTCGATAAATCTACGTTGTGAGGCCCTAAAATACCAGGAGTCGGTATTTTTTTAATCAGCATTTGAGTCTTAGTATCAACCACTGCAATAGCCTGCTCGCCTTGAAGCGTGGCATAAGCTAATTTACCGTTTGCCGTAAATCTTACATTATGGACATGACTACCTACTTTAATAGTATTCACTACCTTAAAAGTACCCATATCAATGACACTGATGGTGCCTGACCCTTCATTACTGGCATAAGCCACTTTACCATCTGGTGAAATTTTAATACCCTTTGTTGCTTTCTGACACTTAATAACCGCTAATTGCTTACCGGTTGCTGTATCAAAAGCCGTTACGGTTCCATCAGATGGGCTAGTTGCTAACAATACTGTTCCGTCTGGGTTAAGCGTGTTGTACAACATGTTTGGATAACCTTTCCAAACCGCTTGCCCTGGAAATACCTCTACTGTCCCAGATTTTTTCATGCTCACATAAGTAGGCGTTGGGAACAACTTGTCGCCCGTTGTATTTTTCATTGCCTCATCTTGTCCATAAGACAAACTTGAACAACCCGTGCTGGCTAAAATAGCCGCTAGGCTTAATGCGCCCAAAATAGGCGTCAAAACTTTTTTCATGATATTTCCTTAGGTTAAGTCAAAAGAGAAACGCGAACGTTTCGTTAAAAATAGATTACGTTAAAATAATACCTTCATTAGGGAACATGCTTTGCAAAATGGTATTCACCCCTTTTTTACGCATATCATCTGTATACATTACCAACAGCGACATCCCCTGGTTTACCTTTAGGCTAACCCAGTTTAAGTCTTGAATTTTGCCAGCATGTTCAGGTAAATTTAAATCGCCAGGGTACAAGAAAATATTGGCTACGCCCTGTCGCTCACCGGCAATGCGTAGGTGAGAAGTGACATAACCAGACACAATGCAATGCTTGCTCATTTTTACTTTTTCAACATTCGGCGGAAGCTGAACTTGATGGCTAATTAACCAACTTCTTTGCTGTTGCGTTAAACCATTGTCAAGCTGTGAATCTTTCTGAATATCTTCTAAAGCCGCCACCACTAAGGCAGGATTATTAGGTGCTACTTTAATAAAGCTATTACCCATCATCCCCAATAAGATGACCATACTAATACCAGCTACCCAACTGACCCAAGTGGTTTTAGGACGAGATTGCTGAGTAATTTTCTTTAAGTTACCAGCCAAGTGTTTAGGAACAGAAACGGATTGAAGTTGCTTTGATAGTTGTTGATCATCCATTATGAAACCTCCTGTTTTGACTGAATTTGTAGAGATAGCACCTTATTAGTCGGTTGGTCAGCTTCTCCTAACAAGTATTTTAATTTTTGTTTAGCACGTGAAATTCGGCTCATAACAGTACCCGTTGGCACCGCCAACTGTTCGGCTATTTCCTGGTAAGTAAACCCATGCAAGCTCGACAATAAGAAACAATCTCTTTGATCCAATGGCAAACTTTGTAATGCGGCCATTAAATCAATGTCTTCACCTGGTTGCTCTTCTTTTCCCACCTCTCCTGCGAATTCGATAGGACTTTCCGCAGAAAAAGTCGTTTCTCGAAAGGCATACTCTTTATAAACACGACGGCGTAAAATGGTTAACAACCAACTTAATACTTTTTCTTGAGAGGCTAACTGGTCAAACGAATCCCAAGCCATGACAAAGGTATCTTGCACCACATCTTCTGCTGTGGAAGACTCGCCCAACATCCATAGGGCGGTCTTGTACAAATTACTTGAATAGCTATCTACCCAACCATTGAATGTACGTGTTTTTTTTGATTTTTCAGTCCAAAACATGGAAAGCCAACTGCTTTATTTAATGTGCTTATAAATAGAGTGCGCTAAAGTATCCATTTTATTCCCTAACTTTTAAAAAAAGTTTTAAAAGTCGTTATTTACCTTAAAATAAACCTGCCTCATTTATTAGGAAGAGCATGTCAACAACCACTTCAAAAGTCTGCCTTACCCCCGTTACCTTGATAACTGGCTTATTAGGCAGTGGCAAAACCACCTTTATTCAAACCCTGTTAAAACAAAAACCAGAAGAAGAATGCTGGGGGCTACTTATTAATGAATTTGGCGAAGTGGGTATTGACGCGGCCATTCAACAAGCGGGGTTAGCAAAAGGTAATCAAAATACGATTATTGAAGAAGTAACCGGTGGCTGTATTTGTTGTAGCGCCCATATTGGTTATGAGCAAGCGATTCATACTTTACTAAGCCAGCACATTGACCGCCTTATTATTGAACCCACGGGGTTAGGTCACCCAGCAAAAGTCATTGATATTTTAAAACAATCTCCTTTAAATAAACGTTTAAAGCTAGGGGCTATTTTTGCCATCACTACACCCAAACAACTTAACCAGAAAAACTGGCGAAAGTCTGCCTTGTTACGCGATTTAATAACCCTTGCTAACCAGGTCGTTTTAAATAAAATTGACCAATCTAGCGAAAATGAGATCACCATCAGCCAACAAATTTTGGCACCACTCTATCCACCCAAAGAAGGCATTATCCTTTGTCAGCTAACGAATACAAATACCTTACCTATCTTTACCTTGGCAACCCAAAATATATCCCGCCCATTTGTTTTTTTAGAGGGACTTGCTGAACACCAGCTTAGCCAACAACAAAGCGAACCTTTTCCCTCACAACTATTAAATGTAACTCAAGCCTTTTTACAAATCACGCCTCGTGCCTTTAGCATTGGCTGGATTTTTGAACCTAATATTTTATTTAACCGAGTCAAACTAAAAGCCTGGCATGCACAATGTCTAGCCGCGCTATTGCGCATTAAAGGACTGGTTAAAACGGGTAATGAATGGCAATTAATAAATGGTGATGCTAACCAACTCAACCTAACCGATATTGCTTGGCGAATTGATAGCCGACTAGAATGTATTTTTGAAAATACAAACCCAGACTCAGACAAACAAAGCATTCTTGCTTTTATTCGTTTGCTAGAAGCACAACTTAAGCCTATTTTATCCATCCGACAATAACCAAGCGAACATGTAGGGAATTGTCTTTAAAAGGTTGTGCTATAATGCCTGTTCAATTTAAAAACTGAACAGATTATTACCACCATATAACCGCGCTAAAGCCGAAGGAAATTGCATGACTAAGCACATGCCCGACATCGCATGTCAACCATACGACCAACCACAAAACACACTAAACTGGGTAGGAATGTCCGGTATTGACCTACCTGTTTTGGTCAAAAACAATCACCAAGAAAATATCAGCGTACCTTCAAAAGTACAAGCTTATGTTAGCTTAGATGACCCTCTTAGCAAGGGCATTCACATGTCTAGGCTGTACTTAATTCTGGATGAAATGGCTTCTAGCGAACCTTTAACGCCCAATAGAATTCATGAAATATTAAATGCCTTTATTGAATCTCATACCGGTTTAAGTCAAAGTGCGTTTGTCGAATTTCAGTTTGACTACTACGAAAGACGTCAGTCGTTAAAGTCAGGAAATTCTGGTTGGAAGCATTATCCAACCACTTTCAGAGGTGAACTTCGCCAAGGACAATTTGAGTTTGAAGCCAGTATTCAAATTCCTTATTCTTCAACTTGCCCTTGCTCCGCAGCCTTATCTCGCCAACTGATTCAAGAGTCTTTTGAAAAGCAGTTTAAAGATAGTTCGGTAGATTATAATGCGGTTTTAAACTGGCTAGGTACACCAGAAGGTATCAATGCTACCCCGCACAGCCAGCGATCTTATGCACAGGTTAAAGTAAAGGTCTTGAAAGAAAATAGGCTCAGCATTTCTAATTTAATTAACCAAATTGAAGATGCCGTTAAAACACCCGTTCAAGCCGCGGTAAAACGTGAAGATGAACAAGAGTTTGCGCGCCTAAATGCCAGCAACCTCATGTTTTGTGAAGATGCCGCACGCCGCATCCAAAACAAGCTAACCGCTATTACTGAATACAGCGATTTTTGGGTAAGAATAAACCATTTAGAAAGCTTGCACCCACATGATGCGGTCGCGATTGTCACCAAAGGCATACCACAAGGTTACACCGACGAACCTAACTTCATGGATAAACTATAATCTTAATCCCCTCCAAACCCAAAAATCGCCAGGGGTGGTCTTAATATTTAGACACCACCCCTGGCGATTTTTGCCTTTGTTAGGTTTTATCCTGCTCTAAACATCACTCTACACCACTATAAAGGCAACCCTGCCTTGCTAACCACTTCTCGTAATACGAAACTAGAATGCACCCCATTCACCCCTTCAATTTGGGTAATGTGATTCAGCAAAATAGTTTGATACTGTTCTAAATCTTTCACCACTACCCGTAATTGATAGTCTGCCGACTGACCGGTTAATAACAAACATTCCACCACATTCGGTAGCTTAATAATGGCTTTTTCAAAGGTTTCAAAATGTTTGGGGGAATGCTTTTCAACCGAGACCTGTAACAATACCGTCATCCCCAAACCCAGTTGTTTGGCATCTAGCAAAGTTTGATAACCCAGAATTAAGCCCGAAGCTTCTAAGCTTTTAAAACGCCTTAAACAGGCCGAAGGCGACAAACCTATTTGGTCGGCAATATCTTGATTAGATAATCGCGCCTCTTTTTGCAATAAGGTTAAAATTTTCTTGTCTATTTTATCTAGTTCCATACAGTTTCTACCAAGCAATTCTTGTTAAAGACCATTTTATTCTAAATTTTAACCATATCGAGAACTTTTATGCTAAAAACCTTAAAAATAATTAAAATTTTGCAACTAAATTCTATTGCAAAGCCTTTAAAATAGAGCCAACCAAGAAAGACTAATCGGCCAAAAGCCAACAATTTAGGATAGACCCATGAACCACACAAAATACCGCCCAGCCACCACACCCGATTTACCCAATCGTCAGTGGCCAAATAACCGTCTTACCCAGGCACCTATTTGGGCAAGTGTTGATTTGCGCGATGGCAACCAAGCCTTAGCCAACCCAATGAGTGTGGAGCAAAAATTAGCCTTATGGCATCAGCTCGTTAAAATTGGTTTTAAAACCATTGAAATTGGCTTTCCGTCTGCCAGCCAACCAGAATTTGAGTTTACTCGTCGCTTAATTGATGAAAATTTAATTCCAGACGATGTGACTGTTCAGGTTTTGGTACAGGCACGTGAACACTTAATTGAACGCACTTATGAGTCACTTAAAGGGGTGAAACAAGCGATTGTACATGTTTACAACTCTACTTCGACCATTCAGCGCGAGAAGGTTTTTCATAAGACCCAGACAGAAATAAAAGCCATGGCGATTCAAGGTGCGGAATGGGTTAAGAAATATGCCGACAACTACCCAGATACAAAATGGCAGTTTCAATATTCACCAGAAAGCTTTTCACAAACTGAACCTGACTATGCCATAGAAGTCTGTGCCGCTGTCATGGATATGTGGCAACCTACCCCAGAAAGCCCTTGTATTTTAAACTTGCCTGCCACGGTAGAAGTCACCTCACCCAACCGTTTTGCCGACCAAGTTGAATACTTTATCAACAAGTTACCTAACCGTGAAAGCGCTTTAATTTCACTTCATACGCACAACGATCGTGGTTGTGCCGTTGCCGCGGCTGAACTAGGCATATTAGCTGGCGCGGACCGAGTAGAAGGGACTTTATTAGGGAATGGTGAACGTACTGGAAACATGGACATTGTAACCCTTGCGATGAACTTGTTCAGCGAAGGCATTGACCCAGAATTAGACCTTTCTCATCCTGATGAGTGGATTCCTTTACTAGAAGAAGTCACTGAAATTACGACTCATATAAGACACCCTTGGGTAGGCGAGGCAGTTTATACCGCTTACTCTGGCAGCCACCAAGATGCGATTCGTAAAAGCATTGCCCAAAAAGAAGCGGACGATACCTGGAAAGTCGCTTACTTACCAATTGACCCTAAAGACATTGGCAGAAGCTATGAAGCGATTATCCGAGTCAACAGCCAGTCAGGTAAAGCAGGGTCGGCCTTTATTCTAGAACAAGAATATGGTTTAAACTTGCCTAAATGGGTAACACAAGACTTTGCCCCTACCGCACAAAAATGTGCCGAAGAAAACAAGGGCGTGGTCGGCCACCAACTTTTATATAAAGCCTTTAAGGACCATTATAAAATTGGTCAGGATGACGCTGAATTAACCCACTACCAGCTAATGCGTCAAGATAATCAAGATATCTTAACGCTTGAAATTAATGGCGAAACCATCCAAGGCGAGGGCAATGGAACCCTTAGCGCATTATGCAATGCATTACAAAAGCAATTACACCAAAAAATTGATGTTTTAGATTACTCCGAACATGCCATGAAGCAAGGTAAAAATGCCAAAGCTATTGCCTACATTCATGTACAGGTAAACCATAAAACAGCCGTGGGTATCGCCATCGCAAGCGACACAGTCACCGCCATGATCAGCGCACTCATGTCTGCAGTACAACCAACCTAATCCTACCTATTATTTAAATTAGCCCACTAAGGTAAGAGTTTTTAGTTCTAAACTAAAAGTTATCCACAAAATCAAACTAGGTAAAGACCTATTATAAACCCACTGTTAAAGTGAACGGTGAATTAAGATTGCAAGAGCAACACGTTCAAGTAGAACGTACACATGAATAAGTATCACCACCTCACCCCAACCGCCTACTGCGCAAACAGTGCGGGGAGGCAATTACATCTCACCGACAACTATCGGGTTACCCCCTCA
>WFMZ01000034.1 GCA_015484555.1 Hydrogenovibrio sp. | reverse complement strand
GGATGAATGCCTGGCTCAACGGGCATCACAATACCTAAAATATCTATGTTGGCGGCAACCATACGAGTTTGTCCTCGAAACCCTGGGCGAGACAAGGTTTGTCTGCGTGGCTCGGCAGAACTGACCACGCCAGAGCCGTCTTCAATATCTGTCTGCCAGGTAACGACATCTCCTGCGACTAACTTGCCTAGGTGTTGTCTGACCGAGCAGTTGTAAAGCTGTTGGTCGTCGCCTTCCACTAAAATACGACGGCCAAAGTTGGTGATGACTAAGCCTGTTTGAGGGTTTCCCAATTGAGAATGGTCGGTTACTTGACTTTGCTTATTTTTAGCGGGGGCGCGTGTTTTTTGGACGCGCCTTTTTTGTTGGTCGTTTAGTTTGCGTTTTGCCACAAAGTATTCCCGTGTTTAGTCTAGTAATTGGTCAATTTTAGCAGCCATAATCATATCGTTTTGGCTAAGCCCTTTTATAGCGTGTGTACAAAGGGTAACGGTGCATTGATTGTAACCAAAACAAATGTCTGGGTGGTGATCTTCTTTGTGCGCTAACCAGGTAATGGCATTTACAAATGCCACAGTTTGGTGGTAGTTTTTAAAGTTAAATACTTTACTGATATGAAAATAGTTTAAAGGTGCTTCCCAGCCACGTAGGTGTGCCAAGTGGCTTTCAATACGAGGGATAATTAAGGCTTTACTGCCTTTAGGAATATCTTGGCAGTGTTGATCTACTAAGGGTAGTTCGGTGAGGTTATTTTTAGTATTGTTGTTCATGGCTACACACCTTGGTCTGGTTGGTTAGTTTTTATTAATGATTTTAAATGGTCTATTCTAATTTTAGCGGGTGGATGACTGTCGTGATAGGCCGAGAAGGTTGGGTCAGGCGTTAGGCTACTGGCATTGTCTCGATACATCTTTAGTAAGGCTGAAATTAAGTGTTCTGCACCGACTATTTCAGAGGCGAAAGCATCGGCTTCAAACTCTTGTTTTCGACTTCTCAGGGCACTAATTGGGCTTAAGAAGAAAAAGAAAGTGGGCACAACAGTTAGGAATAATAACAAGGCAGTAGCAGGAGTTTGAGAGCTAATGCCTAGCTGTGTATAAAATTCGGGTTGTTGTGACAGCCAACCTAGAAAGGCCAGGCCTAAAAAAGAAAGCGCAAAAGATTCGATCATTTTCTGCTTGATATGACCATGCTTGAAATGCCCTAATTCATGCGCTAATACGGCTTCAACTTCTTCTGGTGAAAGGGTTTTGATTAAGGTGTCGTAAAAAACAATACGTTTATTTTTACCAAAGCCAGTGAAATAAGCGTTGCCGTGACCAGAGCGAGAAGAGCCGTCCATGACAAAAATACCGTTTGACTCGAAGCCTGCTTTGGTTAAAAGGGCGGTAATCTTGTCTTTCATTTCGCCTTCTTCTAAAGGGGTGAATTTGTTAAAAATAGGCGCAATCCATTTTGGGTAGGCCCACATTAATAATAGCTGAAAAGCCGTCCAAATAATCCAGGTATAAAGCCACCAAACTTGGTTGAAATATTCTGTCATGATGGTGAGTATCAACCAAATAATAGGCAGTCCAATAACCAGCATGAGCAGCCATTGTTTAAGTAGGTCAAGAATCATTTTCTTAGGCGTCATTTTATTGAACCCAAAGGCTTCTTCAATTTTAAAGGTCGAAATAATAGAGAAAGGCAGGCTTAGTAAAGATAAAAACCAGAAAGTAGACAATAAGAAAGCACTGTCTCTCCAAATGGGGGGAAGGTCTGTGGTTAACCAGTAGTTATAAATTTCTTGGAAGCCACCACCAAAGGTCATAAAGGTAATAACGGCAACATCAAAAAATAAGACTAAACGACTTAGCTGTAATTTAGCAGCTGAATAGTCAGCGGCTTTTTGGTGGGATTCTAGGGTAACAATGCTAGCAAATTCTTCAGGAACTTTATGCCTGTGCGAGCTAATGTACAGTTGGTTTTTAACATTTAACCAAAGTTCAATGAGTAAATTTAGTGAAAGGGTAAAGATAAAGAGTGAAGAAATCCAGGACATGAAAAAGGCTCTATAAGTTGCTTAAAATTTAAAAATAATATGATGTTTTTGGCTATGTTTTGTGAATCGACACGCCTATAATGTACCTATTCTAAAGCAAAATAACATTGAGTGCACAAAGTGAAGTCAGAAAGTAATTTAATTTGGATCGATTTGGAAATGACCGGCTTGAATCACAGGTATGATCAAATTATTGAAATAGCGACGGTGGTTACCGATGCAGAGCTAAATGTGTTGGAAGAAGGGCCTGTGTTGGCTATTCAAACGGAAGCACATTATTTGGATGGGATGGATGAGTGGTGTACAACGCATCATGGTCGTTCCGGTTTGACCAAACGTGTGCAAGAAAGCCGTGTAAGCATGGTAGAAGCAGAGCAGGCTACCTTAACTTTTTTGAAGACATACTTGTCTAAGTTTAAGTCGCCAATGTGTGGCAACAGTATCTGCCAAGATCGTCGTTTCATGATTGAACAAATGCCTGAGCTAGAAGCCTTTTTTCATTACCGAAACTTAGATGTCTCTACCTTGAAAGAGCTGGCAAAAAGATGGGCGCCTAAGGTATATTCAGCTCATAAAAAGCAAGGCGCACATTTGGCTTTGGATGATATTTATGAGTCAATTGATGAGCTGAAGCACTATCGAAAATACTTGATGGCAGAAGTAGCGCAGTAAGTTTTTGGTTCGATTAAAAGGTTGTTTAAAACCTTAAATAACCCTGTTTTGAATTGTTTTGAAGGCTAAAGTATAAAAATAGTTAAATTTCAAGGCACTTGCCTCGAATTAGGGGTTTATTCAAGCCCTGTTATTGGTTATAATTTCGCTCTTTTCTTGCAAACAACCTTTGTAAGATTTTATTAAACAGATTCTGCTGTCGGAAAGACGTGACGCAGTTTCTTTATAACGGAGGACCGTTGTTGTGGAATTAACTGGTGCCCAGATTCTAATACATTATTTAGAAGATGAAGGCGTAGAATTTATTTGGGGTTATCCAGGGGGCGCTGCGCTTCCTATTTATGATGCCTTGGATACGGACGCAAAAAAACTGAAACACATTTTAGTGCGTCATGAGCAAGCTGCGGTTCACGCAGCAGATGGATTTGCTCGTTCTACAGGTAAACCAGGAGTCTCTCTTGTCACATCTGGTCCCGGCGCTACCAATACGGTAACGGGTATCGCTACTGCTTTTATGGATTCAATTCCTATGGTAGTGATTACGGGACAGGTACCGACTGCAATGATTGGCTTGGACGCGTTCCAAGAAATCGACACAGTAGGGATTACAAGACCGATTGTAAAGCACAACTTCTTGGTCAGAGATGTTAACGATCTAGCGATGACGCTCAAAAAAGCTTTCTACATCGCCACAACTGGACGACCAGGTCCAGTTGTTGTTGACATCCCTAAAGATGTACAAAACGCCAAAAGCAACTATGAATATCCACAAGAAGTGAATTTACGCTCCTATATACCTGTAACAAAAGGACATAGTGGACAAATTAAAAAGGCCGTAGAGTTAATTTTATTGGCTAAAAAACCTATTTTATATACAGGTGGTGGCGTCGTTTTAGGCAACGCTTCGCAAGAGCTTATTCAGCTAGCACACGAACTAGGTTGCCCGGTTACTAATACGCTGATGGGGTTGGGTTCTTTCCCTGCTTCAGATCCTCAGTTTGTGGGTATGCTGGGCATGCATGGCACCTATGAAGCCAATTTATCAATGCATGATACAGATTTGATTATTGCGATTGGTGCAAGATTTGATGATCGAGTAACGGGGAACTTAGAGAAATTCTGCCCTTCTGCTAAGGTAATCCATGTTGATATTGATCCGGCTTCTATTTCAAAAAATGTGGCTGTCGATATTCCGATTGTTGGGCCGGTTAAGCAAGTGCTTCAAGAAATGTTGAATATATTGTCTAAGTCTACTGTTCGTCCTAATAAAGAAGACAGTAAACTTTGGTGGGAACAAATAGAAGAGTGGCGTGCAACCAATTGTTTGAATTTTGAGCAAGTGGGAAGCAAGATTAAGCCTCAGGCAGCAATTAGAGCGGTTTGGGAAGTCACTAATGGCGATGCTTATGTCACGTCTGACGTTGGGCAACACCAAATGTTTGCGGCACAGTATTATCGTTTTGATAAGCCACGCCGTTGGATTAACTCAGGTGGTTTAGGCACAATGGGCTTTGGTCTGCCAGCTGCTATGGGGGTTCAGCAAGCTTTTCCTGATGAGACGGTTATTTGTGTGACAGGTGAAGGCTCTATTCAAATGAATATTCAAGAAATGTCGACTTGTTTACAGTATGGCTTGCCAATTAAGGTCGTTTGTTTAAATAACGGCGTTTTGGGTATGGTTCGTCAGTGGCAGGAATTTTTCTACGACCGACGTTATTCCATGTCTTATATGGAGTCTTTGCCTGACTTTACTAAGTTGGCCGAAGCTTACGGGCATGTGGGGTTGAAAATTGATGATCCTGCTAAGCTGAAAGAACAGCTTGCTGAAGCTTTCTCTGATGCTAATAAAGATAAGTTTGTCTTTATTAATATCATTACGGATCAGCAAGAAAATGTTTATCCGATGATTCCAGCAGGTGCAGGCCTGAACGAAATGATTTTGGTTTAGGGGGATAAGATGAGACATATTATTTCAATGCTAATGGAAAATGAATCGGGCGCGTTATCTCGTGTTTCAGGTTTGTTTTCTGCACGTGGTTATAACATTCAGTCCTTAACCGTTGCGCCAACGGAAGATGGCTCTATCTCGCGCTTAACCTTGGTAACCAACGGCAGTGAACAACAGATAGAGCAAATCGTCAAACATTTAAACCGCTTAATCGATGTTATTAAGGTGGTGGATATTACGGAAGGTTCCCACATTGAACGCGAGTTAATGTTGGTGAAGCTGAAAGCCGTAGGTGAAATGCGTGAAGAGATTAAACGATTAACGGAAATATTTAGAGGCACGATTGTTGATGTGACGGCTAATATTTATTCAGTACAACTGGTGGGGGAGTCTCAAAAGCTAGATGCTTTTGTCAGCGCCATTGAAGATTCATTAATAGTAGAAATTGTCCGCTCTGGAGCGGTTGGGTTGATGCGTGGCGAAAAGTCACTGCATTTATAAAATTGATTAAAAAGTAATTATTTATTTAAGGAAGTAACAATGAAAGTTTTTTACGATAAAGATTGTGATCTATCGATTA
Organism: Hydrogenovibrio sp.; assembly: GCA_015484555.1. Lineage (GTDB taxonomy): Bacteria > Pseudomonadota > Gammaproteobacteria > Thiomicrospirales > Thiomicrospiraceae > Hydrogenovibrio. The sequence continues at coordinate 26,166 of WFMZ01000034.1, read as the reverse complement.
TTAAGAGCAAAAAAGTAGCCATTATTGGTTTTGGTTCTCAAGGGCATGCTCACGCAGCTAACCTACAAGATTCTGGTATTGATGTGACGGTTGGTCTACGTGCGGGTTCTTCTTCTATTGCTAAGGCGGAAGGTTACGGTTTAAAAACTGCTGATGTTGCGACTGCGGTTGCTGGTGCTGACGTGGTTATGTTGTTAACACCAGACGAGTTCCAGTCTGTATTGTATAAAGAGGAGATTGAGCCAAATATCAAGCAAGGTGCTGTTTTAGCATTCGCTCACGGTTTTGCAATCATTTATAACCAAGTCGTTCCTCGTAAAGATTTAGATGTAATCATGATTGCCCCTAAGGCACCTGGCCATACAGTACGTTCTGAGTTTGTTCGTGGTGGTGGTATTCCTGACCTTGTTGCGGTACATCAAGATGCTTCTGGTACGGCGAAAGAAATCGCTTTATCTTATGCTTCTGGTGTGGGTGGTGGTCGTACAGGTATTATAGAAACAACTTTCCGTGATGAGTGTGAAACTGACTTATTTGGTGAGCAAGCAGTACTTTGTGGTGGTGCGGTTGAGCTAGTTAAAGCTGGTTTTGATGTATTAGTTGAAGCTGGTTATGAGCCTGAAATGGCTTATTTCGAATGCCTACATGAGCTTAAGTTAATTGTTGACTTAATGTTTGAAGGTGGTATTGCGGACATGAACTACTCTATCTCAAACAATGCCGAGTACGGTGAATATGTTACGGGTCCTCAGGTTATTAACGAAGAGTCTAAAGAAGCAATGCGCATTGCCTTGAAGAACATTCAGTCTGGTGAGTATGCTAAGCAGTTCATCCTTGAAGGACAATCTGGTTACCCTTCAATGACAGCAGCTCGTCGTAATAATGCTGAACATGGTATTGAGGTTGTGGGTAGAAAGTTACGTGCAATGATGCCTTGGATTTCAGCTAATAAAATTGTTGACCAAGACAAAAACTAGGGTTTTTACTTATCGTGTTTAAAAAGCCTGCTTATGCAGGCTTTTTTTTGCGTATTTTTTAGACAAAATTTTTAAAATAGTATTGTTTAGCGGTCTTGATAGAGTAGAATGAACTAAACAATAAGAGTTGTATTGCTAAATGTATCAAGACTTCTTCGGCTTGAAAAGCCTACCTTTCAAAATCACCTCTGATTTAAAGTTTTTTTATAAGCATGCTTCACGTGAAGATATCGTTAACGCTCTTTGTTATTCAGTGGTAAGAGGGGACGGTATTATTAAAGTGGTGGGTGAGGTGGGTGCTGGAAAAACGACAATGCTACGACTACTCTCAGAAAAAATCCCCAAAAACTATATAAAAGTTTACATTTCATCTCCTAATTTATCTCCTATAGATTTTTTGAAATACATCTGTTCAGAGTTAAATGTACCTCTTGCAGAAAGAGCCACTAAGTTAGACGTTATTAATAGTCTTCAATATACCTTAATCAGTTATTTTAAGCAGCAAAAAAAAGTTGTTCTGTTGGTTGATGAAGCTCAGTCAATGATGGTCGATACCTTGGAAGAGGTTCGCTTGTTAGGTAATTTAGAAACACAGACAGATAAATTAATTCAAATTGTATTGTTTGGGCAGCCAGAACTAGATATCACGCTTTCAGATGATAGATTAAAGCCTTTAAAAGATCGTTTAGCGAATGAATTTTATGTGCCATTATTTTCTAATGAAGAGGTGCAGAAATATTTAAATTATAGAATGAGGGTGGCTGGCAGTATGTATGAAAATGTTTTTGATAAAACTGTTTCTACCGAGATTCAAAGAATTACGAAAGGATTGCCAAGGGCTATTAATTTATTAGGTGATAAGTTGTTGATGTCTGCCTTTTCTGAAGGGGATGATCAGGTCTCTTTAAAGCATTTACGGTTGCTGGGGTACTCAACAATAGGTTTCTTTTCGAATAAACCTTGGCTTAAATGGTGGTTGGCAGTTATGGCGGGTTTAGCCATAATAGGTTGTATTTTTTGGTTATTAAAAAGTGCTTTTTGAGATGGAAGTTAAAAAGGTTTAAAGACATGAAGAGAATAATAACTATTTTAGTAATGCTAGCTTTTTTAGCTGCGTGCGAAGGGGCTGGAAGTATAAAAAGGGAGGGGCTTGCACCGCCCGTATCAAAGAAATTTGATTTAGAGGGGCATTTACTCCCTAAGGATAGTAGTAAAAACCTTAAGAATGGTAAAGGAGAGGTAGTACCTATCCCTAGTTTAATGGAAATCCAGGGGTTAAATGAAGACCCTAGTCAAGCTAAGAAGCTTGACTTATATAGTATTTCAGCCGTTAATGTGCCTATTTCAGACTTACTTTATCATCTTTCAGTCGATGCAGGAAAAGAACTGGATTTAGATAGCAAGGTAAAGGGTTCGGTTACGATTAACGCCATTAATCAACCACTAGGAAGCATTGTTCAGCGCGTGGTGAATCAAGTTGGTGCTGTTTATACCATTCAGCATAATGTCATTACTGTTCGGTTAGATGTTCCTTACTGGCATTCTTATAAGATTGATTATGTCAATGTATCTAAAAAAGTAACCGATACTACTGTGATGAAAATGTCAGTGGGTAGTGTTGGTGAAGGTTCAGCTTCAAATGCAGCTAGTGAATTCAATATGGTCGTAGAGTCAAAACATGATTTTTGGGACACGCTTTATAAGAATGTCGTGTCTATGGCCTCTTTGACTGGTGTAGCGGCAAGCTCAGCTAAAAGTACGAGTTCAAATCAAGTGGTTATGAATAGAGAAGCGGGTATTATTTCTGTCAATACTACGGCGAATAGACAACTTAATATTAAAGATTATTTAAACCAGGTTTCTGATCGAGCAACTAAGCAGGTTCTGATTGAAGCCACTGTAGTTGAAGTAGAATTAAATGATAGATACCAGGCAGGAGTTGATTGGAATGCGATCACTTCTGGCAGTGGAGGGTCCAGCAGTATTTCACAGGGATTAGTAGGTACGAACCTATCGACGGATCCTGCATTTTCTATTAACTTATCTTCATTAGGGGCTTTTAATTTTAATGTGGGGATTAAAATGCTTCAGCAGTTTGGTGATGCTAAGGTGCTATCTAGTCCTAAAATTATGGCTATTAATAATCAGTCGGCACTTTTAAAGGTCGTGGACAATGAGGTTTATTTTACGGTAGATGTCACTAGAGAGCCTCCTACATTAGGTAGTGTCGGCTTTACTACTTTTGAGTCTACTGTGCATACTGTTCCTGTGGGCTTTATGATGAATATGACTCCTTTTATTTCAGATAATGATGAAATTTCGATTAATATTAGCCCTTCTCTATCGAGAATTGTGGGTTATGTGAATGATCCAAATCCTGACTTGGCGAGAGAAGGCGTTGTTAGCAGAATACCTATCATTCAAGAGCGTGAAATGGATTCTATTTTACGATTGAGAGACCGCCAAACAGCTATTCTAGGGGGGTTAATTCAGGATAAGCATGATAACAAAAAAACGAGTGTACCTTTATTAGGCTCTATTCCTTGGATAGGAGATTTGTTTTCATATCGTGATGATACGATTAAGAAGTCGGAGTTAATTATTTTTATTCGACCTATTATTGTTAAGAATCCTGATATAGAAAATGGGGATCTTCAGGGTGTGAAGCACTTACTTAAAACGAAGTTTAATTAAGTATGTCTGTATTACTTAATGCGCTGAAAAAAGCCTCCGCAGAAAAGAAAAAAAAAGCGAATGTTAGTTTGGATGAAGTTATGAGCGCTAGTGCTGATTTTTCTTCGAATCAACCTGAAGAGGTAGCACTAGACTTTAATTTTACTCCTTCATTAGATTCTGTTCCAGTTGTGATGCCAGCAGAGCTTGATGATATTTTAGAAGTAGAGCCTAAGCCACAGATAGAGACAGTAGATTTACAGGTGATACAACCTGCTAATAATGCAATACTTGGGGATGATAGCGCTAACCTTCTTAATATGGTTTCTCTAGGTTCGAATAAGGGTGAGCTGCCTAAAAATACAAAGCCTGAAGAGGGTGATGGTGTTGCTGAAATATCACTATCTTTAACTGATTCACCTAGCTTTTCTGTAGAAGGAGAGGCTGAAGAAGCTTTACAAAAAAATATTGTAAATGAATCTAACTTACAGGTTTCAGATGACTTTGTCTTAAAGACAACGGCTACAACTGTTAATTCAGATCAGGTTAAACCAACGGATGAGATAAAGCCTATTTCTTCTTTACCTAAGATGGAAGTACCAAAAATATCAGAAGAGATTGAAGAGATTGAAAAATTTAACCCTGATGAGAGGGTTACCAATGAAAAAAATATGGCTGAGCCTAATTCAGATTTACTTGTCTCTAATCCTTTGTTTGAGCCCTCTGAAAACTCAATATCGATTGTTCCAGAGGAAGCATCCTTTCCTCATGACTCGTTAGGAAAATCTAGCACAGATGATGACTGGAGCTTAGATCAAATCCCTGGTTATCAGCAATACCAAGAAAAATCAGACCAAAAAATACAGTCAAAAAGACTATTAAATTTATTTTCTTCTAGCAAACCTTATCCATCAAAAAATCGTTATCAACAATTTAGCTATATTGGGTTGTTCCTGATTGTTATTGTTTCAATGGGCTATTACGGTCTAGATTATTATAGTAAACAAGAAAATTTACTTAATCAAGAAATAGAAGCATTTCAAATAGATACTCAAGTTCCTAACACTTCTTCAAAGGTTGGCTTGCAGAAAGGTTTACAAGATACAGAAGAGCATAAATCAGAAAAAATAGTGGTAGAGTCTGAAGCGGTGAAGGGTTTAAAGGCCGATAAAAGTGAAGTGGTTTCAAAAACAGAGTCAGTTAAGAAAAAGGTTGAATCTAAAGTGATTCATAAGCGTCCTCCCGTACAAGCGCAGCCTAATAAAGTTCCACTAGGTAAAAGCGTAGTGAAGACTCAAAATAAGTCGATTCAGATCACGGTGAAGCAAGCTGTTAGAAAGGATGTATTGGCCTATCAAGCCTATCAAGATGGTAATTATAAATTGTCAAAACAGTTGTATCAAGAAGCATTTTTAGCAAATAAACAGAACTTATATGCCTTATTTGGGCTGGGCGCTATTGCAATACAAGAGCACAAGTTTTTGACGGCAAGGCGATATTATTTAAGAATTTTAAAATTAGAGCCGACCAACGCTAAGGCTAAGCAGGCATTATTAGTGATAGAGTCAGCAGGAAAAAATACTAGCCAGACCAAACAAGCTATTCTTCAGCAACTCAAGGTGGAACCAGATAATGGGCCGCTAAGATTTTCTTTAGGGAATTTATTGGCGCAAGAAAAAGATTGGGTGAAAGCTCAAGAACAGTATTTTAAAGCCTATTCATTAGCGCCTAGTAATGCTAGTTATGCCTTAAATTTAGCTGTTAGTCTAGACCAGTTAGGGCAGCATAGGTTAGCGGTTAAGTATTACAGAGAAGCTATTTCGCTTGCTGGAACTAAAGATAGCTTGGTTAGCAAAAATAGAGTGCAAGCTCGAATAGAGGTATTGGTTAGATCTTTACAAGGAGTGCAGAATGGCACGTCCCGTTAGGTTAGGAGATAAATTAGTTGATGGGGGTTGGATAACTCCTGACCAGCTTCGTATTGCTTTAACTGAACAAAAATTGACAGGAGGGAAGCTAGGAGAGGTTTTAGTTCAGCTTAGTTTCTTAAAAGAGAATGAGGCCCTTGAGTTGATTGGAGATGCCGTAGGTATTTCTTCCATGTCATTGATAGGGGTCGTTCCTGATGCAGAAGCAATTTTGTTAATTTCAGAGCCCTTTGCTAGAAGTAACCAGGTCATGCCAATTAGTCTAAAGGACGGTCAGTTTAAGATTGCGATGGCTAGCCCGGATGATATTTTATTACTGGATAAAATTAGAAGACATCTTCAGGTTGATGTTCGTTTAGAGCCGGTTTTAGTTGCGGAAACGGAAGTCCAGAATGCAATAGATCATTACTATGGCTATGAATTATCAATTGATGGTATCTTGAGAGAAATTGAAACGGGCAATATTGACACGGCATCATTGCATGACCAGAATGAATACTCTCAACCAATGGTTCGGCTGGTAGATGCCATTTTAACCGATGCTGTCAAACGTGATGCTTCAGATATTCACTTTGAGCCTGAAGACTATTACATTCGAATTCGTTATAGAATGGACGGTGTATTACAAGAGGTTCGTTTGCTGCATAAGATGCTTTGGTCAGCACTCGTCGTGCGTTTGAAAGTAATGGCTCGTCTGGATTTAACTGACCAAAGAATGCCGCAAGATGGTCGTATGGAATTAATCGTGCATGGCCGCCAAATTGATTTCAGAGTCTCGTCTTTGCCTGGTGTACATGGTGAAAACTTTGTTTTAAGGATTTTAGATAGGGAAAAGGGTATTGTGCCCCTAGAAGAGTTAGGGCTTGATGCAAAAAATTATCAAGAGCTGAAATTAATGATGGCGCGCCCAACTGGTATCTTGTTGGTAACTGGGCCGACGGGTTCTGGTAAAACAACGACGCTTTACTCCATGTTAAATTCCTTGAATGATGTGGGGGTCAATATAATGACTCTGGAAGATCCTATTGAATACCCCATGACAATGATTCGTCAAACTGCAGTAAATGAAGAGATTGGCATGACGTTTGCAGCGGGAATTAGGGCTTTATTAAGGCAGGATCCCGATATCATTTTGATAGGAGAAATTCGAGATACTGAAACAGCTGAAATGGCACTAAGGGCGGCTATGACAGGGCATCAGGTTTTTGCAACACTACACACTAACTCCGCGATTGGAGCAATACCTAGGTTGTTAGATATAGGTGTATCCCCCTCTATTATGTCAGGGAATCTTATTGGCATTGTTGCTCAGCGCCTGGCCAGACGTTTGTGTCCGGCTTGTAAAGTTAGCTATGTTCCTGAAGAATTCGAAAGAGATTTGTTAGGCATTGAGGTAGATGCAACAGTCACTTTATATAAGCCAAAAGGCTGTTCCGTTTGTAATGAAACTGGCTATAAAGGTCGATTGGCAGTGCTTGAAATACTTCGTTTTACCGATGAAATGGATAGCCTTTTACTTCAAGGTGGTAGTCAGCATCAAATTTTAGAGCTAGCTTTAGAAAATGGTCATTTAAGTATGTTACAAAATTCTTTGCGATGGATTCGTTCGGGTGATACAACGCTTGATGAAATAAGTCGAATTGTTGATTTAACAGAGTTGGTGTAAATAAATGTTGACCTATAAATATAAGGGGATTAACCGTTTTGGGAAGCGAGTTAGTGGTGAAATGGATGCCAATAATTCACTTGATTTAGAGCAGAGGTTAAAAACAGCGAATATAGATGTTCTTTCGTTTAAAGAAAAAAAACAGGGAGTGTCTTTATTTGGAAAAAAGAAAGTCTCTCGTAGAGATATTATCATTATTACCTCTCAGTTTAAGCAGCTATTAAAGGCAGGCGTGCCTTTAATGGAGGTACTAGAAGACTTAAAGCTCTCTTATGAAAATGAAACTGTTCGTGCAATGCTCTCTTCTATTTATGAATCTATGGAGGGTGGGCAAGGCTTTGCAGAATCTTTAAAGCCTTATGAAAAAGACTTTGGTTCTGTCTATATTTCTTTGGTAGGGGTTGGTGAACAAACGGGACAGCTAGGCCCTATTTTAAATAACTTAGAGGGTATGCTGAAGTGGGAAGCTGACTTAGCTTCAAAGGCTAAACAAGTCATGATTTATCCTTCTATTGTGGCAGTAGTGGTACTTAGTGTTGTTATTTTAATGATGCTTTTTGTTGTTCCACAATTACTAAGTTTTATAACAGAAATGGGGGGAGAGTTAGGCTTTGCAACCATTGCTTTAATTAATACCTCGCAATTTGTGAATGATTATTTAGTGCTTATACTCCTGTTTCCCTTTTTATTTGTTTTTGGGTTTAAAAAGGCCTTGGAAAAGTCGGTTAAATTTAGACTATGGTTTGATAGGCAGATATTTAAAGTGCCTATTATTGGGCCTGTTTTATATAATTTAAAAATAGCTAGATTTTCCAGTTCTCTTGCAGTTATGTATGCGGCAGGAGTGAGCTTTACAAGAAGTTTGGACCTGTCTGCGGAGGTAACAGGTAATAAATTTTTAGAAAGTAATGTTCACAATTCCATTCGCTTAATAGAGGAAGGTGGAAAAATTTATAAGTCTTTTGAAGAAGCGGACGTGCTTCCTATGATGGCTATTAGAATGATTAAGGTGGGCGAAATGAGTGGAAGTATTGATGAGGCCTTGAATAATATTAGTGAGTTTTATGATCAAGAAGCTAAAGATAAAATCAATAAAATCGAGCCGGCAATTGAACCGATTTTAACAGTTGTGATGGCCCTTGTTGTTGGTTGGGTAATGATGGCGGTTCTAATGCCAGTTTATGACACGATTTCACAGGTAAAATAATGAATAAAATATTTTATCTAACCGATCGATGTATTAAGTTAATTGATGTTGACAATTATTTTTTAGGCCAAGAAGGGGCTGAAATAGAAATAAGCTGGAATAATGAACCTGCTTTAGAAGAAGTCTTGTCTAAGTTGGATATTAAAAGCCAGGTTTCTATTATTTTAGACTTTGTTGATGAGGATATTCGTTATGACTGGGAGCCCAAGCTTTTACCTTGGGAAAAATCAGGGTTTGCTAAGCAACGCTTATTAAAACGTATGGCTGAGTCAGCCATGTTTGTTAAATTAAATTGGTTAAGTGAAACCAGAATAGATGAAAGTGGTCGTGAAGAGCAGGTAATGTTGATGGCCAGTACTTTAGCCACGCCAGAGCTGGTTAGCTTTTTTAATGCACTTGAAGAGGCACAAGTTTCTTTAACCGCTATTTACTCATCATCATTCTTGTTAGAGCAACTATTTTTAACACAAATAGCTAAAAAAATTGGAGTAGGTCGTAAAAAAATTAAGCAGCCATTAATGCTTATATTGAAAGAATCAGCACATAGTTTTAAACAAATATTCTTTTTAAATGGCCGTATCAGGATTAGCCGACAAGTTATTTTAGATGATGAGTTAGAAACAGATGAAGCTATTACAATAGGTTTAGTTGCGGAGACGCAAATTGCGATTAAATATGTATACAATCAAAAAATAATTCCATTTAACTCTGCCGTGAGTGTGGTATTTTTGACAGATGATGAGCATGGGATTGACGTGATTACATCTTTTAGAGAAGCCTTGTATAATCCCGCTTGGGATGCTAAAAAGGTTTTCTATATATCCTCTTGTTTTTCTGAATACTATGTGGCCAATTTTACATCAGAAAAAGCAACGGTAGTCACACAGTTAATTAATTATGTAGTTCGAAAAACCCCAAAATCTTTTTACCATAATACCTTTGTTGATAAAGTAAATATATTAATTAGGCTTAAAAACTTATTATTAATAAGTATCGCTATCATATCTATTTCAGGTGCTTTTTATGTATTTTACCATGGCGTAAACACCTATTTATTGATAAATAAGACTGAAGCTCTTTATGCCAAGACGCTTCAATTCCAATCTGAAAAAAAACGATTGCAAGAAGGTATACAGCTTAAGTATGATGCAGAAGATATCAAAGCCTCTGTAGACTTCTCTGAATCCTTACTAAATTCTAAAATCGGTGGCATGCTTGGATTTAACGTAAAATCTTTATCTGAAGTATTGTCTAACCATCCTCATATTTTAATGGATGGGCTGAAATGGTCTAAAATAAATGAATTTGATTCTGCTACATCAGAAGTCATTATTAATGGTTGGGTATTTCCTTTTAAAGATGCTTACGAGCCCCCTGTTAAATGGGTCGATTCCCTGGTTAAAGATTTAAGCGCAGATATAAATTTTGAACAAGTCACCTTAGTTAAAGCGCCCTTAGATAGGAGTCTTAAGAAAGCGTTATTTATTAATGGAAGCATTGATAATACGATCAATGCGCTGCCTTTTACCATCACATTAATCGCAAAGGAACGACATGTTCAAAATTAATGATGCCATGCTCGGGTTTTATTTAAAAAAACCATTTTGGTCTTTAGTTATTTTGACGAGTATATTTTTCGCAGCGGGTTATTTAATTTCTGTAAAAGAAGCGAAGGTTTTTGAAGAGGAAAGCGTTCAGGAGTCTCGGCTTCTTCAGGTTCAAGCAGAAGTAAATTTTTTAAAAAATCAAGAAAAATTATTTGCCCTTTATGGTAAAAAATATAAGTATTTTATTGAAAGAGGCTTAGTAAGCAAGCAAGATAGAGTCAAATGGACAGATGGATTGTTAAAGATAGGGAATGATAATTTTTTTAAGCCGCTTGATATCCTGTTTGAACCGGAACAAAAATTGACGAGTCAGCAAGTTAAACATCTCGTGATTGAAAAAGATATTTTTTACTATACTCGTTTAAATATTACGGCAGGCATGTATACCGATACTGATGTGATAATGATGCTGAAACGTATTAATAATGAAATAACGCCTTTATACTTGGTTGATAAGTGTGAGATGATTACTGATATCTTAAAATTAAAAGATCCCGTTTTTATTAAAGGTAAGCCTATGTTTAAGGTTAAATGTAGCATTATTTTATTTCAATCTAAGCCGGCAATGTTTAATGCTAAGAAGTTTGATAAGGAGGTGAAAGGTGAGATTGATCCCGCTGACATCCATTAGAGTCATTGTATGTTTTTGTTGTGCCTTGTCTGTCTCGGCAGCTCAGTCTTCGGAAATAAAAAAGTTGATATTAAGTCAAGAGCAACGAGACCATATTCAGGCAGAAAGATTAAAGCTAAAAGAGAAAAACGGCTTAAAGCCACGGATATTTGCGTCTAAAAATCAGACTAAGATTGTCAATAGATTAAAGAAAACAGGCGTTGTCTTACCTAAAAAAATGGTAATTAGTTCTATTATTCTTAATCCTGAAAAAGAAATAATGGTGAGAATTAATGGAAAATATCAGAAAAAATCTTATAAAGGCGTCAATATTTCGAGCTCAAACAGCCAGCCTGAAGCTGTCATTTTAAACCTAAAAGGCAAGCAAGTTACTGTGTTGGTCGGAGAAACCTATCTTACTAAAAATGGTAAGGTTGTTAGCACTTATAGAATGAATAAGCCTAATAAATTGAAAAAATTAAATATGAAGCCTGTTCCTCAAACGGTAGATTCAAATAATGAGCTTGCTGCAGGGATAAGCAAGCAATTAAAACTTATCCAAGCCATATCAGGAAAAAATTAAATTAATGATGACTCTTCCTATTTATATTCTCGTCACTTTATTAGTAGTGACACTCGTTGCTGTTGTTTTAAAATACCGTCAAATGATTAAACTTAGTCAGCAACTGTTGCGACTAGAAATTGAAAAAACTCAATTAATTCAAGAAGTAAATGCCTTAACCGAACAGATTGATACAGCTAATAATGCTCAAAATAAGTTGCCAAGGTTGGAAGGTTATTTAGAGCAGTTACAGTTACGTTTAGAGCAAGAAGTAATTGATAAAAAGGCATTACAAGCAGGTAATGACGTGCTACAAGACAAATTAAGTTTAAATTTGGCTGAGCTAGCCAGCTTAAAGTCGCAAACAGAAGCAGAAAAAGAAGCGCTTTTACAACAGGTCAGCTTTATGGATGCCGCAAAGGAAGCCTTAAGCAAAGAGTTTAAAATTTTATCTTCTGAAGTATTGGAAGGTAAGCAAAAACAGATTTCTGAAAATAATAAAGAAAATATCTCTAGCCTGTTAGCGCCCATTAATAAATCCTTTGAAGAGTTTAAACAGAAAGTGGAAACGACGCACAAGGAAGATATTGAAGGGCGTGCGACCTTAGTTGAGCAGTTAAAGCAGATTAGGGAATTAAATAAAACCATGTCTGAAGAAACTCAAAACCTAACGACAGCCTTAAAGGGGGATAATAAGCTACAGGGGAATTGGGGGGAGATGATTCTAGAAAGCTTGCTAGAAAGTGCTGGCTTAAGAGAGGGCATAGAGTTTGACCGAGAAAAGAGCTTTGATGCTGAAGAAGGAAAACGTTTAAGACCTGATGTGATTATCAATCTTCCCGGGCATAAGCACGTTATTATCGATTCTAAAGTGACCCTGCTAGACTATGAACGGTCTTTAAATGAAGTCACTAAAGAAGGGCGTCAAGAAGCGGTTAAAAAGCATATTCAAAACTTGAAAAAACATATTAAAAGTTTAGCCACAAAGCGATACGATCATATTGATGGTTTGAATTCTGCAGACTTTGTTTTAATGTTTGTGCCTGTTGAGGGCGCCTACTTAATGGCAATAGAACATGATTCAGGTTTATTTGAAGAAGCCTTTGACCAGCGTATTGCTGTGGTCACACCAACGACCTTATTTACGACCTTAAAAATGGTTGAACAGTTATGGCGCTATGAGAAGCAAGTAGAGAATACGGCAGAACTGATTAATCGAGCCAAAACAGTACATGATAAGTTTGTTGGATTTGTGGAAGGTTTTCAGAAGATTGGCGATCACCTCAATAAAGCAACCAGTGTGTTTGAATCTGCTAATAGGCAGTTAACCTATGGGCAAGGTAATTTAATTCGACAAGCTGAGATGTTAAAAGACTTATCAGGCAAGACCAAAAAAGATATTCCAAGCCATTTATTAAACGAAGCTGACGGCACTAAATTAATAGACTAATTTGACTTGACAGTTATTTAACAAAGCCTTGTTATTCAACAAGGTTTCTCATTGATTTTAAAAACAGAATCCGTTATAATTCCGCCTTTCCTATTTCTAGGTTAAAAACGTAGGTTTGAATGATTCAAATCGTATAAGAATTTGTTAACGAGTATTCTCGTTATCGCCAGTCAAGACAGGAGTTAGATATGGTAGTAGTACGTTTATCCCGCGGTGGAGCTAAGAAGAACCCTTATTACAGAGTAATGGTTGCAGATCAACGTTATAAGACAACAGGTCGTTCAATTGAGCAGGTTGGTTTTTATAACCCAACAGCACGTGGTACTGAAGAAGTGCTTCGTCTTGATATGGCGAGAATTGATCACTGGGTTGCGCAAGGCGCACAATTGAGCCCACGCGTTAAAGCTTTAGTTGCTCAAGCTCCTAAATAATTAACGTTTGGCCAAAAAATGACATCTGAAAAAGAAAAGTTAATTGTTGGCCAAATAAATGGTGTATTTGGGGTCAATGGTTGGGTAAAGATTTTTTCCCATACTGACCCTAGAGAGAACATTTTGCAATATTCGCCTTGGTTAATAAAATATCAAGGCGAATGGAAAAGCGTCAAAATTGCTGAGGGTAAATCTCAGCAAGGCGGTAAAACAGTTGTTGTTAAGCTAGATGGTGTAGACGATAGAGAAGTTGCTAAAGTTTACATGGGTTGTGACATTGCGATCTATCGAGATCAGCTTTTAAGTCAAACAGGCGATTATTACTGGATCCAATTAATTGGTTGTACTGTCACAAATTGCCAAAATGAGCAATTAGGGACCGTCACAGAGTTAGTTGAAACTGGTGCGCATGATGTCTTGAGAGTTGAGCGAGAGGGCAGGTCAACTTTAATTCCTTTTGTAGAAGAAAGGTTTGTACTGGATATTAATATTCAGCAAAAAACAATTAAGGTTGACTGGTCGCTAGAAGACGAATAAATATGATTCGTTTTGATGTCATTACCCTTTTTCCTGACATGTTTTCAGCTTTAACTGAGAACGGTGTTTCAAGAAGAGCCAAGCAACAAGGGCTTTATGAGTTAGTGTGTACTAACCCAAGACAGTTTACCCATAACAAACACAATACGGTCGATGATAGGCCTTATGGTGGTGGTCCGGGTATGCTGATGATGTATCCGCCGCTTAAAGCAGCGGTAGAATCTATTGAAGAACACACACAAGTAAAGCCACATGTTATTTACCTATCGCCACAAGGGCAGCCTTTAACTCAAGCCAAGTTAGATCAGTTGAAAACACGATCTAACATTACTCTGGTTTGTGGTCGTTATGAAGGGCTGGATGAACGTTTTATAGACACCTATGTAGATGAAGAAATTTGCATAGGCGATTTTGTTGTCAGTGGTGGGGAATTACCCGCGATGATGCTAATGGATTCTTTAATACGTTTATTGCCTGGCGCGCTTGGACACGCTAGTTCCGCTGAAGAAGATTCTTTTTCAGATGGTTTGCTAGACTGTCCGCACTATACTCGTCCACTTGAAGTGGATGGGATGCGGGTGCCAGAAATATTGCAAAGTGGCAATCATGCAAAAATTGCAGATTGGCGCCAACAACAAAAATTAATAAAGACGGAACAAAAGCGTCCGGATTTATACTCAATATACAAAGCTAAGCAATCTTAGCTTTGTCATCAGTTAAGGCTGGTTTCAGCTACTGATACAACTTGGATTTAACCTCTGGCCACGGCGAATGTTGAATAAAACTCTTCAGAGAAATCTGATAAAAGGACTAAAAGAATGAAGAATGCAATTATTGCTCGTATTGAAGCAGAACAAATGACGAAAGAATTACCAGAGTTTTCAGCTGGTGACACAATTATTGTTAAAGTTAAAGTAAAAGATGGAAACAACGAACGTCTTCAGTCATTTGAAGGTGTGGTTATCGGGCGTAAGAACCGTGGTTTAAACTCTAACTTCATCGTGCGTAAGACTTCTCACGGCGTCGCTGTTGAGCGTACTTTTCAAACTTACAGCCCATTGGTTGATTCAGTTGAAGTTAAGCGTCGTGGTGCGGTTCGTCGTGCTAAGCTTTACTATCTTCGTGATCTTGCTGGTCGCGCTGCACGTATTAGAGAAAAAGTATAACTTTTACTCTGGTTCATCTAAAAAAGGCACTCAATTGAGTGCCTTTTTTGTATCCGCTCTAAATAATGGGTAAAATCCCTTTATGCAAAACTTGCCTGATAAAATTTCATCTGAAATCACCTCTTTTATTCACCAATGTCGTTTTAATGATGGCTTAAGTGAAAATACCTTAAGTGCCTATCAGCATGACCTAAAAAATTTAGCCCTCTATTCTGAATCGAACAGTCTTGCTCTGTTAAGCATAGATAATCTCAATGATTACATCTTAATGGCTTTTGCCGATAAAAAAAGTGCAAAATCAATCGCACGAAGTATCTCAACCTACCGTCGATTTTACCAGTATCTATTTAGCCAAAATGTCATTATCGAAGATCCTTCATGTTTGCTTAAAGCACCTAAAGTAGAAAAGTCTATTCCCTCTGTTCTTTCAGAAGCACAAATAGAGGCTTTGCTAGAAGCGCCTGATTTAACGACTGCTTTAGGTATTCGTGACAGAGCGATTTTAGAACTAATGTATGCATCAGGCTTACGGGTATCAGAGTTAGTTTCCTTACCTTACGATCAGTTAAATCTATCAGCAGGCTTAGTGCAGGTGGTGGGTAAAGGGAATAAAGAGCGCATTGTTCCGATTGGCGACTTGGCGATTGAATATTTAGCAAAATATATTCAAGAAGCTAGGCCAACGCTTTTAAAAGGTCAGTGGTTAGCATCCTTATTTATTTCAAGAATAGGGCGTCAAATGACTCGTCAAACACTCTGGCATAGAATTAAAGTACTGGCAAAGAAAGCGGGTATTGTGGGTAATTTGTCGCCACATGGCTTACGTCATGCCTTTGCCACACATCTTGTCAACCACGGTGCAGATTTACGAACGGTTCAGTTGTTGTTGGGGCATTCAGATCTTTCCACCACTCAAATTTATACCCATGTTGCCAAAGAACGCTTAAAGTCATTGCATGCTCAACATCACCCTAGAGGTTGATGCCGTCTGGTTAAAAATATCTAAACTTCAGACTATCTTTAGCGTTTTTAGTTTTAAGCCTGCTAAAATATTCTAACTTAATTACTATTTGAAAAGAGCATGGAATGAAACTCAAAACACTTTTTATAATGATGGCTTTATCCTTTTCTGCCACACAGGTCGTTGCTGGTGAACAAACGGTAAGAGATACTTTAAAGAAAATAATTCCAAACTCTGAAACAGCTAAGGTGAAAGAGTCGAGTATCAAAGGTCTCTATGAAGTAACCCAAGGTTTGCAAGTTATGTATCTAACGGGTGATGGTAAATATGCCTTAACGGGCAATATGATAGACCTTAATTCAGGACAAAACTTAACGCAGCTGTCACAAGAAAAAGCGCGTAAGAAGCTCTTTGACGAAATTCCTGTTAGTTCAACTATTGTCTATCCCGCAAAAGGTAAGGTTAAAAGAATCATTGATATTTTCTCTGATATTGACTGTCCTTATTGCCGAAAAATGCATATGGAAATTCCAACGCTGAATGCGGCAGGGATTGAAGTACGCTACTTAGCTTTTCCACGTAGTGGTGTGAATACACCTTCGTATGTGAAGGCAGTTTCTGTTTGGTGTGCAGACAACCCCGCTAAGGCAATGGATGAAGCGATGTTGACGGGAAAAGTGTCTGCTAAAACTTGTAAGAATCCTATTATTGAACATATGGATTTAGCGCAAAAATTTGGTGTGAATGGGACGCCTAATATTATCACCGACCAAGGTGAATTATTTCCTGGCTATTTGCCTGCCCCTAAACTGATTCAAGCTTTAGGTTTATAAGTTAAGTTTGTAAATGTTCATTAATATGACGCGTAGGGAAAGAAAAGCGATAGGGGTTTACAAGAAAGTGCAGGAAGGGTAAAAATCACCAGGGGTGGGTAAGTAGCCAGAACGACTTACCCCTGGGTATTCTAAGGAGCGTATTTTAAGCGTTTATAAGGTGCCCCATTTAGATTTTTTTGTAGGTATTCTAAAGAGACGACCTAGTAGTAAGCCTAGTAATAAAACACCACCACCGGTTAAGAACCATTGTCTTTGTACGACATCACCCGCTTGTGAAAGTTGCTCTTTCATGATGCTATTATCAGTTTCTAGTTTATTGACTTGCATCGAAAGTTCTTTATTTTGCTCATCTAGCTTTATGCTATTGCCTGAAATTAAAGTAAGTTCATCCAGCTTCTTTTCAGTTTCAAAATTATCGGTCTTTACTTTTTTTAGCTCAGTGCTAGCTTCATTAAAACGCTCATTTAAAGTTTTTTGTTCTTGCTTTAACTGGTTAAGTTTCTTTTCAAGGCGGCTTGTTTTTTTAACCTGCTGTGCAAACTGCACTTTATAAATGGGCGTATTTTGTAAAACACTGGTTGGCATCCAACCTTCAATGTTACGACCTTTATATTTATAAATTAACTTTGCCCAGCCTTTACTGTTCACTTCTTGAATGCTTACGCTTGAGCCTGTGCGTAACATACGTACAATTTTATACTTATAGCCAGGCTTACTTCTTAAAGGAATTTCAATAGAATCCGTCACATAGTTCGTATAGGCTGTATTTGAACTAGCTGAATAAGCTGTACTACTAAATAATAGACCACTTGAAATGGCTGAAAAAATAAGTGCAGAGGTGCAAAAGTTTTTACATTTGGTTAATTTTTTCATATTGATCCTTTAAGTTTTTTAGGGCAATTTCTGTATTAGCTAATTTTGCTTTTTCTTTATCAACAACGGCTGCAGGTGCGCGTGAAACAAAGCTCTCGTTCGATAGCTTGCCAGTAAAGCGCTTTACTTCGCCTGCTAGCTTGCCAATTTCTTTTTGTAATCTTTCTAGCTCTGCTTCTTTATCAATTAAACCAGCCATTGGAATTAAGATATTCATCTCACCGACTAAGGCGACGGCAGATTCAGGTGCCTCTTCAGCTGAGTTTAAGACTTCAATGCTTTCTAGTCTCGCCAAGCTAATTAAAGCAGCTTGGTTGTTATCTAGCCAAGTTATATCTTGTGCATTTAATTGTGTCAGCATTACCGGTAGCTTCTTACTAGGCGCAATATCCATTTCAGCTCGAATCTTACGAATACCGATGATAAATTGTTTAACCCAGTCTAGTTCCTGTTCTGCAGCTTCATTAACTAAGCTAGCATCAAATGCAGGGTAGGGTTGTAGCATGATAGACCCTTCCGCTTTGCCAGCGAGTGGCGCAACAGCCTGCCAAGCTTCTTCTGTAATGAATGGCATAATGGGGTGTAGTAAACGTAAGATACTTTCCAATACTAAAACCAGTGTTTTACGAGAACCACGTTTAGCGGCTTCTGAACTGCTATCATCATTAAGCGTCGCTTTTACCAACTCTAGGTACCAATCACAATACTCATTCCAAGTGAATTCATAAAGTGCGGTGGCGGCTAAATCAAATCGGTAGCTATCAAAGTGTTTTTGCACTTCTTGAGATACTTTTTGTAGTTGACTGGTAATCCATTGGTCAGCTAACGAAAGCTCGGTTGGAAGTGATGGGTCTGTACCGGTATCTTCACCTTCGGTATTCATTAAGACATAACGCGAGGCATTCCATAGTTTATTACAGAAGTTACGGTAACCTTCGCAACGGTTAAGGTCAAAACGAATATCTCGGCCAGTAGAGGCCAAAGAGGCAAAAGTAAAGCGAATGGCGTCGGTACCATAAGGCTCTAAGCCATCTGGAAACTGACGACGAGTCGACTTTTCAATTTTAGCGGCCTTTTCAGGTTGCATCATCCCCGTCGTTCTTTTTGAGACCAACTCTTCTAAGGTAATACCATCAATTAGGTCGATAGGGTCCAGTACATTACCTTTGGATTTAGACATTTTTTGTCCTTCACCGTCACGTACTAGGCCATGAACATAAACTTGCTTGAAAGGCACTTCGCCAGTAAATTTAAGTGACATCATTATCATTCTGGCAACCCAGAAAAAGATAATGTCAAAGCCGGTGACCAACACAGAAGTAGGGTGGAAACGCGCCATGTCTTCCATAGAGTTTGGCCAACCTAGGGTTGAAAAAGTCCATAGAGCAGAGCTAAACCAAGTATCCAGTACATCATTGTCTTGTGACAATTTAATGCTGTCAGCTAGCTGGTGCTTTTCACGCACCGCTTCTTCTGACTTACCAACATAGACCTTGCCATCTTCATCGTACCAGGCTGGGATTCTATGTCCCCACCAAATTTGACGTGAAATACACCAATCTTGAATATTGTTCATCCATTCAAAATAGGTGTTTTCCCAGTTTTTAGGTACAAATTCAATATCACCATTTTTAACCGCATCAATGGCAGGCTTTGCCAATTCTTGAACCGCCACATACCATTGGTCGGTTAGGTAAGGTTCAATGACTGAACCAGACCGGTCGCCACGGGGTACCATTAATTTATGAGGTTGAATGCTTGCCATTAAACCTTGTTCTTCAAGGTCTTTAATGGCTTGCTTACGGGCATCAAAACGGTCCATGCCTTGATATTTTTCTGGCACATCTTCGTTTAATTTTGCATCATCGGTAAGGATGTTTAGCACCGGTAGGTTGTGACGTTTGCCCATTTCGTAATCGTTGAAATCGTGAGCGGGGGTTATTTTGACACAGCCTGTTCCAAACTCCATGTCGACATAGTCATCGGCAATAATAGGGATTTCACGGCCAACTAACGGAAGGGTGATGGTTTTACCAATTAAATCTTGGTAGCGTTCATCATCTGGGTGCACTGCCACCGCTTGGTCGCCAAACAAGGTTTCTGGGCGAGTGGTTGCTACCACTAAATGATCTGAACCATCGGTAAGCGGGTAGCGCATGTGCCATAAAGAACCTTGCTCTTCTTCTGAAATAACTTCTAAATCAGAGACGGCTGTGTGTAAAACTGGGTCCCAGTTTACCAGGCGCTTGCCACGGTAAATAAGATCATCTTCAAACAGCTTGACAAATACTTCCTGCACGGCATCAGATAAGCCATCGTCCATGGTAAAGCGTTCACGGCTCCAGTCTGGTGAAGCACCTAGGCGACGTAGTTGCTGGGTGATGGTTCCGCCAGACTCTTCTTTCCATTCCCAAATCTTTTTGGTGAATGCTTCACGGCCAATATCATGGCGTGTAATACCTTGTGCGGCTAGTTGGCGTTCTACTACCATCTGAGTCGCAATACCCGCATGGTCTGTACCTGGTTGCCAAAGCGTTTCGTCACCTTTCATGCGGTGGTAACGAATTAACGTATCCATAATCGTATCTTGAAAAGCATGTCCCATGTGTAGTGAGCCAGTCACATTAGGCGGTGGAATCATAATGGTATAGCTGTCGCCCGTGCTACTTTGAGATGGCTTGAAATAACCGCTGTCTTCCCAATGTTTGTACCATTTTGTTTCTATTGATTGCGAGTCGAAATGCTTTTCCATTATGAGGTCTTTTCTTTTTACGTTGGGTTCGGCTAAAACAAGGATCTTGGTCGCCAAAAAAATTAAAAATTATTGCGAGAATTATAGCAAAACCCAAGGCTGAAGATAGGGTAAAACGCCTTTGATTTTGGTGGAAAGCTTGGTTATAAGGTGAGTAGTGACAGCACGTTAGGCTCAGAAAAGTTAGATTGCGCTTGCATGGCAATGGAAGACTGATTGAGCACATTTTGTCTGGCTAATTCAGAAAATGCTTTGGCCATATCGGCATCACTAATTTGGCTTCGGCTAGACAAGGTATTAATGTTGGCACGGCTCAACTGTTCAACAGCGGAGGCTAAACCATTTTGTTGTGAACCAAATAAAGATTGGCTATCAGGCAAACTTTGCAAGGCTGTCCCTAGTAAATCTTGTGTGTTAGTAATACTGGCACTATTGGTAATGCTGCTACCTGCTAAGCCTAAACTACCTAAGGTTAGGTCAGGCAAGCTAATGTTGCTTGACGAGCTGTCTAGGCCAATAGAAATGTTGCTGTTGTCACCATTTAGCAAGTTAATACCATTAAAGGAACTGGTTTGGGCTAGGCGTTCAATATTTTGTAACCCTTGCTGGTATTCAATATCAAAGATAGCTCGCTGAGAATCGTTGAAAGTACCGTTTGATGCACGCGTACTTAAACTGCTTAAATTTTGTAGCTGTTCATTGATGTTTGCAGAGGCGCTATCGGCAGTTTGAATTAAGCTAATGCCATCATTTGCATTTCGGGTCGCGATGTCTTGGCCATTTATTTGTGACGTTAAAGCCGTTACAATAGCTTGACCTGCGGCATCATCTGCACTGTGGTTTATTCTTGAACCCGAGGTCAGTTGCTGTGCGGCGGGTGGATATGGAACGCTGATAGGTGGAAAAGATTCAATGGCCATGGGTAAGCTCCAAGAGTTGTTTAATTTACGCTAACTATTTAATTTTACACCTATTTTTTATTTTATGAGAAAAATTTATGTCATGTTGTTCAGGCAGTCAGTATTGCCAGTTTTCATTTCCTGATGGACCGCCTTTAACCGATAATTCGGTAACGTCCTTACAAGCGAAATACTTGTTCTTACCTTATGGCACTTTATTAGAGCAGGGCGAAGTGGTGCGTATTTGGTTAGAAAGTGGTGAAGCGAAGTCGGTGGTAATTGAATCAAAAATTCCTATATCAGTCACGCCAACAGGGTTCATGGTGATGTCTGAAGCTTTTATTCCTTGGGAATTGGTCGCGTTAGATTCGGGTATAGAATTAAACGAGTTAGAAGACTGGTATTTTCATCCATTGCATAATGGTAATGAGCCAACCGTCGTTTTAAAGTTCAGGCACCCAGTGGCGTCGAAACCTTCTTTGAAAACGATCTTCTTAAAGTGGTTGTATAAAATAAGAAACCTGTAAAATCATTATTTTAGTTGCTCCTTTCTTTTAGGGTAGAGCGTTCAAACCTTGTCTTGCTGTTGTCCTATCACCTTCTAAATAGCATGACCCACCCCTGGCGATTTTTGCCTTTCAACACTTCTATTATTTAAATAGCTCTAAATTTTAGGCAAAAAAAAGCCCCACTCTAAATATTAGAGCAGGGCCTGAAGTGTTTGAACTTAGCCACTAGGTGACTAAGTGCTTAACAGAATTTATTTTGCAAATTCTGGGTAAGCTTCCATGCCACATTCAGATTGGTCAGCGCCTTCGAACTCTTCTTCTTCAGAGATACGAATGCCCATAACCGCTTTCAGGATAGACCAAACAATAAAGCTTGTTCCGAATACCCATGCAAAGATAACACCAATACCGGTTAACTGTGCAACGATAGTCGCATCAGGGTTAGTGAAGGTAACAGCGATTAAACCGAAGATACCCACTACACCGTGAACCGAGATAGCCCCAACTGGATCATCAATCTTGAACTTGTGATCTAATACTAAGATAGCAACAACAACGATTGCTCCACCTACAAGACCAATTAAGGTTGCTTCTAAAGCAGTAGGGTGTAGAGGATCTGCAGTGATGGCAACTAGACCAGCTAAAGCACCGTTAAGCATCATAGTTAAATCAGCTTTACCGAACTTAATCTTAGCAAGAATAAGTGCGCCAATAACACCACCAGCAGCGGCCATTAGTGTATTAACAAATACCATTGCAACCGCGTTAGCTTCTTCAACGTTTGAAATCTTAAGCTCTGAACCACCGTTGAAACCAAACCAACCTAACCAAAGGATGAATGTTCCTAAAGTTGCCATTGGAAGGTTAGCACCAAGGATAGCACGAGACTCTCCGTTTGGTCCATACTTGCCTTTACGAGCGCCAAGCAGAATAACACCTGCTAAAGCCGCAGAAGCACCTGCCATGTGAACGACACCAGAACCAGCGAAGTCTAGGAAACCAAGAGCGTCTAAGAAACCACCACCCCATTTCCAGAAACCTTGCATTGGGTAGATAAACCCTGTAAATACGACTGCGAAAGCGAAGAATGTCATTAGCTTCATGCGTTCAGCAACGGCACCAGAAACCACGGACATAGCAGTTGCAACGAATACAACTTGGAAGAAAAAGTCAGACATTCCAGAGTAGTAAGGCGCATCATCACCGCCAGCAATCACTGCTGCAGTAGCGTGGTCACCACCAATTAGGAAGCTAAAACCAGGCCAGTATTCATTTATAGCTTCAGCAGGGTACATGATGTTGTAACCAACAAGCATATACATGATACAAGCGATGGCGAAAAGGCCGAAGTTCTTCGCTAAAATTTCGGTTGTGTTCTTTGAACGAACTAAACCTGCTTCAAGCATTGCAAAACCTGCTGCCATCCACATTACTAAAGCACCAGTCATCAAGAAGTAGAATGTGTCTAGTGCATAACTTAACTGTAGTATTTGATCCATACTGAGTTCCTTATGTATATTTAATTAAGAGCGTTGGCTTTAAAGCGCAACGTCTCCTGTTTCTTCTGTACGAATACGAATAGCATCTTCTAATGGGCTAACGAAAATCTTTCCATCACCAATTTTGCCAGTTCTAGCCGCATTACCAATTGCTTCAATAACACTTTCTACTTTGTCATCCGAAACGGCAACTTCAAGTCTTACTTTTGGTAAAAATTCGATAGCATACTCAGCACCACGGTAAATTTCTGTGTGCCCTTTTTGACGACCAAACCCTTTCGCTTCTGTAACGGTCATACCATGAACATCAATTTCATGTAGTGATTCGCGTACATCATCAAGCTTAAAAGGTTTGATAATTGCAACAACTAGTTTCATACTTAACCTCTGATTATTATATTAAATAGAATGAAATTCCAAGGTTACTCTTAACAGTTGTTATGCCAAGTCTTAAAATCTTCTTATTAACAAAGTGTTAAGTAGTTTTAGAGGGCAGTTTTAAAGCATGATAATACTGCGTAGTTCCATTTTGGGTTTTTAAGTGTGCTGTTGTGGTGCAAAAAATTTTACAAGAGAGTGTCGAGTGCCTAAGGTTTTTATAGCTGGTTCAATACAATTGTGTGCCTTTATTATTTTAATTGGTGTGGTTTGGTTGCTGCCTTTATTTATACAGCCGCCCTTTAACCCTTTATATTTAGCCTTGTTGATGGGGGCAGTGGCTTTGGCATTAAGTTGGGTGTTTAAATTACCTAGCTGGTGGTTTTTACTACAATTTATTTTTCCTATTAGTATGTATTGGGCGTTGAATGCAAACATTACCCCTTTGGTTTCTCTGGGAGTATTTATCGCTATTTGGTTGTTTTTCTCCAATTCATTTAAAAATAGAGTGCCCTTATATTTAACCAATTCAGTCACTCGTGAAGCCTTGCTAGCCACTTTAAAGGGCAGAGAAGAAACTAAGTTTTTAGATTTAGGGTCTGGTTTGGGGGGAAATGTCGTGTTGTTGAGCCAACAAAGCCAAGTGGCTCAATCGGTAGGGGTAGAAACTGCCCCTATGCCTTATTTGGTTTCAAAACTGTATACATTTTTTGCGGGCGGTGAAATATGGGCAAAAGACTTATGGAAAATGGAATTGAATGAATTTGACGTGGTGTATGCCTTTCTATCTCCAGAGCCCATGGAAGCACTATGGCAAAAAGTATTGGCAGAAATGCCAATCAACTCACTCTTTATTTCCAACAGCTTTGCCGTTCCTGATATAGAAGCGTCAGAAATTTGGGCCTTGCCAGATCAGCGTGAAACCCACCTTTATTTATATAATTTAAGAGACTTTAAGTGATGATCTTTAATAACCAGCCACTAGCAAGCTTATTAACCCACAGCCAATATTTACAGCGGGAGTTCAATCGTCATCCTAGTAGTTTTGAACAGGCTAGTATTCAACAGGTTTATGCGGAAGGTGCGTTGGTTAAGTTGTTATATAAAGACTTATTGGTCGCGGAGTCTATTGAAGCTTTAAATGCTCAACTTCGGCTACATCGTAACCAAGAAATGGTGCGTATTGCAGTGCGCGATTTAGCCGGCATGGCAGAACCAGAAGAAGTGATCAAAGATTTATCTGACCTAGCAGAAGGCTTGGTTTCGGGTGCATTAGAATGGCATTATCAGCAAGCCTGTCAGCGTTTTGGTGTGCCTATGGGGCAAGAATCTGGCAAGCCTCAAAAAATGTTAGTGATTGGTATGGGGAAGTTAGGTGGACGAGAGCTTAATTTTTCTTCAGATATTGATTTAATTTTTGCTTATCCCGAACGAGGCTATGCGGTCAATGAGAAGGGTCGTGAAACTTCTAGCGAACAGTTTTTTATTCGTTTAGGGCAAGCCTTAAATCGTTCCTTAGCAGAATATACCAAAGAGGGTTTTGTCTACCGAGTTGATATGCGTTTACGACCTTTTGGCAATGATGGATCCTTAGCGGTTAGCTTTAAAGAACTGGCAAACTATTACCAAACACACGGTCGTGCTTGGGAACGTTATGCGCTGATAAAAGCGCGGGTGATTGCGGGTGATAAAGAAGATGGTGAAAAACTATTTGAAATACTACGCCCGTTTGTTTATCGGCGTTATGTCGATTATTCCGCATTAGAGTCTTTGCGTGAATTGAAGCAAATGATTTATGTAGAAGTGATTAAAAAAGAGCGTTTTTTAAATATTAAATTAGGTCGTGGTGGGATACGAGAAGTTGAATTTATCGCCCAATCATTTCAGCTCATTAATGGCGGAAGAGAAGTGTCATTACAATCTCGTTCACTGTTAAAAACGTTACAAGCTTGTTACGACCTAGGCCATTTAAGCAAAGGTGTTGTTCAGCAGTTAAAAGAAGCCTACTTATTTTTAAGAAAGGCCGAAAACCGATTGCAAGAATGGAATGATCAACAAACTCACGATTTACCCACAGATGAACAACAACAGTTAAGCCTATCAAACAGCATGGGGTTTGAAACCTATGAAATTTTTTATGCGTGCTTAGAGAAACACCGTGAAGTGGTGCAACAAAATTTTGATATCGTCTTTGCCGGTAAAGATATGTCTGGTTTGGTGACGAAACCAGACAAAAAACAAGAGACTATTACCTCTTGTGATAAAGGGATTGCTTTAGCAACGTTGCAAAACATAGGGCTTGAACAGGCAGAAGAGGTTAAAGAGCTTATTGATGTCTTTTTAATGTCACCTAACTTTAAGCGTGCCAGTGAAGATTCTGTTGACCGTTTTAATCGCTTATTGCCAACGGTTTTAGCAGAATTAACCGCTTTAGCCGAGCCGAAAGAAACTATGAGACGCTTAGTTAAACTATTTGAAAGCATTATTCAACGTAGTGTTTACCTAGTGTTGTTGCTAGAAAATACTCAAGCGGTTAAACGCTTGGTGAGTCTATGTTCACGTAGTCAGTGGTTAACCGATAGATTGGTTCAAACCCCTTTATTATTAGAACAACTGATTAATGAAAAACAGCTTTATCAGCCTTT
>WFMZ01000033.1 GCA_015484555.1 Hydrogenovibrio sp. | reverse complement strand
GGCTAGTTGTCAACCTAAAATTTTTACGACAAACCCAGTTTAATTTAAACCACGAAATGGCTGTGGACGCTTTTTTACGTCATCTGCTTAAGCTAGGGGAAGACTACACCAAACACTTCTCCATTATCACCCCCGAAAACGGGCGATTGTATTATCGAGAAGCAGATACTTATCGCTTTGTCATACTCGCGCAAGGCAATTTACAAACCCTATCCCCAATTTGGCAAACACTCATTACCCTATTACAGCGGTTACCCGAATCTGCCCCCGTACTAGACAAAGGCGTTAGCTTAAAAGACAACGTCAAGCTAATAGGCTTACAAGATTATTTTGACGGCATTCCTCTTACCAGTGAAAAAGGCCTAGATGCTTACACCTTAGAACGGGCTACCGAACAGGGATCTGCTTGGTTTAAAGCCCTTGGCTTAAGCAATGAAAACAAAGACGATTCAGCCAATATCAGCGCAAGCCTGCACTGGACATGGAACAGCATCGTAAGGCTGTTAAAAGACAACAACAAAGACTTTCAAGGCGAACAGCGCTTTTGCCGAGATGCACAGCATATTACCCCCTACCTACTGCTAAAACGTACTTATGAAACCCTTAGTAATATCAATGCCAGTTTTGGCACCTTGCTAACGGCAGACATAACCAAAAGCCACCTTAGCTGGTTGCACGAACAGTCACAGTTTTTAGCCATCACCCAAGCAGACGTCTATTGGATAGACACCCCTTATTTTAGTAAAAATAAACAAAAAAACACCCTAGGTGGAATGGTTGGTAATTTTTCTTTAAAACTTCTCCCCGGCTTAGAACCAGGCATACTTAGCTTGCTTATACAGGCACAAACTGTCGGTATAGGGCAGCGTAGAGCATCAGGCTTAGGAAAGTTTATTCTAAAGCATACCTTAAAAAATCAATATTTAGGCTTACAAGCCATTAATGTCACACGCTCCCAAACACTACTAGCGCAAATGTTACAGCCACCCGTTATTGCCCGAGCCATCAATGAAACAGAACAAAAACCCAACATAGACAAGCTAACCGGTAAAACCCATGCACAAATTCAAAGTGCCATTGGCCAGCTAACTAAAAATGATTATCACCCCCCCGTACTACACGGCTTTAGCATTCCCAAAAAAGACGGTACAGAAAGGTTGCTAGCCGTTAGCCCCTTATATGACCGAATCTTACAAAAAGCCGCCTCAATCGTGCTTTGCCCAGGGCTAGACGCCATGATGAGCCAATGTTCCTACGGATTTAGAAAAGGCCTTAGCCGTCAACAAGTTCGTTACGACATTCAAAACGCTTACCGAGAAGGCTATAAATGGGTATATGAAAGTGATATAGATGACTTTTTCGACTCCATTTCTCGCAACCAGTTAATTAGCCGGTTACAAGCACTTTATGGAAAAGATCCGCTTTGGACATTACTAGAAAGTTGGTTAGGGCAATCCATTCATTATAAAAATACCCATATCAACAGAGCAAAAGGTGTTCCTCAAGGCTCTCCATTAAGCCCTTTATTAGCCAACTTTATTTTAGACTCCTTTGACTCGGACCTAGAAATGCATGGTTTTAAAATAATACGCTACGCAGATGACTTCATTATTTTATGTAAAACTCAGCACCAAGCCCAGCTAGCCGCCGAGCAAGTAAAAGAAAGCCTAGTAGAGCTCAACCTAAGCCTAAATGCCGACAAAACTCACATTGTAGACCTAAACCAAGGGTTTCAGTTTTTAGGCTACCTATTTAGAAACGATCATGCCATCGAAATAGGCGGCACTAAAGCCGATGGGCGTACCAGCTATGGCGCAGACAGTAAGCCTAAAAGTTTACCACCTTGGTTAGCAAATTTAGGCCAAAAGCAAGCAACCCAGCTAGAAGACGACGACAGCCCCAAACAACAAATAGGCAATATTGAAAACCAAGGCACCCACCTAGTGTTAGCGGGAGATGCCCAACTACTCACTACTGATAACCACAACTTAATTGTTAAAAAAGACGACATCATTACCCATAAACTAAGCTGGGAACAAATACACGCCATTACCCTAATCGGTCTGCACCACATGACCTTGCCGGCACAACACCAAGCACTAAAACTAAAAATTCCCGTTCATATGGCCAACCGAATAGGTCAATATTTAGGCGCGCTCACCAGCTTCACCCCTGCACAAAATAACTACAAAAACTGGTTTATCCAACTACAAATGAGCGACAACACCGACTACGCACTACAGTTTGCCAAAAGCATTGTCAGTAGTCGGGTAAACAACCAATACAAAACACTACAACGTCGTAAACAGCACCGCAAAGAACTACAGCCCGCGCTAGATAAATTAAAAAAACTTCAATATAAAATTAAAGCCGCCAAAAACCTAGCATCGCTCAATGGTTATGAAGGCAGTGCCGCCAGGCTTTATTTTCAACACTTTAATTTATTTTTACCTCAATGGGCGCAATTTACCAAGCGCACGCGTCGTCCACCAAAAGACGAATTTAATGTATTACTGTCACTGGGCTACACCATTCTTTATAGTCATGTAGACAGTATTCTACAAAGCGCAGGTTTTATGACCTGGAAAGGAATCTACCATCAAAACAGCCCCGCCCATGCCGCACTGGCTTCCGACATAATGGAAAGCTACCGACACATTATTGAGCGGAATGCCATTCATCAAATAAACCAAGGTAGTTTAACCGCAGAGAACTTTAGGCAAGAAAAAGACGAACTAGGTCAAGATCAAATACGCCTAAGTGCCGAAGCCAGAAGGCGCTATGTCACCAGTATTATCAACCGGTTTCAAAAGTTTTCAGCTAACCAAACATTACACCAACACCTATACCAACAGGCACAAGAGCTAATGATTAGTATGAAAAACCAAACAGAATTTAAAGCCTGGAAAGAAACCAAATAGCGCTAAAATATAAGAGGTTATATGAAACACTACCTAATTTGTTTTGACCTACAAGACGATAAAATAAGGGCTAAAATATCACGTTTACTAGCCAAGTACGGCACCCGAGTACAAGGCTCTGTATTTGAATGTAGCTTCAAAACACCAGACCGAAAATACAGCTTAGAAAACAAATTAAAAGCCATTATTAAACAAGCCCCCGTAGAAGAAACCAATATTAGGTTTTACAATTTAAGCAAAGCCACTTTAAAATATAGTCACGATATCAACGGTAACAAAATAGGGAATTTACCTGCTTTTGTCGTGCTATAAATGGCTTAAATGTTCATCACAATCCGTACTTCAAATGTTTTAATATAAAAAACCCCATAATTATGCTATAATTCAAGTTAAATCAATCAGTTAAATGCTTTTTGTATAACCTTATTAAGTGTGAAGTGCGCAGCCTTGAAACGGCAAAGAAAAATAGGCTCCAAAGTGAATGAAATGAAGAAATTTATGACTAAATACCTTAGCACTTCCCGAGGTGCGGAAACTAGCTTGCAAGTCATTCAAAACTCTATTAAAATTACCACCAGTCTCCAAGACCAACCTAGCCGAAAGGCTGTTAATACTAGAGAGGTATCGGGTTACATGGCTATTCTCTGTCTCCAAGACCAACCTAGCCGAAAGGCTGTTAATACGTGTTAGCCCAAGCCTTCCTAAGTTCTTTTCTGCTCCAAGACCAACCTAGCCGAAAGGCTGTTAATACTGTTTAGTTAACCATACACATTATTAT
>WFMZ01000032.1 GCA_015484555.1 Hydrogenovibrio sp. | reverse complement strand
ATATTAAGGCGTGTAAGGCGTGGCACAAACAACCTGATTACGCCCTTTTTCTTTTGCTTGATAGAGTGCCTGGTCCGCTAGGGTCATCAGCTCTTCTCGGGTATGGCATTCTGGAAAGCTAGCAATGCCAGCACTTAAGGTTACATAAAATACCCTCTCATCTTCTGGGTTGAAGAAAGGCATAGCACTGAAGCTATCTTTAATTTCGTTAATTAGGCAAACCGCATCTTCAATGCTGGTTTCTGGCATCACCACCAAAAATTCTTCTCCGCCATAGCGCCCAATTACATCTGTTAGGCGCAAACGTTTTTTGAGTAAATAGGAAAGGGATCTTAAGACTTCATCACCTACTCCATGACCGTAGGTATCGTTTACGGCTTTAAAAAAGTCCAGGTCTATCATGGCTAGTGAAAAGTATCGATGCGTGCGGTCAGCACGGTTAATTTCGCGTTCTATTTCATTTTCGGTAAAGGAGTGGTTGTAAAGCCCCGTTAGGCTATCTTCTGTCATTTGACGGTTTAGCTGTCTAGAGCGGTAGGCCTTAGATTCAGTAATTGAGACTAATATATCTGGCTGGATAGGCTTGGTAATAAAGTCATCTCCACCATCAATGAGTGCCGACATAGGTAGGTCTTTATCATCATCTGCCGATAAAAATAGAATAGGAATGCCTAAATAGTTTTGGTGCTGGCGAATCACCTGAGCTAATTCAGTACCAGAGCATTTTGGCATATGAACATCCATTAAAATTAAATCAGGACGAGGGTGTTCCATTTTCTGAAGGGCATCAAAGGGGTCATTGGCTATGGCTACTTCCATACCAGCGTGTTCTAAAATATGCTTCATTAAGTTGGTGAGGGTGACATCATCATCTACAATTAAAATTTGATAAGGGTTGTGTTTTTCAATCGTGGTTAGTTCATAAACCTTATCCATTAGTAAGGGGATATTAATCGGTTTATGGAAATAGCCTGCACACTTTGCACGAACGGCTTCTAAGCGAGCTTCCATATCATCTCGTCCAGAAATAAAAATAATGGCTAAATTAAGCGCAGCAATATGCGGTTTTTCTATTAATTTTTTGAGCGCCTCTGTCCCTGCTAGCGCATCGTCTTCAATCACGATATCGCAAATAACCAAGTTGGGTTTAATCTCTACAATGGCAGATTCCAGGTTGTTAAGGTTTGGTAAAACAGTTACCTGGTAGCCAAAATTAGTGAGTTGATTAGTAAGCAGTTCAGCTAATATGGCATCATCTTCAACTAAGATAATGCGCAAATTTTCTGGGTGATGAAGCGCTGTATCTTGTAAAACCTGATTTAGGCTTTCATGGGTATGATTGTTTGTGGAGTCGGTTAAATTTTTTAATAACAACTCAATCTGCATTAAGTCTTGTGGTGTCAGAGCGGTATCTTTCAGTTGCTTTATCTTTTTCTCTAAAGCCTTAGATTGTTGACCTACTTCTGGGCAGCCAAAAGTACCCGCAGACCCTGATAGGGTATGCAATAGCATATAGCCCTGTTGC
This sequence comes from Hydrogenovibrio sp., assembly GCA_015484555.1. GTDB lineage: Bacteria > Pseudomonadota > Gammaproteobacteria > Thiomicrospirales > Thiomicrospiraceae > Hydrogenovibrio. The sequence continues at coordinate 10,052 of WFMZ01000032.1, read as the reverse complement.
ATACGTTCTTGTAGCGCTGCGTGGTTAAGTGATGATAACTGTGTCAGCTGTTGGGTAATCGCTTCTATTTTTTTAGGAATAGAGGCAACAAACTGTTTTTGTTGTTCTTTTAATTTTCGGGCAAATAATGCCTGTTTTTTAGTCTTATTCATAAGTTATTATTTTATATCTGTGTAAATTATTTTTTTGAAAGCGCTAGGTCTATTTTTGCCATATTTTTAAAATTTGATCTGGCAAGGTCATCGGATCGAAAGGTTTGGTAATGACACCTTTGGCACCCATTTCATAATATTCATCAACCTCTCCGGTTTGTGCTTTAGCGGTCATAAAGATAATGGGAATATCCTGATAAGCAGGGTTGGCGTGTATTTCTTTAAAGGCGGCAGGGCCGTCAACCAAAGGCATCATGACATCAAATAGCAGTAGGTCTGGTTGAAAGTCTGCAATCGCATCAATGGCTTCTTGGCCGTTGTTACATATTTTTAAGGTGTAGCCACCCATCATTTCTAGCGCCATTTGAGCAATAGATTGAATATCAACATCATCTTCTGCGTACAAAATTTTGGTAAGCTCTGCCATGATTAGTTCTCATTAAATGAATAAATATTCAATCTAGTATAGCGCAGTTAGGTGTATTTTCGGTAAAATAGTCTTATCAAATATTCTCATAGAAGGCATCAGTAATGACAGCGCGAAAAGACACACTTTTTTCTACCAAACATGAGGCTTTGGGTGCCTTTCAGTTTGATGATTCTGTGGTAGCCGTTTTTCCCGATATGATTGAGCGATCAGTGCCAGGTTACCAAACCATTTTGGCGGGTATTGGCGAGTTAACGGCTCAGTTTTGCCAAGAAAATACACGTTGTTATGATTTAGGGTGTTCTTTGGGGGCGGCAACCCTAACGATTCGTCGCCAAGCTAAAAAAGGCTGTTTTATTGTCGCGGTTGATACGTCTGAGGCGATGATTACCCGAGCCAAAGAACATATATTGGGTTTTCATTCAGATATTCCGGTAGAGCTTATTTGCCAAGATATGAATAGTTTGCCTATTGAAAATGCCTCGGTGGTAGTGATTAACTTTACCCTGCAATTTATAGCCCCCAAACAGCGCCAAGCTTTAATTAACAAAATTTACCAAGGCATGGTGCCAGGTGGTATTTTAATTGTGTCTGAAAAAATCCATTTTGAAGCGCCTAAAATTCAAACAGCGATAGAGCATATGCACCTGCAATTTAAGCGAGCTAATGGCTATTCAGAGTTAGAAATTAGTCAAAAGCGAGCCTCCTTAGACAATGTATTAATAAGCGATACAGAAGTCACGCACTTAAATCGATTTAAAGAAGCTGGATTTGATGCTTCCTCTATTTGGTTTCAGGCGTATAATTTCGTTTCATTCCTAGCCATTAAATAAAAAAGTTCCACATGAAACATTTTTTTGATCATTACCAGTCCCTTTGGCCAAAGCTGTACGATACCCGTTTAGAAGAATGGTCTACCGTATTGCCGCCTATTTTAGAAGCCGAATTAGTGCCTGAAAATAATGGTAATTTAACGCGCTGGTTACCCGCTTTAGAAGCGATACAAACTTTTCCCGCCTCTACAAACTATGATTTAAACACTTCGGCAGTGAAAGCTTTTACCGCGAATTTAAGCGATGAACAAACCGCTTATTTAACCGAAAACTTAAAGGTATTCATGCCTTGGCGGAAAGGGCCTTTTGAATTAGAAGGGGTGTTTATTGATACAGAATGGCACTCGGACTGGAAGTGGGATAGAGTTTTGCCACATTTAGCACCTTTAAAGAACAGAAAGGTTTTAGATGTTGGTTGTGGTAGCGGTTACCATTTATGGAGAATGGTCGGAGAGGGCGTCCAATTGGCCGTGGGCGTTGACCCAAGCATTTTGTCGATGAGTCAATTTTTAATTGCCAAACACTTCTTAGGGGAGCAGCATCCTGCCTTTTTCTTACCCTTAACATTAGAACAGTTGCCGGTAACCAATAAAGGAGATGAATTTAACACCGTATTTTCAATGGGCGTGATGTATCATCGTAAATCCCCAATAGAACATATTTTAGATCTAAAGAAGCATTTAACGCTTGGTGGAGAATTGGTGCTGGAGACCTTGGTGGTACCCGAAGACTATGGGCAGCTACTGGTGCCAAAAGAGCGTTATGCCCAAATGAATAATGTGTGGTTTTTACCCAGCGTGCCAGAACTAATTCGTTGGGTTGAAAAATGTGGTTTTAAGAATGTACGTTGTGTCGATTTAGACCAAACCAGCATTAAAGAGCAAAGAACCACCGAGTGGATGGCTTGGAATTCCCTAGAAAGCTTTTTAGATCCGAACGACCATTCTAAAACCATTGAAGGTTATCCTGCTCCTTTACGCGCCGTTATTTTAGCGACTAAGTAAATTACATCGGCTTATGGCATTAAGCTTTAAACAATAAATACTGGTATTGGGTTTGGCTTGGAAGGTATCTCTGTTTTGGACAGAGCCTGGTGAGCTAAATATAAAATATATTAAGAGTTTCTTCATTTTTACTTCCTTATTGAACCTAGCAACCCCCCTGTAAATGTTTTAAAATTATTTCCCAATAAATTTCGAGTTAACCATAATGGAAAGTGCCATGTCCAATCCTTTACAGCAACAATTTACCCAGCTTTTAACCGAACTAGACAGCCATATTATTGGCCAACCTCATTTAACACAACGTATGGTCATGGCAATGTTGGCAGATGGGCATCTATTGGTTGAAGGCCCTCCAGGGTTAGCAAAAACCAAAGCCATTAAAACCTTGGCCAGCTTAATTGAAGGTAGTTATCAGCGTATTCAATTTACACCTGATCTATTGCCTTCAGATATTACCGGTACCGAAATATACCGTCAGGAAACGGGTGAATTTAGCTTACAAAAAGGGCCTATTTTTCATAACTTAATACTGGCCGATGAAATTAATCGAGCGCCAGCTAAGGTTCAGTCCGCGTTACTAGAGGCTATGGCAGAAGATCAGGTGACGGTCGGTAAACATACCTTGCCTTTAGATAAGTTGTTTATGGTCATGGCCACCCAAAATCCTATTGAGCAAGAGGGCACCTATCCTTTACCAGAAGCACAATTAGATCGTTTTATGTTGCATGTTGAAATTCACTACCCTGCTAAACAGGCGGAAAAGGCCATTTTAGATTTAGTGGAAAATGAAGCGAGAGATAAGCATCTTGCCTTGCCTGAGCCGATTAGCCAGCAAGCTTTGTTTGAAGCTAGAAACCAAGTGTTAGATATTTATATGTCTGAAGAATTAAAAGATTACTTAGTTGAACTGGTATTAGCTACACGAGAAGCAGGTAAATATGATGAACAAATAGGTCGTTATATTGAATACGGTGTTAGTCCAAGAGCGACCTTAGCCTTGTCACGCTGTGCGAGAGTGACCGCCTGGTTACAAGCACGAGACTATGTCACCCCAGAAGACGTGCAGTCGGTAGTGCATGACGTGTTTAGACACCGTCTATTGGTCAGTTATGAAGGCGAAGCGGCTGGACAAACACCAGATACTATTTTAGACAGCTTGTTAAAGCTGATTCCGGTTGTGTAATTTAGTAGTATGTTAAAGAGCCAACCCAACCACCAGCTTTATGCCACGCTTGATGAGCTTTTGGCTTTTCAATTTCAGGTGAAACGTCATAAAATTAATCATCAACAAAAGCTAATTTCTGCAAAGGCAGGCTTTCATCAGTCGGTGAAGAAAGGGCGTGGCATGGTGTTCAGCGAAGTACGAGAGTATCAACCCGGTGATGAAATTCGTCATATTGACTGGAAAGTGAGTGCTCGTACCCAAAAAACACACACCAAAGTATTTACCGAAGAGCTTGAGAAGCCTATTATTTGTATCACAGCGCAAACGCCAGCCTTATTTTTTGGTAGCCAAGTGCGTTTTAAATGTGTTCAAGCTTTAAATGTGAGTGCTATTTTAGCTTGGTTAAGTATTCAAAATGGCGACCGATTTGGCGGGCTAGTCTTTACAGGCCAGCAACGATTTTTTGCCGCACCCAAGGCACATCATAAACCCTTGATGTCTTATTTTCATCGTGCGATTGAAATCCAAAAATCTAGCCTGAAGGGCATAAAGCCAGGGGAGGAGAGCATAGGTGAAGGCTGGGAGGCGCAGATTGGTTTTGTACGAACCCAGCTAAAGTCAGGTAATAGGGTTTTTTTAGTGGGCGATTTCTTAAGCGTTTCAGATGCCTTTTATACTCAATTATCGAGCTTAAAAAAGCATAACCAATGCACTCTAATTCATGTTTTTGATCCTATTGAGAAAAATTTGCCTGTTGTTAGCACAGGCGATAGCTTGTCGTTTAGTGATGGCGTGAACAAGGTGTCACTGAATGTCAGTGCCAAAGAGCAACAATTTTATGAGCAAAGTTACCAGCTAGCCTGGGAAGCTTTAAAAGACAACTGTTATAAAATACACGTACCTTTGGTGGAAATAGATTCTACCCAAGACCCCCTGAAACAGCTAATGTTACAAAAAGTAGTATTATGAACAATACACCACTTAGCCCAGAAGTTCAGCAATTATTATCGAAATTTAACGACATTATTGTGCCAGAAGCAGTGGGTTGGTGGCCACCTTCTATCGCCTTATTAACCATCTCCTTACTGGGATTTAGTATTATTTTTGGCGTGATTTGGACACTCTGGACACGCCATCATCAAAATCAATATCGCCGTGAAGCAGGTGACTTTTTTGAACAAGCTTTAGCCAGGGCAACCAACCCGCACCAAAAGATAGCACAAGCTAATGCCTTGGTAAAACAGGTCGCTATTACGTATTACGGCCGCCAAGCGGTCGCTAATTTACAGGGCGATGACTGGGTTAAATTCTTGAAAGAAACAGCACAATATATTGAGCAGCCAGAGGCTTTAAAAAGTATCTTAAACGCATATTATCAAGAAGAGTTTGACTATGATGAAATGGCACTCAATCAGGTATTAAACTATTTAAAAAGTTGGATTAAGGGGCATCATAAATGACTTTTTTAAGCTCAATTTTTAATACACCTCTTCAACTATTATCACACCTATCAGAAGTCGTGTTTATTACGCCTTGGTTTTTGGCATTAGCGCCTTTACCGTGGGTATTTCGTTTATTGATTAAGCCGATCAAAAAGAAAACCACTCCCTTGTTGGCACCTCATATTATGAAGCGTCTGAAAAGCATGAAAGAAGCGGCTATTTTAGAACCAAACACACGCCAATATCGTTTGCCTTGGGTGGCAGTATTATTGTGGTTTTTACTGGTGCTAGCCTGTATGCGCCCTGTTTTATTTTTAGCGCCTACCAGTTTTAATACTAGCGGAAAAGATGTGATTTTAGCAGTTGATTTATCAGGTAGTATGGAAAAAAATGACATGGTACTAAACGGTGATCGAGTAGATCGTTTAACCCTAGTTAAATCAGTGGTGGCCGACTTCATCAAAAAGCGACAGGGTGATAGATTGGGCTTAGTGGTATTTGGCTCACAAGCTTTTATTCAAAGCCCTTTAACCTATGACTTAAATACGGTTAACCAGCTATTACAAGAGTCAGAAATTGGCATGGCAGGCACTAATACTGCGATCGGCGATGCAATAGGGTTAACCTTAAAGCACCTTACTCAGCAAGCCAATAAATCTAATCATACCGTTCACAAACCGGTATTAATTTTACTAACTGATGGGTCGAATACAGATGGTGCAGTGGAGCCTTTAGAGGCAGCGAAACAAGCTAAGAAAATGGGTTTAAAAATTTATACCATTGGCATTGGGCAAAGCAAAACATCTGGCCTAGGCGCTTTCTTTAATAACCGTTCAATGGATATAGATACATTGCAAAAAATTTCTAAAGAGTCAGGTGGCCAGTTTTTCTTAGCAGAAAATGCAAGTCGTCTAAATCAAATTTATGGCGAAATTAATCGGCTTGAGAAATCTGAATATCAAGTAAACCAATATCGTCTAAGAACTGAACTTTACCCTTGGCCGCTAGGACTAGCCTTGTTATTGAGCTTTTTTATTGCTATGGGTAGGCTAAAGTCATCTCATCACACGACTCACTCAACCCAGGAGGAAGCATGACCTTTATTTTCCTCCGCCCAGAGTGGTTATGGGCACTACTGCCGACTATTTTTTTAGCCTGGAAGCTAATTAAAAATAGTCGACAGTCGGGACAATGGCAAGATTTTATTGCCAAACCTTTTCAAGCCGTGTTGTTGCAGTCAGAACAAGTGAAACCTGCCTCAAAGTGGCCTCTTTATGGTTTATTTCTGATTTGGTTTACGACTATTATTGCCTTAGCAGGCCCTAGTTTTAGCCAACATGAACAGCCAGTTGAAAAAGCTAAGCAGGCAACCGTTATTCTATTAGATAACTCCTTGTCGATGCTTGCTGACGACTTAAGCCCGAATAGAATTACCCGAGCACGTTATCAATTAACCGACTTTGTGAAGGATTATCCTTCCTTATCTATTGGTTTAGTGGTTTATGCTGGTTCAGCACATGTACTGTCACCTATTTCAGATGATAACCAGACTATTTTAGCTTTACTGCCCGTTATTCAACCCACGATAATGCCCGCTTTGGGGTCTGATGCGGTTGCAGGTTTACAAAAAGCGATTGCTTTATTAAAGCAATCCCATATTAGAAAAGGGCATATTATTTGGATGTTAGACGACATTGAAAAATCGGAAATAAGCCCACTCAAAGCTTTACTAAAAGGTACGGATATTACCCTAACTTTGGTGGCGGTGGGAACAGCTAATGGAGCGCCTATTTCAATACCTGATTATGGTTTTGTTAAAAATAAAGCCGGTGATATTGTGCTGGCAAAAGTACCTGTTGATCGGCTAAAAACCCTCTCTAACCAACTTAACAGCCCTTTATACTTTTTGAACGGTACAATTTTAAAAAGCAGTCAGCTTGCCCCGCCCCAATTATTAGGTGAGCAAAATAAAGAAAAAAATAAAGATAAGGCCTCGCCAAAAACAGTTAGTTACTGGGTAGACCAAGGTACTTGGCTGCTATTACCAATTTTATTGGCATCTTTATTAGGTTTTAGGCGAGGTTGGGTGTTTGTAGTACCTTTCTTATTGCCTATTATGCTAGTACCACCCCTGGCGATTTTTAGCCCTGACAGTTATGCGGAAGGTATTTCCCCTGAAAATAAGCTTAAGATAGCCGAAGAAGCTAGTTCACATAGCAAACAATCTATTAGTTGGTTAGATGCTTTGAAGTCGAGCAACCAACTGGGTTATGACAGTTGGAAAAAAGGCGACTATGCCACGGCAGTTGATCGTTTTAGTACCCCAGAATGGAAAGGTGCTGCACAATTTAAAAAAGGTGACTATGCCAAAGCCCAGGAACAATTTTTAAAACAAGATAGCGCAGTGGCTCACTATAATTTAGGCAATACCTTAGCCCAACAACATCAGTTTTCAGAAGCCAAACAAGCCTTTGAAAAAGCTTTAAAAGAAAACCCTGATTTAAAGCAAGCTAGCCAGAACCTAGCCTTAACCAATAAAATTTTGGCGAAGCAACAGGCAAAGCAAAAGCAAAAGCAAAAGCAAAAGCAGAAACAAAATAAGAAACAAAATAAGAAACAAAACCAAAACTCTAAGCAATCGAAGTCATCCTCTTCATCGGATAAGCACAAAAAAGGCAAGCCTAAAAAGCCTGGTAATGCCTCCCAAGGGAAAGGGAAGCCATCATCAAAAGATAAGGGCAAAACAGGTAAAGATAAGTCGGAGAGTGCTCAAAAAAATAAAAAGGCTCAAAATACCGCTTCAGACACGGCAAAAAAATCCGAAAAAGAGCGCTCTAAAAAAGAGTCTAAGCATCCTGATACGGTAAAAAAACCGAGTGAAGATTTGTCCGCTAAAAACCAGACTAAACCAGCCGTTAAAGCTAAAAAAGGTAAGCCTTTAACCGAAGCTCAACAAGCTAAAAGAGCCTGGCTAAACCAAATACCAGACAGCCCAGGCGTTTTTATAAAAAATAAATTCGCTTACCAATATCAGCAACAGTTAAATAAACCGAACCAACCAGAAGAGCAAAAGAAAATATGGTAACACTCAATTCATTTTTCACCCGTAATCGCCTAATAAAACAGTGGATGATGGTTATTTTTTTAGGGCTAGCCGGCATGGTTAATGCACAGGCTGACACCTTAAAAAGCAGCGTCAATCGAGCAAATATTGAAATGGGTGACATTATTACCCTGGTGATACAGACCGACTTTTCGACTTTTTCCACGCCCGACTTTTCTGAACTAGACCAACAGTTTGAAATACTGGGGCAACAGCGTTCTACCCAAATGTCAATGACAAACGGACACGTTAGCTCCTACACCCGCTGGGATCTTAATATTACGCCGTTAAAAGAAGGCCATTTAACCATCCCCGCTTTTGAAGTATCGGGCGTTAAAAGTAAACCTATTAAATTGAATGTTAAGCCAGCCAGTTCATCTAAGCAGCGTTCTGGTGTTAGTTTTTTAGAGTCAGAAGTCTCTACGAAAAACCCTTATGTTCAACAAGAAGTAATTTATACCCTACGTTTTTATCATCTGGGTGTGCTGGCTCAAGGAGGCATGAGGCCACCAGTTTTTAACCATTCACTTAGTCAAGTTTTGGTAAAACAGCATAGCTTTGAAACTAAAATGCAGGGAAATTTATATGAGGTGTTTGAATGGAAGTGGGCTTTTTATCCTCAAAAAAGTGGAGAGATGACCATTCCAGCATCACAATTTAGTGGGCAGGTACGTTATTCAGGGCTGATAAAGCGTTTACAAAATACTAGTCAGGCTATTCAGCTTCAAGTAAAGCCTATCCCAGCAAGTTACCCGAAAGATCAAGCCTGGTTGCCTGCCAAACAGGTGGAACTGGTTGAACAATGGCAACAGCCAGCCAAGGTGAGAGTAGGCGACTCGGTGACTCGAACCTTACAAATTCAAGCGCAAGACTTACAAGCTTCACAGCTGCCCAACCTCATTATGGATAGGCAAACAGGGTTTCAGAGCTATGCCGATAAACCTCAGCTCAGCAATCAACCCACTGAGCAGGGCTTTACGAGTACCGCTACCTATAAAATAGCCATTGTTCCTACACAAGCAGGAGAGTTGCTCGTGCCAGCCTTATCTTTCCCCTGGTGGAATACTCAAACAGATAGTTTAGAAAGGGCTAGCTTGCCACAGCATAAAATAACTGTTTTACCTAGTTTAGTAAAGAAGGCTACAAATCAAAGCAATTTACCTACAAATAAAGACCATACAATACCTAAGTTAGCAGATTCTTCTAAAGAAGGCTTACAAGTTTCACGTGAAACGGATTCGATTTATTGGCCAATATTAACGGCTTTATTTGCCTTGTTATGGCTGCTAAGCTCGATTTTGTGGTGGCGATGTCATCATCAAAAGAAGCAAATAGAGAGCCTAAAACCTAAGGTAGAGACCGCTGACCACGGGCTTAAATTACCAGAACTTGCTAACCTAATCCAAACTTGTCAACAGTTACTAACGGATATAAAACAGCTAAATGGTTTGGCACCGGCTCAAGAGCGTGAACAGCAAAAACAGCTAAGTAGCCAATTCTATCAAGCTATTAAACAGTGGCAGGCTTCTCAGCCAGTAGATAGCGAAGGGAATGAAGCCTTAACGAAGGCGTTAGCAAACTTACAAGCTTATCTATTTGGCAAAGCAGGGTTTCAGCTAGCGTGGTTAGAAGACTGCCTACAGCAGCTTACTTTGCAAAGAAAGCAGGCAAAAAAGACCATAAAGAAAAAGGAACCTAAACTAGAGAAACTCTATTTGAGTGATTAAGTATGTTAGTGATGTTTCTATTTTCTTGTTATGATAAAGCCTTATTTTCAGATGAATGGAATTGTAATAATGGCCAAGCAATATAGTACTGCCCCCCCCCCCGAACACTATACTAACGATGATGAAATAGATCTAATAGAACTATGGAAAGGATTGGTTGCAGAAAAAAAGACCATTTTTTTAGTCACCGGTCTATCTA
>WFMZ01000031.1 GCA_015484555.1 Hydrogenovibrio sp. | reverse complement strand
TGGTGGTAGAACAAACCAGCCGTGGAGAAAGATCTTATGATATCTATTCTCGTTTATTAAAAGAGCGCGTTATCTTTTTAGTCGGACAGGTTGAAGATCATATGGCAAACTTAATTGTTGCTCAAATGTTGTTTTTAGAGTCTGAAAACCCAGAAAAAGATATTCATTTATATATTAACTCTCCTGGTGGAAGTGTGACTGCTGGTATGGCAATTTATGACACCATGAATTTTATCAAGCCGAATGTCAGTACCATGTGTATTGGGCAAGCAGCCAGTATGGGTTCCTTTTTGTTATCAGCGGGTGAAAAGGGCAAGCGCTTTGCCTTGCCGAATTCACGCGTAATGATTCACCAGCCATTAGGAGGCTTCCAAGGCCAGGCTTCTGACTTTGAAATTCATGCTAAAGAAATTTTAGGCATTAAATCTAAACTGAATAAAGCACTAGCGGAACATACAGGTCAAACTCTAAAGAAAATTGAAAAAGATACAGATCGTGATAACTTTATGTCAGCACAAGAAGCGGCCGACTATGGTTTAATTGATGAAGTATTAGAGCAACGTAGCGTATAAAAGCAGAATTGAGAAATTTATGAGTGAAAAAAACCTTTATTGTTCATTCTGTGGCAAAGCACAAGATGAAGTTAAAAAACTAATTGCGGGCCCTTCAGTTTACATTTGTGATGAGTGTGTTGAACTCTGTAATGACATCCTAAAAGAAGAGTTTGGTGAAGAAGAGTTAAGTAGTTTTGAAATTGCTAACTTACCAACACCTCATGAAATTAGTGGCATTTTAGATGACTATGTTATTGGTCAAGATCATGCTAAAAAAGTATTGTCTGTTGCCGTTTATAACCACTATAAGCGCTTACAACACGGTAATAAGAAAGATGAAGTAGAGCTAAATAAAAGTAATATTTTACTGATTGGACCAACAGGTTCCGGTAAAACATTGTTAGCACAAACTTTAGCAAGACTATTAGATGTTCCTTTTGCAATTGCCGATGCAACCACGCTAACAGAAGCTGGTTATGTAGGTGAAGATGTTGAAAGTATCGTGTTAAAACTACTTCAACAGGCTGATAATGATCCTGAAATAGCTGAACGAGGTATTATCTATATTGATGAAATAGATAAGATTACGCGTAAGTCTGAAAATCCCTCTATTACGAGAGATGTTTCTGGTGAAGGTGTTCAGCAGGCGTTGTTAAAGCTAATAGAAGGAACGATTGCTAATGTTCCACCACAAGGTGGTCGTAAGCATCCTAACCAAGAATTAATTCAAGTTGATACATCAAAAATTCTCTTTATTGTGGGTGGTGCTTTTGAAGGCCTGGGTAATATTATTGAGCAGCGTACCGAAAAAAATGTAGGCATTGGTTTTTCAGCAGATGTGAAAACTGAAGGTGAAAAAGATACTTTATCAGAAAAATTTAAAAAAATTGAACCAGAAGATTTAGTTAAATTTGGATTGATTCCTGAGTTTGTAGGGCGTTTACCGGTAATCGCTTCTTTAACGGAACTAGATGAAACTGCTTTAATTCAAATCTTGACAAAGCCTAAAAATGCTTTAGTTAAGCAATTTCAGAGAATGTTTGAACTAGAATCAGCAGAATTACAGTTTAGAAAAGACGCCTTAAGTGAAATTGCGCACCTCGCAATTGAAAGAAAAACAGGTGCACGAGGCTTAAGATCTATCTTGGAGCAAACCTTGCTAGATACGATGTATGACTTGCCAAGTACAGATAATGTAGAAAAGGTAGTGATTAACAAGGCTGTGATAAAAGGGACTAAAAAACCTATTTTAATGTACAAGGAAAAAGAGACTAAAGCTTCTAGCTAGTCAGCTTCTATTTTCATGTTTACATTAAAGCCAGGCATCGTCCTGGCTTCTTTGTCTTTTCCGACCCAAAATTATAGGCTTAGCTCTTTTAAATTTGAGTTAAGTGATTAAAAATACTATTTATTGAAAGTGACTGTATATGGATATTGAGCAAATCGAATTTAAAACCAATGTTTTTGTTTTAGCACTAAGAGATGTCGTGGTTTTTCCTGGCATGGTTATTCCACTATTTGTTGGGCGTGAAAAGTCTATGAATACGTTGAATGCGGCAATGAAAGCTGATAAGCAGATATTCCTAGTCTCTCAGCAAGACTCTGCTCAAAAATCGCCTAAGCAAGATGAATTATACCAAGTTGGTGTCATGGCCAATATCCTACAGTTACTTAAGCTACCAGATGGTACCTTAAAGGTACTGGTTGAGGGTGTAAAACGTTTTGAATTGGTTAGCTTAATAGATCAAGATAACTTTTTGATAGGCGATATTCAGCAAGTTGAAACAGTTGAGCATGCAGGAGAAGATCAGCAAGCCTTAATTCGTGCTATTCAAAGCAGTTTTCAGCAGTACGCTGATTTAAAGAAAAAAATTCCTTCAGAAGTCCAAAAAAGTATTCAGAAATCTCATGATCCACATCGCTTAGTTGATACCGTTTCAGCGAATATGAAGCTGAGTGTTGAAGAGAAACAATCACTTTTAGAATTACTGTCTATGTCTGAACGCCTAGAAAAGTTACTGGGTATTATTAATACTGAAATTGAGTTATTAGAGTCAGAAGATAGAATTAACCAACGTGTTAAAAAGAAAATGGATAAAACTCAACGTAACTTTTACCTAAATACTAAGTTACAGGCTATTCATGATGAGTTGGGAGAGGGTGAAGAAGAGGGCAGTAATGAAATAACTAAGTTTGAAGGGCGAATTGAAGAAGCTGGAATGCCTTTAGAAGCCAAGAAAATTGCACAGGAAGAGCTGAAGAAGTTTAAGCAAATGTCTCCACAGTCGCCGGATGCCAATATTGTCAGAACTTATATTGATTGGTTGTTGTCAGTTCCTTGGAAAAAGAAAAGTCGAGTTTCTAAAAACTTAGTAAAAGCACAAAAAGTATTGGACGAGCGTCACTACGGTCTTGAAAAAGTAAAAGAACGTATTGTTGAATATCTAGCTGTCCAGAAGCGTGTTAATAAAATGAAAGGGCCCATCTTATGCTTAGTAGGACCACCAGGGGTGGGTAAGACATCCTTGGCTCGTTCTATTGCTGAAGCCACAAACCGAAAATATGTTCGTATGTCACTAGGTGGTGTGCGTGATGAGGCGGAAATACGTGGGCATAGAAAGACCTATTTAGGGGCGATGCCAGGCAGAATCCTTCAGAAAATGAAAATAGCAGGGACTAAAAACCCATTATTTTTATTAGATGAAATTGACAAGATGGCACAAGATCACCGTGGTGATCCTGCTAGTGCACTACTTGAAGTTCTAGATCCTGAACAAAACAAAGCATTTAACGACCATTATCTAGAGGTTGATTATGACTTGTCTGATGTTATGTTTATCGCCACCTCTAATTCGATGGACATTCCTGAAGCTTTATTAGACAGAATGGAAATTATTAATTTATCTGGTTATACCGAAAGTGAAAAGCAAAATATTGCCGACTTACACTTATTGCCGAAAGAAATTAAAAATCATGGTTTGAAAGAGAGTGAACTTCAAATAGAGGAAAGTGCCATTTTTTCCATTATTCAAACCTATACAAGAGAAGCGGGTGTACGCCTATTAAGTCAAAACTTAGCTAAGATATGTCGTAAATCGGTTAAACGCTTAGTGATGAATGAAGCTGTGGCGCCTATTACAATTTCAAGTGAAAATTTGGAAGACTATTTAGGGGTTTCAAAGTATCGATTTGGTTTAGCTGACGAACGAAATCAAATAGGGCAGGTTGCAGGCTTAGCTTGGACTAGAGTGGGTGGAGATCTTTTGCGTATAGAGGCGACGGCAATGCCTGGTAAAGGTAAGCACAGCTCAACAGGGCAGTTAGGTTCTGTTATGCAAGAATCAACCCAGACAGCCATGAGCGTGATTCGTTCGCGCTCTAAGCAGTTAGGGTTAGATGATGCTTTCTATGAAGAAAAAGATATTCACCTACATTTCCCTGAGGGTGCGATTAAAAAAGATGGTCCTAGTGCGGGAATCGCTATCTGCACCGCCATAGCTTCTATTTTAACCGGCATTCCTGTTCGTTCTGATGTGGCTATGACGGGAGAAATTACCCTAAGAGGTGAAGTGTTACCCATTGGTGGTTTAAAAGAAAAATTACTTGCAGCGACTCGTGGTGGAATCAAAAGAGTGCTTATTCCTTTTGAGAATAAACGCGATTTAACCGAAATGGAAGCAGAAGTAACTGAAGGGTTGGAAATTTACCCGGTTAGATGGATTGATGAGGTGCTATCTTTAGCGCTTGAAAAAGAGCCAAACCCGCTAAATGATGAAACTATAGAAGATGATGCTAATATAGACAATAAACTAGCCTCTAAAGTTGATTTAGCTAAAAATTTAGAGAAAATGATTAATACGCATTAATAAATAGCTAAAAAGATGAAAATTTCAATGTCTTTGCTTGACAGGGTGGAAGCAACGCTGATATAACTAACGCAAGCCAAACATCTGTATAAAATTGGTGTATAAAAATTGAATAATCAAATGGAGAACGACTCATGAATAAGACTGAACTAGTAGCTGCAATCGCTGAAGAATCAGGTTTAACTAAGGCAGATGCAGGACGCGCACTAGATGCAACTGTTTCTACAATTACTAAAGCAATGAGCTCAGGTGATTCTGTTGCAATTATTGGTTTTGGTACTTTTAAAGTAGGCGATCGTGCTGCTCGCACGGGTCGTAATCCACAAACTGGCGCTGAGATGCAGATTCCTGCAGCTAGAGTACCTAAGTTTGCTGCTGGTAAAGGACTCAAAGAAGCTGTTAACAAGTAAGCTTTTTCCAATCCAAAAAACCTCCTTAAAGGAGGTTTTTTTATATCTTCAATCAAGTGGAAAGATTATTAGATTCAATTATTTTTCAGAGAATTACCTTATGAAAGTGTTTGATAATTACTTTACTGATTAGTTCGGAAAACCTTAACTGAAAAAATGATTAGCATAATAAAAACTCGATGGTTATGCGCTTAGTACGTTTTAACTTATCTTGTGACTCAATATAGCTTAGTGCTCATATCATCATTAATGGTAATGTCTTTTTCTTTGCCTGTATTTACTCCGCTTCATTTTCTCTACGCTTTGCCCGGGCTTTTGCTAAAATTATCTTATAAATGATTTAGCAGCATATCGATGATGAAGAAACTCCGCTTTTTTAAAAGTTATTCAGACAATATAAGAAGAAAATCCATCTACTTGTATTTTTTTAGAAATAGAACCCCCTTCGATGTCATCAAGGTTGTTTAGTGGGTGGCAGTGGCACTATAGTACAACTGAATACCTGTAAATTACCCCAAAATTTCCATAAATTAATATAAAAAAGAGAAATAAAATTCTGATGCAAGCCTTTGATAATATAGGAAAAGACTGTAAAAACAAAAGCTTAAGCAGTGCTAACCAATTTTCTGTTGCCCCGATGCTCGATTGGACAGATAAACATTGCCGTTATTTTCATCGACAGCTGTCAGGTAATGCTTGGCTGTACTCTGAAATGGTGACGACGGGTGCAATTATTTATGGCGACAACTTACCCAGGTTTTTAGGTCATAACGAGGAAGAATCGCCTATTGTGTTGCAACTAGGCGGTTCAAAACCAGATGAACTAGCGAAGTGTGCTTTGTTAGGGGAAGAATGGGGCTATGATGAAATTAACCTAAATGTGGGTTGCCCATCTGACCGAGTGCAAAATAATATGATTGGTGCCTGTTTGATGGGGCATCCCGACTTGGTGGCTGAAGATGTAGCTGCTATGAAGGCTGTTGTGGACGTACCTGTAACCGTAAAAACTCGTATTGGTATTGATGACCAAAATGACTTTGAAGAGCTAGCTAAGTTTGTAGCAGGGCTAGAAAATGCGGGGGTTGATGGTGTGATATTACATGCTAGGAATGCTTGGTTACAAGGCTTATCGCCAAAAGAAAATAGAGAAATCCCGCCCCTTAAATATGACTGGGTTCGCCAAATTAAACAACGGTTTCCTAACTTAGACATTAGTGTGAATGGCGGTATTAAAACCTTAGAAGATGCGGCCAGCTTTAAAAGCCCTATAGAGGGTTTTCCTGCTGTTGATGGTGTTATGCTAGGGCGCTTAGCTTATGAAAACCCTTACATTTTGTCTGAAGTAGATGCGTTGTTTTACCAAAGTAAACAGCCCCAAATTAGCCGTGAAGCGGTGTTGAATGCCATGTATCCTTATATTGAAAACCACTTATCCTCTGGCGGGCGCTTGAACCAAGTATCTCGACATATGCTAGGTTTATTTTTTGGCTTACCTGGTGGACGATTATGGCGACGATATATTTCTGAAAATGCTTTTAAAGCGGGGGCAGGCATTGAGGTGATTGAGCAGGCTTATCAAATTGTTCAAAATGAAATCAAGCGCATGGAAGATAACCTATGATTTTACTAGACGTACCCTTTTCAGAAAAAGATGCCGCCAAGTCATTAGGGGCAAGATGGAACCCATCGGAAAAAAAATGGTACATTCCTGAAAATTTACAAGAAGATACGTCTGCTTTTCAAAAATGGCTTCCGGGTTTAGACACCTCTGATAATAGTATTTCAGATGAGCAAGGTTTGCCTCAAGCCAATACACAGCAGAATGGCAAGCAGGTAGGTATTCCACTAAGCAGCTTGATGAATCAGGTTCAACAAGCTATTCGGGGCGGTATTCCCGGCGCCGTTTGGGTGGTTGCCGAGGTTGCTAACCTAAACGAACGACGTGGACATCTTTATTTGGAGCTGGCTGAAACCCAAGATTCTGGCCAACAGTTAGCCAATTGCCGAGCAATGATATGGCAAAGCACAGCAGGGCGTTTATTAGAAAAGTTTACCAGCCAAACAGGCTCTGAAATGGCAATAGGACAAAAACTGCTGTTGTTGGTTGAACCTACGTTTCATGAAAAGTTTGGCTTTTCATTGGTTATTCAAGACATTGATCCAAGCTTTACACTGGGCGAGCTAGAAGCTAAAGTTCAAGCTATTCGCCAGCAGTTAATAGACGAAAAGCTTTATGATTTAAACAAACAATATTCTTTACCGAACGACTTCTTCAGATTGGCGGTTATTGCACCACCTGAAGCAGCGGGTCTGGGCGACTTTCGAGCTGATGCTGACTTGCTGTCAGATGCGGGTTTGTGCGAATTCAAATATTTTTACAGTGCCTTTCAAGGCGATAAAGTTGAATTTGAAATGTCTGCTGCTATTGCCGCTTTTCAAGCCATTCATGCCTCTATTCCATTTGATGCTTTAATCATTATTCGAGGTGGTGGTGCCAAACTAGACTTGCAGCCTTTAAATAACTACATACTAGCCAAAGCATTGGCTGAAGTGAAAATTCCTGTGATGACAGGAATAGGGCATGAAAGAGACTTAACACTATTAGATGAGATTAGTGCTGCTAAGTTTGATACGCCCAGTAAAGTTATTTGGGCGGTTGCCAATGCTATTTTTAGTGCGGGTCAAAATGCACAAGGCCATTGGCATTATATTGTTCAAGCCAGTCAGCTACACATTCAAAAACAAAAGCAAATAGTGGGCGATTTTAATACTAGTATTGTCGAAAACAGCCAAAAATCTATCCAAAAAGAACAGCTATTATTAGGCCCTATATTCACCAAAATAGAACACCTAAGTCAGCGCATTGTTCAGGAGCATAAGAGCCATTTAAAACAATTAAATGAAACGGTTCAGTTACAAACTCAGTCTCAACTTAATATTAAAAAAGAGCAATTAAATCAACTATATAAAGTGGTTTGTGAACAACCTAGTCGTATTTTAACGGTGGCAAAAAGTCAGTTAAAACAAAGTATTGGTTTTGTCCTAAGTTCAGGGCCTAAGACCCAGCTTAACCGCGGGTTTGCGATGATTACAAATTCTAAAAATTTACCAATTACCTCGGTAAAAGACTTTGCCAAGCAAGACCAGGTGAGTATTAAGTTTAAAGACGGCTCTATTAATGCTAGCCCAATACAAAACACAACGACATTAATTTCAAATGATAGGAATGAAAATGAGTAAATCAGATAGTTACCAACAAAATTACAGCAAGCTGCAAGAGATAGCCCAAAAGCTTTCACAAGCAGATAATATTGACATTGACGAGTTGGTTCCTATGGTGGATGAAGCCACACGAGCCTATACTTTGTGTCAGTCACGCATTGAAGCAGTAGAAAGTGCTTTGAGTAAGCGTTTAGACAAAACAGACACGGAGTAAATTGCATGAAACAAGCCACTATTTATCACAATACACGTTGTTCTAAAAGCCGCGAAACCATGGAGATTTTAGAAAGCCAAACCAATCAAATTGAAACCGTTTTTTATTTAGAAACACCGCCTAGTGTAGAAGCATTAGATGTTTTACTGCAGAAGCTAGCGCTAGAGCCTGTTGAGGTTATTCGAACAGGCGAAGCCGTTTTTAAGGAACTAGGGTTAACAAAGGATATGAATAAGACTCGTGCAGAATGGCTGGTAATTATGGCTGAGAATCCTATTTTAATAGAAAGACCTATTGTTGTGGTTGGAGATAAAGCCATAATAGGTCGTCCACCAAAAAAAGTGTTAAGTTTATTTTAATGAATACTTTTTGGTATAAAGAATTAAGTTTTTAGTGAAGGGTCAATTCAGGAAGGGGTACTGGTATTAACAGTCGCTCTGTACAAGCTATTAGCTAAATTAGCCAAGCCTCTTTATAAAAAAAATCATTTGAAACTTAAAAATTGCCAGGGGTGGGGTACGGTTAAATATCACTTCAAGACCAACTTAAAGGGATATTTACATATATTATTGAATTTAACATAATATACATTATGCGAAATTACAAGGGTTTAAAAAAACCACAACTAAATGTGGCTTAGGTTTGATTAGCATAGCCTTGGGCTATACTTCGGCCTTATACAAGGCCTTGCTTACCATTGTTACTATTGCTATGTTATCCAACAATAAAGAACATAGGGACAATTGAAACGGCTGACATTAAAATAGGCACCCAGGCTTTAGGTTGAGATTTACTTAAGCCATAGATACCGGCTACCAAAGCAACTAATGCACTTGCCCATGCAATGGGAGGAAAAACCAAAGAAAAGAATATGGCAACCACGCCAGCAACCATGCCTAAGGTAACGGCATCACTTGGATGATAAACCTTGGTATTACGCATATCATCAGGCATAGCCTGTGAACCTTGTAATCTGGCGATAATAGTCGATATATCTGCTTCCGATAACTCATCTTGAGCAATTTCAATATCAGTCATACCTAAGGTGATTTTCTTCTCTTTAATTAAAGCTTTAACTAAATCATTCCAGCTAGCATCATCTGGTAGGTTGTTTACAATTGTATTCGCACTATCTTTAATTGACATAAATATCTCTCTCCGTTGAATTTGGTTATTTTACTTTAAACTTAGTCCATTTAACTACAAACTTTAAGACAAATCTAGCACTATAAAATAGGGTTTTTTATTCAGTTTATCTTAAATATGCATTATGATAGATGATATAACGTATTTACTTTGCACCCAAGGGGTTCACTCATGGCTTTAATGCCTGGTTTACAGCTAAATATGGGGCAGCAACTGAAGCTAACACCTCAGTTACAGCAATCCATTAAAATATTACAGTATTCTGCCCTAGAAGTTCAGCAGACTATTTCAACGACGCTTGAATCCAACTTCATGCTTGAAGTTGATGAGGAAGAAACCACTCCTGAAGAGCCTTTGGAGCCATTAACGAACGACCTGTCGACTGAAACGGAGCAACCTACTGCTGACTTAGATTTAGCCAATGACTCGGTTTCAGATAACCAAGGGTTAGATTGTGAGTGGGAAGAAGTTTATAGTGACTTTGGCACTCAGCAAATAGCTTCTTCTAGCAACGCCTCGGATGAATATAATTCACCAGAAACCTATACTGCCGCGGCCGTTAGCTTAAAAGACAAGCTTTACTGGCAGTCTGATATTTATCAATGGGTAGACCATCAAGAAATACTGGCCTCCTATATTATTGATGATATTTCTGACGAAGGTTTTTTGAAAGTCCCTTTAGAAGAAATCTTAAAAGATCTGAAGAAAAATGAACCTGGTATTAATGCTACTTTAACGGCATTAAAAGAAGTGTTAAAAATTATTCAAGACTTTGAGCCGACGGGCGTTGCGGCAAGAAACTTAGCCGAAAGCTTAAGTCTGCAGTTGCTCGCCCTGCCCCAAAACCCATTTGTGGTAACGGCTAGAAAATTAATAGAAGAAAATTTCGAGCTCTTATCAGATCGTGACTATAAACGTATTCAAAAAATATACCTTTTAGATGATGAAGAGCTTCATCAGGTTATTCAAGTTATACAGTCTTTAAGCCCGCGGCCTGGTCGTGCCTTTTCGGCAGATAATGGTGAAATTATTGTGCCTGATTTAAAGCTGTTTAGAGCTAAGGATGGCTTTATGATTGAACTAAATCAAAAGGCCTTTCCAAGACTGTCAGTGAATGCTATGTACATTGATATGGCATCATCACTGGCTTCGCAGTCAGATGAGTCTAAGAAAATTAAAGAGCAACTTATTGAAGCTAAAGGCTTGATTAAGAGTATTCAAAGCAGAGGGGAAACTTTGCTAAGAGTAGGTAAGTACATTATTGAAAAACAAGCTAAGTTTTTTGATATGGGTGAAAAATATATGCAGCCAATGGTACTACGAGATGTGGCTGAATCATTAGAGTTACACGAATCGACAATCTCTCGTGCAACCAATCAAAAATACATGCAAACACCAAGAGGTACATTTGAATTAAAGTATTTCTTTTCAACGGGTGTTTCTCAGTATGGTTCTGAAGATCAATCTGCTATTTCAATTAAATCTTATATTAAAGAACTTATTCAAGCTGAAGATCTTAATAAGCCTTTATCAGATAATAAACTGATGATTTTACTAGAAAATAAAGATATTAGCGTTGCTCGTAGAACCATTGCTAAGTATAGAGAGGCAATGAACATACCTTCTTCTAGCGACCGTAAAAAATTAAACAAATTTAAGTAAAAAAATTAACAAAGAGGCAACTCGATGATTCCAACAAATAATACTGTACAAAGGCAAGAGGCAATCCAAAAGTGGGAAGCCAATGCCGATGTTAAAGACTATATGACAGCAGTGAATCCTGCTATGCCAAAAATTGATGTGGTTGGCTACCCTGCCACATTACACCAGTCAGGCCCGACCAAGATAACCCCTTTTGACTTGTCGAAAGTCCTTAAAATTTCAACGGCTGCGACAACACCAAACTTACTGGCTAACTTTGTTCGGATTTGCTCGGGTGAAACGCTTAAAACAAATGTGCGTTCAACGTCTCAAATGTTTTATGTCATTAGTGGAGCAGGTCATACTAAACTTGAAACCGGTACGATTGAGTGGAAAGCGGGAGACCTATTTACCTTGCCTGGCTTGGGTGATGCCCTGCATACCGTTACCGAAGACACTGCTTTTTACTGGGTGACAGATGCGCCTCTAATTGAATATTTAGGGGTTGTCCCCTCTGAAAACCGCTTCACCCCTGTGCTTTATACAAAAGAAAAGCTAGACTTAGAACTTGAAATTACCAAGAATCGTACAGAAGGAAGTAACCGAACGGGTATCTTGTTAAATAACCCTAACTTCCCTAAAACATTAACCTTAACCCATACATTATGGGCTTTATATAACGCCTTGCCAGCCGGTGTCCAGCAGAAAGCACATCGTCATAATTCAGTGGCTTTAGATTTTTGTGTGGCTGCAGGCCCAGATACCTATACCTTAATTAGTCCCGATATTGATGATAAAGGTAATTTAATTAACCCTATTAAAGCCATGTGGGAACCAGGCTCTGCCTTTGTCACCCCTCCCGGTTGGTGGCACTCTCATCACAATGATTCAGATATTGATGCCATTGTCTTACCTATCCAAGATGCTGGATTAATCATGAATATGCAAGTTTTAGACTTTCAGTATATTAAATAGACTGCTACAGTAGTTAAAACATCGAAACGCTAGGAATGAATATGCTAAACGAAGACTATACAATAACCATTATTGAAGATGATTTAATCCAACTAGAAAATCTTGAAACTGCTATGAAGGATCAAGGTTTTAAGGTCAATACCTTTTCAGACCGCCTTTCTGCTGAAGCCAGTTTTGACCAAGTATTGCCAGACCTTATTATTTCTGACATCATTCTAGGTAATGAAATTGACGGTGGGTTTGAAATTGCTAAGCATCTATTAACCTTTGACTCCGCTGTTCCGGTAATCTTCTTATCTGAAAGACAATCTGAATTTGATATTTTTACAGGTCATGCGTTAGGTGCAGTAGATTATTTACCTAAGCCAATTAGCTTGGCAGTATTAACCGCAAAGGTGAAAAACCTTTTACGTATTACAGGTCCAAATAGCCAACAACACACAGAAAGTAACGATGGTTCTTTAATTAAAGGGCTTAAGTTAGCTAATAATGAATTTAAAGCTTATTGGAATGATCAGCCACTTGATTTAACAGCAACAGAATTTGAAATGTTGAAGCAATTTGCTCTAACAGGTGAAAAAGGAGTTGTCACTTATAATACGCTACAAGAGTCAACTCAAGGCGTAGTCGAACGTAATACTATTAATACACATATTTGTCGGATTCGAAATGCTTTTAAAAAATCAGATAGTGATTTTGACCATATTCATAATGAATATGGTCGTGGCTATAGTTGGCAAAAATAGTTGATTTAAGTTTCTAGTTAAATAATGGCAAACCCTTTTAAAAACATTAGGTTGACTATTAGAACAAGATTTTATATCTTGTTACTAATGCTTACCATCTTACCTGTCGTAACCTATCGTTTTGCCATAGATCTTCATAGGCTATTGCTTGAAAATCAAGCCATTATTCAAAAACAAACGGTCATTAACCTAGCCTATATTTTAGAAAAACGAACGGATCTTTGGGCATTACAAATACAATCAAACAGTACTACAGGGCAATTAAGTCATCTTAATTTAGATAAATCTGTCTTATGGATTGTTGATAAAAAAGGTCAGGTAAACTACGTTATTGGTCGGCTCGCTCAGAATCCAACGAATTTTGGAAAAGATTTTTTTGCCAAGATAGGTTATTTTTTAATTAAAAATGTTTCTACCATTATCCCTTTTTCTCTCCCTTATCCTTACCCGCAAAGCTTATCACCAGAAAAAGAAATTATTAAAGAGGCTATTTCTGGTCATACCTATCAGCAATATAGAATGAATTTAGAAACCCCTATCTCTTTAATGTCAGCCACGCCAATTAGAGTAAATAATAAATTAATTGGTGCGGTTATTTTGGAAGAGTCGATGAATAGTTTGGTGACAGATTCATTGAAGCGTTTTTATCGTTTAATTGGTATTGGCGCTTGTATTTTTATATTTGTTTTTGTGGGGGCCGTCTTTTATACTTCCTCTCTTTCTCGTCGTATATCACGCTTAGACTTTGATGTTAGAAATGCCTTTAATGATCAAGGAAAAGCGAATAAAAATAACTTCTTAAGTGTTAGTTTAAATAGTTTTTATGCGGATGAACTATCTGATTTACGAAATCATATATTTACCATGTTAAGCCAAATATCTAGTTATGAACGCTACTTAAAACAGTTACCGGTAACACTAAGGCATGAACTACATAATCCTTTAAATCGTTTGTCAATGTCATTATCATTATTAGAAAATGACGTAGATCATAAGCAGATCCAGTATTCACAGCATGCTTTAGAACAGCTTAAGCAAATTATTTCAGCTTTATCAGAGGCAACCAGTATTGAAGAAAGTTTATCTATGCAAGAGCCAGAGCCCTTTCCTGTTAAAGAAATGATAAGTCATTACATTGAAAATATTAAAGCCTTAAATATAGAGCATGAAATAGAAGCTGATATTTCATTACCTGATAACCTCTTATTATTAGGAGATGGCTTTATGCTAGAGCAGTTAATGGATAAGCTAATAGGTAATGCTAAAGACTTTGATGATAAAACAGGTCCTATTCAAGTTAACGCTAGTTTAGTGAGTAATAATCAAATAGAAATATCGGTTAGTAATAAAGGTAAGGCTTTACCTGATGGGTTGGAATTACAAGTTTTCGATGGTATGACTTCAATAAGAGAAGTTAATTCAAGTGACCAAAGTCATCTTGGGTTAGGCCTATATATCGTAAAGTTAATTTCTGACTTTCATCACGGTTCTGTTTTTGCTGATAACTTAATCTCTAAGCCGTCAAACGAAGTTGAGGGTGTAAAGGTAGGAGTAAGGTTGCCTGTTTATACTCAAAAAGGATAAACAGACGTTTGCTGATTTTTTAGTGTGATGACTTTGCTAAAGAAGCGTTAATATCCATCAATGTTTGAATAGGGTCTTTTGATTTAGTAATAGGACGCCCTATGACCAAGTAGTTTGAACCTGCTTGAATAGCATCTTCCGGCGTCATAATTCTTTTTTGATCATTAACATCTGAACCTGCAGGGCGAATACCAGGTGTCACTAAGCAGAAATCTTGGCTAACTTCTTCTCGTAACATCTGAGTTTCTTGGGCAGAACAAACCACACCATCTAAGCCAGACGTATGTGCTAACTTAGCGAGTCTTAAAACATTTTCTTTCGGCGTGCCAGGTAACCCTATTCCCTGTAAATCAGATTGTTCCATGCTGGTTAATACTGTGACGGCAATTAAGATAGGCTGATGGGGTGTTTTTTGAAGTGCATTCTGTGCTGCCTCCATCATCTTTTGCCCGCCCATACTGTGAACGTTAACCATCCAAACCCCCATATTAGCAGCCGCTTCACAAGCCTTGGCTACCGTATTAGGAATATCATGGTATTTTAAATCTAAAAATACGTCAAACCCTTGTTCAATACACTTTTCAACAAATGCCGGGCCTCCTACCGCAAATAGCTCTTTACCAACTTTGAGGCGACAGAGTTTTGGTTCAAGTGACTGTACAAAAAGTTCTGCTTGTAATAACGTAGGAAAATCTAAGGCGACAACAATTTTAGAATGTGACAAGTGGTTAAGTCCTTTTATCGGTAATCATTAAATCAGAATCTGCTTTGGTCGACAAAATTTCAGTTTTTTGCTCTAGCAGTTGGCGATTTAAATTTAATATTTGGTTATTTAACTTAAGGCTTTCTTTATTCATTTTACGAATTTTCCACTTCATAGCAAAAAATGAACTACCAAGATAAATAAGTGCGATCAATAAGCCTAGCAAAATAGAGCTAGCGATTACAAGGGATAGTGGAAGTTGAGTTTGAAATGAGATGAAATCAACATCAACAGAATGGGGGTTGAATATTCCCAGTAATAAACCAAGTGCTAAAAATACCAAGGAAATGGTGAATGAGATTATTTTATACATAAAAAAAGGGATACCTATTCTTTCGAATATTGTACCCCTTTTTGAAGATTTGAGTTTAGATTAATCTAAAATTTTAACCTCTAAGCCTGTTTAGGACTTAAAAAATAATATCGTATTGATCTTTTGCATCATCCACAGAGTCTTTTAAGGACTTACCTGGTTTAAAATGCGGCACTCTTTTTTCGCTTAAATCAACTTGTTCACCCGTTTTAGGATTTCTCCCTACACGAGCTTTACGATGATGAAGGCTAAAGCTACCAAAACCTCGGATTTCAATGCGCTCCCCTTTTGACAGGGAATCGATCATAGAATCTAAGATTTCATTAACGGCTAGTTCAACATCTTTTTGACTAAACTGAGTTTGTTTTCTTGAAATTAATTCAATTAATTCGGACTTAGTCATTGTTATTACACTTCTTTTTTAAAAGACTCTTTGAATACCGAAGCATTCAATTGAGAAAATAAAATAGTTTTATTAATTCTGTTCAAGTACATGAGCAGAATTTAAATAACAATTAGTCTTCTGACTTAAGTTGACCTTTAAGAAGATCACCCCAAGTATTAGCTGCTGTTTCTTGACCAGCTGAGTAGTCTTTCATTGCATTAGCTTCATCTTGAGCATCTTTACCCTTAACAGATAGAGATAAAGAACGATTCTTACGATCAACGTTCATGATTTTAGCTTCAACAGAATCACCCACTTTAAGCACTTGGCTAGCGTCACGAGTTTCAACAGCTAGTTCAGAAGCGCGAAGGTAACCTTCAATCTCAACACCAAGGTCAATCACAGCACCTTTTTCATCAACAGACTTAACAGTACCAGTTACGATGCTGTTCTTACCATTTGCAGCTACATACTCACTGAAAGGGTCTTGATCAAGTTGCTTAAGACCTAAAGAGATACGCTCACGAGCTGGGTCGATAGATAGGATGATAGTTTCTAACTCTTCACCTTTCTTGAACTTACGAACCGCTTCTTCACCAGGTTCAGACCATGAGATATCAGTTAAGTGAACTAAACCATCAATACTGCCTTCTAAACCGATGAAGATACCGAAGTCAGTAATAGACTTGATGCTACCAGAAATCTTGTCACCTTTAGAGTGGGTAGCTGAGAAGCCTTCCCAAGGGTTAACAGTACATTGCTTGATAGATAAAGAAATACGACGACGCTCTTGATCAACATCAAGAATCTTAATCTTAGTTTCTTGACCTAAGTGCACCACTTTAGATGGATGAATGTTACGGTTTGTCCAGTCAAGTTCAGATGTGTGAACCAGTCCTTCAATACCATCTTCAATTTCGATGAAAGCACCGTAATCAGTAATATTGGCAACTTTACCCATGATCTCAGAACCCATTGGGTAACGAGAAACCATATCAGACCAAGGATCTTCAAGAAGTTGCTTCATACCTAGAGATACGCGGTTCTTCTCACGGTCAAACTTAAGTACTTTAACTTTGATTTCATCACCAACCTGAATAACTTCAGAAGGATGGCTAACACGACGCCATGCCATATCAGTAATGTGCAATAGACCATCAATACCACCAAGGTCAATGAAAGCACCGTAATCAGTCAAGTTTTTAACGATACCGTCAAGGATAGCGCCTTCTTCCATGTTCGCAAGTAATGCTTCACGTTCAACACTGTTTTCAGCTTCGATAACCGCACGACGAGAAACAACAACGTTGTTACGCTTACGATCTAACTTAACTAGCTTAAGGTCAATTTCTTTACCTTCGATAAAACCAAAGTCACG
Organism: Hydrogenovibrio sp.; assembly: GCA_015484555.1. Classification (GTDB taxonomy): domain Bacteria; phylum Pseudomonadota; class Gammaproteobacteria; order Thiomicrospirales; family Thiomicrospiraceae; genus Hydrogenovibrio. The sequence goes on along the minus strand of WFMZ01000031.1, from coordinate 33,232 downwards.
AATAGGACGTACATCAACTAATGAACCAGGTAAGAAACCACGAACGCCTTCAACGTCAACCGTTAAACCACCTTTAACTTTACCAGTAACCAAACCAGTAACCGTTTCGTTATCTTCAAGGGCCGTCTCAAGACGATCCCAAGTTTTAGCGCGCTTAGCTTTTTCACGTGATAAGCGAGTTTCACCGAAACCATCTTCTAGGGTTTCAAGGTAAACTTCAACTTCATCACCAATGGCAACTTCAAGCTCGCCAGCAGCATTTAAAAACTGTTGCTTAGGAATAGCAGATTCAGACTTCATGCCTGCATCAACTAGTACAGCTTCTTTGTCAATAGCTACAACAGTACCTAAGATTAAAGAGCCGGTTTTAAATTTGTCTTGTTCAATAGACTGTTCGAATAGTTCAGCGAAAGATAATTCACTCATGGATAGTTACCAAAATGTTATCGAGGCAAAAGGCCTCTAGCCGTTTAGATTTCTGCGAATTTGGGGTTTTCGAAATCAAACGGGTCAGTTAAATAAGTAAATAGCTTGCCCAAAACACTATTTATAAAAAAACAAAATCCCCCATCAAGATAATGGAGGATTAAATTTAAATTCTTTAATAATCAAAAGGTTGCAATATTTATTAAACAAGAATACCTTGCTTTAACAGGGCCTTCTCGGCGATTTGACAGACTTCTTCTATATTTAGAGAAGTCGTATCAATCTCAATTGCATCCTCTGCAGGTATCAAAGGAGAAGCTGATCGTGTTCGATCTCGCTCGTCTCTTTCTTCAATATCTCGAATTATCTGGTTAATGTTAGCATTAACTCCCTGATTTTTCAACTGGTTAACGCGTCTTTTAGCTCTTTCTTCAGCAGAAGCGGTTAAAAATAACTTTACTGCCGCTTGTGGAAAAACCACTGTTCCCATATCACGACCATCTGCAATTAAACCTGGCGCTTGAGCAAAGTCTTTTTGGCGTTGTAATAATGCAGAGCGCACTTCAGGAATAGCCGCCACCACAGAAGCTATTGCTGCAGTTTCTTCGTTACGAATTTGTGGGGTAACATCTTTACCTTGATACAGGACGCTAGTACCTTCAAAGCTAACGGGTAAATTGGCCGCCAAGGTGGCTAGCCCTTTTACATCCGTGATGGCAATTTTTTCAACCACTGAACCATAAGCCAGCGCTCGGTAAATAGCCCCACTGTCTAACAGTTGGAAGTGAGTCTTAGAGCATAGCCATTGGGACAGCGTGCCCTTTCCTACGCCACTTGGGCCATCTACGGTAATAATATGCATATTTTAAATTCCTAGTTAGTCTTTAACAATTGAAACGTTCATACCAATTTGGTTCGCTAACTCAAGAAAAGTGGGAAATGAGGTATTTACATTAGCACAATCATCAATCACAATATCATCCACCGCATTTAAACCTGCCATGGTCATTGCCATTGAAATGCGGTGATCATGATGGCTTTCAATCACGGCATTTTGCTTAGACTGTTTTCCACCGTTAATAATCATACCGTCTTCTGTTGCAACCGCATCGACCCCTACTGCAACCAAAGCATCTACCATTACTTGAATACGGTCAGACTCTTTAACACGCAATTCTTCTGCGCCAGTTAATACAGTTTGCCCTTCTGCGGCGGCGGCGGCAACAAATAACACCGGAAATTCATCAATCGCCAAAGGAACTAAATGCTCAGGGATATGAATACCTTTTAACTTTGATGATTGAATATGAATATCTGCTACTGGCTCGCCACCGACAATACTTTCATTCTTTAAGCTAATTTGAGCACCCATCAGTTTTAAGATATCGATGATACCGGTTCGGGTTGGGTTGATGCCAACATGCTCAATCACTAAGTTAGCTTCAGGAGCGATAGCTCCCGCCACCATAAAGAATGCTGCTGATGAAATATCAGAAGGCACATCAATATCACTGGCGGTTAATTCTCCACCACCCACTAAGCTAATTTCAGAACGTGAATCGTCTAGCTTTTTAGAGGTTACTTGATAGCCAAAACCATTTAGCATTCTTTCCGTATGGTCACGAGTCGGAGCAGGTTCAATAACCGTCGTCGTCCCTTCTGCAAACAAGCCAGCAAACAATACGCAAGATTTAACCTGTGCACTGGCCATAGGCATATCATAATGAATAGCCTTTAAATTTTGCCCGTTCGACATCTTAAGTGGTGGCATACCGCCCGTTGCGGTTTGGATATTAGCGCCCATTTTTGAAAGTGGGTCTGTCACACGCTTCATTGGTCTTTTAGATAAAGAAGCATCGCCAATTAATTCACAATCAAAGTTTTGGCCTGCCAAAATACCTGACATTAAGCGCATTGCTGTACCAGAATTACCCATATCTAAAGGGTTATTTGGCTTTTTCAAGCCTCGTAAGCCAACACCCTGAATGGTAACGTTACCTTTATTTGGGCCGTCTATTTTAACGCCCATATCTTGGAAAGCTCTTAAGGTCGCCAAGCTATCATCACCCTCTAAAAAACCAGTGACGTGCGTGGTACCCTTAGCCAGTGAACCCAGCATAATGCTACGATGAGATACAGATTTATCTCCAGGCACTCGAATGCGTCCAGACAGCTTACCGCCGGGCTTTACTTTAAACTTTACGTTATGCGTCATCTTTCTTGATTCCTAATATATTTTGGTTACGAGAATCTCTTGCTCTTTTGAACAAATTAAACAAGGCATCACCCTCTTGGTTCTCGACCAAATCAATAATTTTGGTTAATTCTTTTTGGTAATTTTTTAGCCAACTCGCCAAGGCATCAGCATTATAAGTTGCGATGTCTCTCCACATAGTTGGGTCACTGGAAGCAATGCGGGTAAAGTCTCTAAAACCGCCCGCAGTGTATTGAAAAACATCCCCTAATTGCTTATTATCCGTCAATAAATCGACTAGACCAAAAGCCAGTAAATGTGGCAAATGGCTAGTGGCAGCCAAGACTTCATCATGATAGTTAGGTGCCATCTCAATCACTTCGGCTCCTAGTGTTTGCCAGCACTGCTTAACAAGCTCTACGGCTTCTTTATTCGTTGTTTCTGTGGGGGTAATAATAACCTTGTGGTCAATATATAAGTCACCATCCGCCGCCTCCACACCGCTTTGCTCTTTACCGGCAATAGGGTGTGCGGCTACAAAACGGGTAAAGTCTTGCCCAAAAACGGCTTTTGCAGCATTGATTACGCTTACCTTAGAGCTGCCGGCATCAGTAATAATGGCATCGGCCTTTATATGTGGTTGAATGTGCTGAAAAACAGTTTCAAATGCACCCATTGGTACGGCAACTAGAATCAAATCTGCAGCAGCGACGGCAACCTCAATATCTAGGCTAAAGTCATCAATCACGTTTAGCGCAACGGCTCTTTCTAGCTTAGCAGCTTGGCTACCGAACCCGGTAATATGAATATCTGGTAGTCGTTTCTTTAAACCCTGCCCAAAAGATCCGCCAATTAAGCCAACGCCTATAATGGTAATACGCTTAATGGTTTGCATTATTGCCTGCTTGGTTTTGTGAAAGAATGCTCGTTAAGGCGTCCATAAAGTGTTGGTTTTCTTTTGGGCTACCAATTGAAACGCGTAAATACTCATCTAATCCGTAGTTTGATACAGGGCGAACAATTACACCTAATGCCAATAATGCCTGGTTAATTTCCAATGCTTTTGGCCCTACTTGAATGCAAACAAAATTACCATAAGAAGGAATAAAAGAAAGCTTTAAACCCTGACAGAACGAGGTTAGTTGAGCCATGCCCGCTTGGTTGTTGCTCACCACGGTTTTTACGAACTGCGGGTCATTTAAAGCGGCAATGGCGGCGACTTGTGCAAACTGGTTCACATTAAATGGCATGCGAACTTTCTCAATATAACCAATCAATTCTTCACCGCCCACCATATAACCCACTCTTAAAGAAGCCAGCCCATAAGCTTTTGAAAAGGTTCTTGAGACCAATAAATTGTCATATTCAGCAAGGTAATCTAAGCCATTGACGGTTTTACCCGTTTGAACAAACTCAAAGTAGGCTTCATCCAGCACCACAATAATATGCTCTGGCACTTGGCTAATAAAAGCTTCCCACTCTGAAACACTAATTAAGGTGCCGGTTGGGTTATTGGGGTTAGCAATATAAATAACTTTAGTTTTCTCAGTAATGGCGGCTAACATCGCCTCTAAGTCATGCCCCCAATTTAGGGCAGGCACACAAACAGAGGTCGCTCCAACCACCTGAGCACTAATAGGATAAACCGCAAAAGCATACTGAGAGAAGATAATTTCATCACCCTTGCCTGCAAAAATACGCGCTACTAACTCTAATAGTTCATTACTGCCATTGCCCACGCTGACTTGCTTGTCAGAAACCGCTAAGAAACTAGCCAGGGCCTTTTTAAGTTCAAAAGCACTGCCGTCAGGGTAGCTAGCAATATCAATTATCAGCTCTTGTACGGCCGTTTTGGCTTTTTGGCTGGCGCCCAAAGGGTTTTCATTAGACGCTAACTTAGACACGCGTACCAAGTTTAGTTCACGCTTTAACTCTGAAATAGGCTTTCCTGGCACATAAGGGTTAATACCTGATATTTGCGGTTGAAGCTGCTGTGTAAACTTAGGTGAACGGCTCATCGCTTTAGCTCATTGGTGACGTAGGGAAAGACCCTAGTAACTTGAAAAAAGAGGTTTGTTTTTTAATTTCTAGCAAGGCTGCTTGTACATTAGGTTCATTTTGATGCCCCTCAATGTCAATGAAAAACAAGTAATCCCACTTCACTTCATTAGAAGGCACTGAAATAATACGTTTCATTGAAATCTTACGGCTGGCTAGGCAATCTAGCACACTCATCAAGGCGCCGGATTCGTTTGGCATCGCCAATATTAAAGCGGTCTTATCTTGACCGCTAATATCTGTCTCTTCCTCACCCACGACCCAAAACTTGGTGGTATTATCCGACCGGTCTTCAATGCGTGCTTCTAGGATTTTTAGCTCATAAAGTTGTGCCGCCTGCTCTGAAGCAATGGCACCTAAAGAAGCATCTTTATTGGCCATTTGTGCTGCCAAAGCATTAGATTCTACGGCTTCTATTTTTACCCAAGGCATATTATTTTTCAGCCAAAGCTCACACTGCCCTAATGCTTGCGGGTGTGCAACGACCTTTTGAATACTTTCCAGTGATTTTTGTTGTGACAGTAAGCAATGATGTATCGCCAGCTCCACTTCACCTGTAATTTTTAAAGGGGTATTAATTAACGCATTTTGGGTTTGCTTAACCACGCCTTCAGAAGAGTTTTCAACAGGCACTAAACCATAGTTAGCCTCACCTTTTTCAACAATCTTAAAGACTTCTTCAATAGAAGACACCGCATAAGGATGGGCAAAAGAACCAAATTGTTTTAATACGCTAGCATGAGAATAACTGCCTTCAGGCCCTAAGTAAGCAACCCGTAAAGGCTCTTCTAAGGCTAGACAAACAGACATAATTTCGCGAAACAAACGCATCATATCATCATCAGATAAAGGGCCATTATTACGATTTTTTACATCTCGTAATACTTGCGCTTCACGCTCAGGGCGATAAAAAACGGCTTCAACCTGCCCGCCTTGCGTTTTGATATTGGCCACTTCTTGCGCACATTCTGCACGTTGCGCAATCAACACTTGAATTTGCTCATCAATCGAATCAATTTGATGACGAATAGCGCCCAGTTGCTTTTTTTCTGTTTCGGAAATCGTCATCATTTAACCGTTCTTTGCTTCAAAGTCGTTCATAAACTGAATTAAAGCATCAATACCTGCTTCAGGCATGGCGTTATAAATACTGGCTCTCATGCCACCATAAGCCTTATGGCCTTTTAGGTTTAACAAGCCTGCTTGATTTGATTCTTTTAAAAACTGTGCTTCTAATTCAGGCTTATTAAATTTAAAAGTGACGTTCATCCAAGATCGAACACTTGTCTCTACTTCATTGAAATATAAAGAAGAATTATCAATACACTTATAAAGTTTAGCCGCTTTACGCTGATTGATTTTACCAATGGCTTCCAGACCACCCTGCTCTTTTATCCATTCAAACACTAGCCCTGCTAAGTACCAAGCGTAGGTTGAAGGGGTATTGAACATAGAGCCGTTATCGGCATAAACTTGCCAGTTCATTAAAGAAGGGGTATCAGCACGGGCTTGACCGAGCAGGTCTTCTCTAATAATCGAAATAGACAAACCTGCTGGTCCAATATTCTTTTGTGCGCCGGCATAAATAATACCGTAATCTGCAACATTAATAGGACGAGACAAAATATTAGAAGACATATCTGCAACAATCGGTACATTCACCTTTGGCAAGGTTTGATATTCCACGCCAGTAATCGTTTCGTTATGGCAAATATGTAGATATTTTGCTTGATCATTAAACTTTAAAGTTGAAAAATCTGGCAAGTCAATTTCCGTGACTGCGACTTCATTCATGACAGCATAACGAGCGGCTTCTTTAACCGCCTTTGTTGACCAAACGCCTGAGTTAATGTAATCGACCGTATCGGTTTGAGCAGCCAAATTATAAGGAATAGCCGCAAACTGAGTAGACGCACCACCATGGGTAAAGATAACTTTATAGTTATCTGGAATAGCCATTACGTCTCTTAAATCGGCTTCCATTTTGGCTGCTAATGACATGAACTCTTTGCTACGATGGCTCATTTCCATCACCGACATGCCTGTGCCATGCCAATCTAAAAATTCATCATGTGCTTTGTTCATCACGGCTTCTGGCAACATTGCGGGGCCAGCACTAAAATTAAATGCTCTCATATTTCCTTATCTTTTTAAATTATGTTTATAAGGGATAAATACGCAAAAAAGGTTCTTAAGTGTCTCCACTTACGAACCTTGATTGCCAGGTACCCACCCCTGGCGATTTTTAAGGTTTAAAAGCTATTCAGAATCTGTTTTATTGTCAGATTCCTTTGTGCTTTCAGTTTCAGTAGCCGTATCTGTCCCATGAGAGGCATTGTTTTCAATGTCATTGCCTTCAATCGCTTCAGATTCTTCACCTTCAAGCGGTTCGTCTTCTTTCACATCAACAACAGCAATACCGACAACCAACTCGCCTTTGCCAACATTAATTAGCTTCACGCCTTGGGTGTTACGCCCAACCACTGAAATTTCAGAAACTCGGGTTCTAACCAAGGTGGCTTTGTTGGTAATTAAGACCACTTCTTGCTCGTTGGTGACGGCAACAGAAGAAACCACATTACCGTTACGCTCAGAAGTCTTAATTGAAATAACACCTTGCCCACCACGGTTAATGGTTGAATAATCATCGACCACAGTACACTTACCAAAACCATTTTCGGTGACGGTTAAGATTAAGGTCTCTTCACGCGCTACCTGCATGCTAATCACAGACATGTCGTCTTTCAACTTCATTCCGCGAACACCGCCCGCTTGACGACCCATGACGCGAACATCATTTTCATCAAAACGAATAGCCTTACCAATATTACTGAACAACATAATATCTTGTTCACCATCGGTTAGTGCGGTGCCAACTAACTCATCGCCATCTTGTAGGTTAACCGCAATAATGCCGTTAACACGTGGGCGAGAGAAGTTACTTAGCGCAACACGCTTCACAACCGACTTTTTGGTCGCCATGAATACATATTGATCGTCTGTAAATTCTGAAACTGGCAAGATAGAAGTAATGTGTTCATTTTCTTCTACTGGCAACACGTTAATAATTGGCTTTCCTTTGGCACCACGTCCTGCAAGGGGTAATTGCCATGTTTTCTGCCAATACAAACGCCCACGGTTAGAGAAACATAGCAACATGTCATGTGTACTGGCCACAATCATTTGCCCTACTTCATCATCTTGCTTCATTTGGGTTGCTGACTTTCCTCGGCCACCACGTCTTTGTGCTTGGTAGTCTGAAAGTGGCTGAGTTTTAATATAGCCATCTTGAGAAAGCGTAATAATACGGTCTTCCTGGGCAATTAAATCTTCTGCATCTAAATCACGGTAGTTGTGGTCAATTTCAGTACGACGCTCATCGCCATATTCTTCAACAATAGCGTGCAGCTCACCTTTAACCACTTCCGTTAAACGATCTGGGTCTCGTAAAATATCTAGGAAACCGGCAATATCAACAATACGTTCTTTGTACTCATCAATAACTTTGTTTTGCTCTAAACCTGTTAAACGGTGAAGGCGCATTTCCAAAATAGCTTGTGCTTGAATAGGTGAAAGCATGTAGCTCTCACCAATAGCACCAAAACCTTCAGGCAAGTCTTCAGGGCGAATATCTTTTAACTCAATGCGATCTAGTAAGCTTTCTACTTCACCTACCGGCCATTTCTTTTCAATCATGCGTTCTTTAGCCACTGCTGGGCTTGGTGATTTCTTAATCAGCTCGATCATTTCATCAATACTGGTTAAGGCAACAGCCAACCCTTCTAATAGGTGTGCGCGGCTACGGGCTTTACGTAATTCAAAAATTGTGCGGCGTGTCACCACTTCGCGACGGTGTCTAATAAAGGCTGTTAGAATTTCTTTCAGCCCCATTAACTTCGGCTGGCTATCAATTAAAGCAACCATGTTGATACCAAACACAGTCTGCATAGCAGTTTGCTTATATAGGTTGTTAATAATAACTTCAGGTACTTCACTACGGCGTAGCTCAATTACTACACGCATACCATCTTTATCAGACTCGTCTCTTAGCCCGGTAATACCTTCAATCTTCTTATCTCTCACCAGTTCAGCAATACGCTCAACCAATTTAGCTTTGTTTACTTGGTAAGGCAGCTCATCAATAATAATTGAGGCCTTGCCAGAATTCTCAGTCTCTACATGAACTTTTGAACGAATTTGTACTCGCCCACGTCCTGTTTCATAAGCTTCTTTAATACCTGCTGTACCGTTAATAATACCGTGGGTAGGAAAGTCAGGCCCTTTGATGTGCTCCATTAATTCTGGCACACCCAAGGTATCATCTTCTATTAAAGCTAAACAAGCAGACACGGTTTCGTTAATGTTGTGAGGCGGAATATTGGTTGCCATTCCTACCGCAATACCAGAAGAACCGTTAATTAACAGGTTTGGTAAGCGCGTTGGCAATACATCAGGCTCATATTCTGAACCATCGTAGTTAGGGGTGAAGTTAACCGTTTCTTTGTCTAGGTCAGCCAGAAGTTCGTGTGCAATTTTTGACATACGCACTTCGGTATAACGCATCGCGGCAGGTGAATCACCATCGACCGAACCGAAGTTACCCTGACCATCAATCAGCATATAGCGTAAAGAGAAAGGCTGTGCCATACGAACCATAGTGTCGTAAACAGCGGTATCACCGTGAGGGTGGTACTTACCGATAACGTCACCCACAATACGTGCAGATTTTTTATAAGGCTTATTCCAACCATTATTCAAGTCATTCATCGCAAAAAGAACGCGACGGTGAACTGGCTTCAAGCCATCTCGAACATCTGGCAGCGCTCTACCAATGATAACGCTCATGGCGTAACTAAGATAAGACTGCTGCATCTCATCTTCAATCGTGATAGGTAAAATTTCTCTAGCAAAATCTGACATATAAAAAACCGTCTTCTGGTGAATGAAATTAGTCTGCTATTGTAACGGAAAACATGCCTTAAAGGTAGTTATGTATCGCTATTTTACTAATTTACCAGGCCTTATTTTGGCACTAAATTTAAGTGAGAATTAAGCCAATTACTTCAATAGTTTTTATTTTTATAAATAGCCATTTATTAACCTTGATATAATTCGCTCTTTAAGACTATTTATAAAGCAAATTAAGCATGTCAAAACATCAAAACGCCGACGCCGACGAGCTAGACAACTTCAACAGCCATGCCGCTACTTGGTGGGATGAATCGGGTGAATTTGGTGCCTTGCATAAAATAAACCCCTTTCGGTTAGACTTTATTCGCCAGTTCCAACCGATTGAAGGGCAAACCGTTTTGGATATTGGTTGTGGTGGAGGCATCTTAACCGAATCACTTGCTCGCAACGGGGCAAATGCAACCGGTATTGATTTAGCTGAAGACGTCTTAACCGTTGCCAAGCTACACAGTTTAGACGCTGAAGTGGCCGTCACCTATCAGCTAGTCGCTGCAGAAGAGCATGCCCTAACCAAACCAGAAGCTTATGACTTTGTTACCTGTATGGAGATGCTAGAACACGTGCCAGACCCAGCGGCCATTATTCAAGCCGCCAGCGATTGCACTAAACCTGGCGGTTGGGTATTCTTTTCAACACTCAATAGAAACTACAAAGCTTACTTGTTAGCCATCGTCGCCGCCGAACAGGTGTTGAACTTAGTACCAAGCGGAACCCATACACTTGAAAAATTCATCAAGCCTTCAGAACTGAGTGCCATGGCACGAAAAGTAGGCTTAACCCTGGTAGAAGGCGCGGGCATTAACTTTAACCCGCTTTTAAATCAATACGGCTTAACCGATAAGCTAGACATTAACTACCTACTGGCATTTCAAAAAAACTAATGAGTCATTCCAACCCTATTCAATGCGTCTTGTTTGATTTAGACGGCACACTACTCGATACTTCTTACGACTTTGCTTATGCGCTAAATTTAACCTGCCAGCAGTTTAATGCCCCGCCGGTTATCTACAACACCCTAAGAGGTATTGTTTCAGAAGGTGGTCAAGCCATGATAGAAATGGCCTTCCCTGATTTAGCCAGCAAACAAGCGCAAGATCCTGAAGTTGCGACAGAACTCGCTCAGCGTAAAGAAGTTTTTTTACAACATTATTTTGATAACATTGCTCGTCATACCAGCTTATTCCCTGGCCTAGAAGCGGGCATGCAAGCCTTAGCAGACAGTAAACTACCTTGGGGAATTATCACCAACAAACCTACTTGGCTAACCACCGCCCTATTAAAGCAGTTAACACTTCCATCGCCACCTTTAAGCGTTATTTGTGGCGATACCTTGCCAGAAAGAAAGCCCAACCCCGCGCCCATGCTACTAGCAGCAAAAGAATGTAACGTATTGCCAGAAAACTGCTTGTACCTAGGCGACCATGCCAGAGACATTGAAGCAGGCAAAAATGCCAATATGCAAACCGGCGCCGCCCTATTTGGCTACTTACCGCCAGGCACTTCAAACAAGGGTTGGCAGGCCGACCTTTGCTTTAGCACGCCATTTGAAATAAGCCAATACCTCATTCAACTCACCAAGCCAGCATCATAAATTGCTAGCCGTCTTAGAAAACCATAAGGAACAAAAATGAAAACTTACCTCATTACAGGCGCCGCACAAGGCCTAGGAAGAGCCTTAACACTTGCCTTAGCAAAAAACGGTAACCAGTTGATTATTATTGATAAAGACCAAAGAACGTTAAATAATTTGTATGATGAGCTAGAAGAAAAGCATGACTGCAAGCCCATGCAACTTGCCATGGACTTACTCGGGTCAAACAATCAAAACTATGAAACCGTAGGTGAAAGCCTAGAAGAGCAATTAAGTGAACTAGATGGCGTATTCTTGAATGCCGCCACCTTGCCAGCTTGCACCCCTATTGAGCATACCGACTTTCAACAATGGTACGAAGTGCTTCACACCAACCTAAACGCCAACTTTCACCTTATTCAAATCTGCTTAAAGCTGCTAAGCAACACGCCCAACAGTAAGTTAGTAGCCATGCTAGACAACAATGTTATCGAAGCACCTGCTTATTATGGCGCTTATGGTGTGGCAAAAGCAGGCTTAGAACAGTTAATGAGAACCGTCTCTGCAGAAACCTCAAATACAGAAATGACTTGTTTGGTGGCACGCTTGCCCGCTTTCCAATCCAACACCAGAAGCAGACAGTTCCCAAGTGAAAACCCCGACGACATCCCGACTGCCGAAGCAATCGCTACCCAAATCTGTCAAGAGCTAGCGCAATCGCCAGAAACCTTGAACAAAGACACCTTGTTACAAAACATTTAAAGGTTTCTTTGTAAACCAGATAAAAACTTGAAGCACGAAAGGGTTGAAAGGCAAAAATCGCCAGGGGTGGTATGCCACTAAAGAAGAACATAGACCACCCCTGGCGATTTTAAGGGTTCTTGAGTTCGCATAAACTAAACCAGGTTAGCTTTCTGTTAAATACTTAACTTTATTTTATCTGCTGCAAATTGATGTACCAACATTTGAATAATGTTTTGATAAGGCACACCACTTTCAAGTGCTTTCTTTTTCAGTTCATAAATATCATTTTCACCGAGTCTTATAGAGATTGCTCTTTTTTTCTGGTTTTTTACAAAAGACTGTAACTCTTTTATTCTGTTATCAATCTCACCACGGCTTTCCCACTCGTCATTTTCGACACTTTTAAGTAGCTCTGCTTCATAGTCATCTAAAGTATTCATTTAAACTCCTTCTTATTATATTTCTTAGTCATTTTTCTTGATGGCACAATGGTCTTTAAAAATATGGAGGTTTCATCTTCCACATAAGGAATGAGATACACATACTCTTTTACTCGAATCAAGATGATAAAAATATTTTGATTAGGGTATTTCTCTTTATTGGGATGGGTAATATCATCCAGTAAATCACCATTCTCCAATGCCAACATAACATCTTCAAAAGAGATGCCTCTTTGAGATTTTAGCTTCTCATTCTTCTCAAGGCTGTACCTAATTGTTTTACTTTTATACACATTGCACCTTAATTTCTATATATACAATGTATTTTATTGTTGGGAAAGGTATTTGTCAAATGAGCTTGTGAAGGGATTATAGAGCAACCCTGAAAGGCAAAAATCGCCAGGGGTGGTAGATGTTATGCAGTACGCTACAGAATAGAACAGACCACCCCTGGCGATTTTGGGGTTTGAACGTTTGTTCTAGCGTTCAAAGCGCCATATTCTGGCGACGGCTCTGTCGCTGCCTAAACTGGCAACCATCAAGCACAACAGGCCAATACCGGCAAACAAACCAATTGGTAATAACCCAGCCCATTCTGCTATTTGTAAAGCAAAGTATGTGGTGACGCCAGACAAGCCTAAAAATAACAGACCCATTACCACCAAAAACTTGCGTTGCGAAGGCTTGTATTCAAACTTAGCTTCTTCCCCTTCTAGGCGGTTTAAAATAGGCGAAAATAGTTTGGTTAGAGCTTGTTTCATAAAATTGTTATTCACTTTATAAGGCGTGCATTAAATAGGTTTAGCGGTTATTTTAGCGAAACTTATCGGGCTATAGTGGCTATTTTTATTTACGAGGCTTTCTAGGTTGATAAGATTTTCCCGGCTTTTCTTCTAAGGGTTTGTCTGGCCAACGGTGGCGTTTATATTGCCCTTTCATGTCTTTAATGACTTCAAAGTAAGAGGTTCGCCAAAAGTTCGCCAAGTCGCTGGTTTTTTGAATCGGTCGTCTGGCGGGCGATAATAATTCAAAAGACAAACTTACCTTTCCCCAAGCCAGCTTAGGCGAGCTTAATTCACCGAAGACTTCTTGTAACACCACGGAAACCACGGCTTGTGTTGGTTCTGAATAGTCAATACTCACTTTTAAACCTGAAGGTGCGGTGTAGTTTTCTGGTGCTTGTTCGTCTAACACCGACATTAACTCATAAGGAAAGCGGGCTTTTAACAAGCTGGTTAGGTCAATATTTTGTAACGCCTTAACCGAGTAAACCTCACCGATATAGGGTAATAACCAATCGTCTAAACTGCTTTCTAATGCTTCTTGCGTAAAGCTAGGCCAAGCTTCTGTTTCAGCAGGACAATGACTTGCTAGCCAGTTAACCCGTGCTAGCCAAGCGTTTAAATTCGGTTTCCAAGGCAATAGTGCCAAATGTGAACTGATAATGGTTTCTTGCAAACAGGCTTTCATATTCTGTTTATCTTGTTTTAACAACTTGCTTTCGCTCAGTATAATTTGACCACAATGGGTGGTTTGCTTGCCTATAATTTCATTTTTAGCGGCATCATAATGGTAAAAGGCTTCATTTTTAAAGCCCAGCACTTCTTCAACAGTTTGTGCGTCTATTTCGACGGCTTTGTAAATTCGGCCATCATTTCGCTGACCGTCTAAATCGGCAATGGCTAGCCAAGGTGTGGGGCGAAGTTTGTCAAATTCGGCAAGCTGTGCACCCTTGCCGTTAGTCAGCTGATAGCGATGGCTGTTTGCTTTACGTTGTTTGGCGACTCTATCGGGAAAAGCTCTGGCGACTAGCTCGCCTAAGTTAAGCTGTGCAAAACTTAAATTCAATACTTCCTGTTTAACGCCCAAGGCTTTGCTTAGGTTTTGAACCGTTTTAAGCACCTGTTCAACAACAGGTTGTTTTAACTGATATTCTTTACAAGCTTGAGATTTGTTTTGGCGAACCGCCTGTAAAATCATCACAGGGTCAACCAAATCAGCATCGCCATTTTGTTGTGCAAAACCGACTTCAGACAACACCGCTACTAAGTCAATAGCTAGGTTTAGTAAGGCTGGGTCGGACGCTTTCGTTTTACTTTCAATTCTTGCCTTTAACCCCACCAACAAACTGGCGAAACGGGGCGACACCCCTAACTTAACCGCTTGCTTGCCTAGGTTTGTTAAAATCTTATTGTCAGAGACTAGGCCTAATGTAGTCAATAGCTGGAAGGCGGCGCTAATATGGGCGGCTGGTGGTGCGGTTAACCATTGTAATGAATGGTAGTCGGCCACACCCCATTGCACCAGTTCTAAACAAAAGGCGGTTAGGTCGGTGCTGACAATTTCTTCTGGCGTAAAGTCTGCCAAGGCTTTATGTTGTTGCAAACTCCATAAACGATAGCAAGAACCCGCTTGCACACGCCCTGCTCGCCCTTGACGTTGGTTGGCTGAAGCTAAAGAAATACGTTGCATGGCCAGCTTGGTCATCCCACTACTAACATCGTATTCGGCTCGTTTTTCAAAGCCAGAGTCCACCACGGCTGAAATATTGGCAATGGTTAAACTGGTTTCTGCAATGTTGGTGGCTAATACAATTTTACGTCGCCCTTGTGGATCTAAAGCCAGCGCTTGTTGCTGTGCCTTGGCGGGCAAACTGCCATATAGCGGACACACCACGGTTTCGTTCGATTGAATGAGGGCATTTATCCAGGTTTGTACTTTTCGTATTTCTGCTTGGCCTGGCAAAAATACTAGCATATCGCCTTTCTCTTCATCGGTAGCATGGTCATTGTAGGCTTTTAAAATAAGCTGCTGTAAAGCAGGTAACCAGTCTCTGGGTTTTGTACTGCTTAAAGGTTTGGGTAGGTAATGTGTGTCTACGGGAAAGCAACGCCCTTCGGAAATAAGGACGGGCGCACCGTTTAAAAACTGGCTTATTTGTTGGGTGTCAATGGTGGCGGACATCACCAATATTTTTAGGTTGTCATTAAAGCCTTCACGAATATCTTTACACAGTGTTAGCCCTAGGTCGGCATGAATAGAACGTTCGTGGAATTCATCAAAAATAATCAGCCCCACATTTTCCAATTCTGGGTCTTGCTGTAAACGGCGCGTTAAGATACCTTCGGTAATAATTTCTAACCGAGTATTGGCGGTTATTTTACGGTCATTTTTAACCTGATAACCAATGCTGTGACCAACCTTTTCACCCAAACAACTCGCCAGATAGTTTGCAATAGACTTGGCTGCCAAACGACGTGGTTCGAGCATCAAAATAGACTTGCTTTGTAGGTCTAAGTTTTTTAATAGATGAAGCGGTACTGCGGTAGATTTACCTGCGCCTGGGTCGGCTTGCAAAACAAGCGTGTCGCCATCTTGTAATGTTTGTTTGATGTTTTCAAGGTGTTGGTCAATAGGAAGGGTAAGAGTCAATCGAATACCTTTGAGCGTGTTTTTTTCAATAATGAACGTTTGGTTTTTCCTTCCAAACGGCGTTTTTTAGACCCAAAGGTTGGACGAGTGGCAATGCGTTTTTTAACGGGGATATTAACCGCACGAATAAATTCTTGTAATCGTTCTAAGGCGGCGCGTCGGTTGTTTTCTTGGGTGCGATGTTGCTGTGCTTTAATGACAATCACACCCTCTTTGGTCAGGCGTTTGTCTCGTAAGCACAGTAGTTTTTCTTTGTAGAATTCCGGTAAGGAGGAAGCGGCAATATCAAACCGTAAATGAATGGCGGTAGACACCTTATTAACATTCTGCCCACCTGCACCTTGTGAACGTGTGGCGTTTAGCTCAATTTCACAGAGTGGAATATTGACTTTAGCAGAGATGATTAACATGGTGAAGGCAAAATGTCAGGCTCAATTATAAAATAAGCGAACTGGCTAAACCAATTAACCCGCCAAATACACCACCCCAAACCACTAACCAACCTAGGTGTTCTTTAATGATTTTTTGCACCATTTCTTTCACAATAGCGGGGGTTAATTCTTCTAAACGAGAATCGATAATATGGGCAACTTTATCTTGAATAGTGGCAATCATATCTGGCTGTTCTATTTGTGCTTTTACCAAACCGACAAACTTTTCATCTTCTGTCATTTCAATTAAAGACACTTTCATATTTTCTACAAAAGGTTCTTTTAAAGGCGTTAAGGCACTTTCACCACCAAACATACCTAACATACTGCCGAAGCTAGATTCCATAATCACTTTTACCAGCTTGTCGAAAGCAGGGCTTAAATCAACCTGTTCAATAACGGGGGTTAAGTTCAAAGCGCCTGCGCCAGCCCCCTTTTGACCTGACATAAAACGATCGATATTTTCTAGGGTAAAGAACTGTTCCATCATTAAGTTTTTAATGGCTGATTTAAAAGATTCAAATTGATTAGGAATAACCCCTGAACCAATTAAACCTGGCACACGTTCAAATAACAAATAAATAGCCAGCCAGTTGGTAATAGCGCCAGACAAGGCAAATAGTCCAACTAACAATACAAGGCTGTTCTCTAGGAAAAAACCTACCGAGATGACCGCTAGGCTGACTAGATTGGTGAGTAAACTTTTATTCATATCCGTGCCCTTTTAACTTTTCAAAGAACGACTTAAAGGATTCTGTACCTAAACCGTATGAAAATTCTTTATTTTAAACTAATCCTTGTCAATAAGGGGCTATAAACAATCCATTAAACTACCACATTATTGATAATATCGTTAATAATTTTTTTAATTACTTTATAGTATTGACTCTCTTCATCCCACTGCTTTATCAAAAAATCGTGGGTTGATGCAGTCCTAGTCTTATCTGATTCAAACATTGCCTCGGCGAGAATTTGTATTTTTTGTTTCGTATCTTGAGCATCCCCTATTTTTGAGATTAATTCAGCGTTATCACCAAGCTGACTCGTTGCTATTTTTAAAGAAAAAATAATATCTTCGGGAATATTTCCAGGTAAATAAAGAACGTTTGTTTTATAAAATTTCAAGTAGTTTATTCTGGTTGAAATAACTGTTTTATGACTAGAATTACTATCTTGAGGAAATTTAATGCTTTGACCTGTTTGAGTCTTAATAAGCGTATCTAAATTTTTCACATTTTTATCATTTTCAGACAATGAGGCGGGATCAATATGCTTCTTTCTCTGGTCGCCATCAAAAATAACAAACCTTTTAGTATTATTTTCTTTAGCATGTAGGGTTATTGTATCCTGCTTTAAAATAGATACTCCACCAGGGTAAAATTGAACGTCTAAAAGAGCACTTGCCCCTTCAATATTTTTAATGACTTTTTCAATGATTAATTTAGCTAAACTGTCTTCGACAATAATTATTTTTTTTTCGCCTGAATAACGGCCAATTTTAGTAAATGCCTGTTCATAAGACATATTGTTAATAATATCAACTTCATTACTTCCATTTTCATATAAAACTTTTATAGATTCTTTTGGCATACCGTGGATAATATCAGGCGAGTGTGTCGCAATAACTACTTGTAATTTTTTTCGTTTAATTTGTTGCAATATAAACTTTATTAACTCCCTTTGTGAAGAGGGGTGTAATGATGTTTCTGGTTCATCAAGCAGAACTAAACTATAGTCGTCAACACTCATAAGTTCATGGACTAACTTGACAATTGCTGTTTCGCCGCTTCCTGCATAAGCCTCCGAATAGCTTAAACCACTTCTAACCTTATATTTTATGGCAAAACCTATATGCAATCCTTGGTAAAAATTATGTTCTGTTATTTGTGCTTCAGTGTAGTCTTTACCTAAAATCACATTAACCGCCTTAAGTTCATCAGAGGTTAGTGTGATTGGCTTCTTTGCAGTTCTAGAATAGCTTTTACGTGATTTTTTTTGTGAAAAAGCCTCTCTTAACAGTTTTGAGTATTTACGGATAATATCTTGCTTGGATTTTAGTGTTTTACATTGGGGCTTTACCCCGAAGTAAAAATATTGGTCATATGCGGTTAAAGAGTATCTAAAGTCCATATAAAAAACTTTTCGTTCTATTAAATTCCAACGGTCTCCTGAATTTGAGGTCTCTTTTTTATCATGACCTCTCCCTGGTGCAATCATTCTAAATGCCTTCTTAGGTCTTGCTGGCTCCCAGTAATCGGGATTTATTTTACCTGTTTTTTTGTCTTTAGACTGGATTCTAGTTTTTAGAACCTCTACATCTTGTTTTGAAAATTCAGTGGTATAAGAGTACACAAAGCAGTGCCTATTATCATTTATATCTTTAATAGGATCTAACGCCGTGTTAAACCAAAAGTTAGCAACTGTGTAGTTTTTTGGTGCCCCATATATAGCATGCAAAATTGAACTTTTACCTACACCATTTCCTCCAATAAGAAAGGTGATTGGGTAATTAAATTCAATTTTCAAATCTTGTTTTAGATTCTTAAAATAAGGAAACCGTATATAATTAATAAACTTTTTAAACACTGCGTGTTTCTTGTGATTATCGAATAATGTAGAAATTTCTGTATTTAATTGTTCCATTAATAAACCTTTTGTCTTGTATTAAGATAAGCTAAGAGAATGGTTTTCTATAATAGCTAGCCCAATATGCTTTGCATATTCCGGAGGAACAGCATTCCCTATTTGTCGTGCAATAGCGGAATGGCTGGAGCCAAAAAATTTATATGTCTTTGGAAATGATTGTAAAGTTGCCCCTTCTCTTAATGAAAGAGCTCTATTTTCATCTGGATGAACAAAACGGCCATTTGAGACGCTAAAGAACTTAGTAGTTATGGTGGGCGAAGGCCTGTCCCACCATAACCGACCAAACGTATCTTTAAAGGAGCTATCTCGACCTATAAAGCAATCCAGTTGAAGCTCTGGGTCATCGGAAAACCCCAAACGAGTTCCACCATCACAAGCGACTTTCTGCAATCTTTTTAAAGTGATCGGTTGAATATTAGGGACAGTATGAATGAAATCAGTTGTGTCCTTGTGACCTGCATCTATTCTAGAAAATCCATTATGAACGCCTAAAACATCGAACACTGTTTTTTTAAAATCTAGTTTTTTAGGAAATAATGGCAATTTACTCATCCTTGTAGCGAGAAGAGTAAATCTTTTTCGGTTTTGAGGGACACCGTAATCGCTGGTATTATGTATTTCAAAATGAACACTATAATTACTCTTCTTTAACCCTGAAATAAATATATCAAGACCACTTTCAGATTTTCTACGAAGAACTCCTGGAACATTTTCAACCACTACATAGCCTGGATTAAAAAACTTAACGAATCGTTCAAATTCAACCAATAAGTTTTTGGACTTTGTTGATTTTTTTTTATCCGTGTTAATAATGCTCCAAAACTGGCATGGACTACACCCAATCAAAACCAAATCATCATCATTCTTCTTTAAGTTAAGGTTTTCAGCTAAATCTTCTTCTTTCAATTCAAACACGTCAGCAAGAATGAACTTAGCACCTTTAATATTAGATTCGTATGTTTTTTTGCATGCAATTTCATTATCAATACCAGCTAGAACTTTTATCCCTGCTTTTTGCATACCAAAACTCATCCCGCCACCGCCACAAAAAAAATCAACTGCTTTCAAAATATATATACCTTTAATTAAAATTAATTTCATCAAGTAATACCAAATTAACGGGTTACTAAATGAAAGGGGTTAAATACGGCTTTTAGGCGGTCTTTTGCTTAAAGGCTTACGCTTTTTAGGCACTGGCTTTTCATGTTGCTTTCGCTCAGAAGTTGGCTTACGTTCGGAATGCTTGTTGTCTTTTGTATAGTTTGGGCGACGATCATCATCACGGCTTTGCTTATTAGGACGAGAGCTTTGGAAGTCTTCACGTTCTGCTTTGTCTTCTTTTTGTGATTGAGTGATGTATTTATCAGAATCCCCTCGCGGCTTGTAAGCTGTTCTTGGACGACTTTTAGTCTTGTCTTTATGGTTAGTCTGGTCCCACATATCTGGACGTGGCTCTTCACGAATTCCGACACTTTTAAGCAGTTGATTGATTTGACGCCAGGTTAATTCTTCATGTTTTTCACGGCGTAAGCTACGTGGTAAGTCGAAAGCACCATATTTAGTACGAATAAGACGACTAACTTGCACGCCTTGGCTTTCCCAAATGCGGCGAACTTCACGGTTACGCCCTTCTTTAATGGTGACTTTGTACCATTGGTTAATGGACTCTTCTTCTTGCTGAGGCAACTTAACAATACGGTCAAAACGTGCCATACCATCTTCTAGTTTAACGCCTTTTAATAAGGTGGCGATGATTTCAGGCGATACTTCACCAAACACGCGTACTGAATATTCACGTTCAATACGGTATGAAGGGTGCATCATTCTGTTGGCCAATTCACCATTATTGGTGAAGATTAATAGACCTGATGTATTCAAGTCTAAACGGCCAATAGACACCCAGCGACCATTGATAATACGCGGTAGTTTGTCGAAAACGGTTTCACGGTCTTTTTCATCTTTACGGCTACACACCAAACCTTCTGGCTTGTTGTATAAAATAACCCTGGTTGGCTGAGTTGCTAAACGAGATTCTTTAACCGCTTGGTCTTTAAATTTCAGGTTGTCGCCCGGTAAAGCTCTGTCGCCTAACTGTGCAACACGGCCGTTAATTTTAACCAGCCCTTCTGCAATATGCTTTTCAATTTCACGTCGCGAACCAAACCCCGCTCTTGCTAAGATTTTTTGTAATTTTTCACCGATAACTTCGGGAGTATGATTTGCCATGATTAAAGTCCAACTAATTGTAAAATAAAGGCTTGTAATGCTTGATAAGGCGCTGAAATAATCATTCCAAATACACCTAAAAACATCATTCCTAATAGAATGAAAAAACCATACGGCTCTAAGCGCATATAGTAGTAATAAAGTTTAGAGGGTAAAAAGGCGGCTAACACTCGGCTACCATCTAAAGGAGGAAGTGGAATTAAATTTAGCAGTGCCAGTATCAGGTTAATGCTAATACCTGCAAATCCACTATATACCATGAACTGCCCTATCCCATCATAGCTAGGCGATATTAAGTAACCTACTTTAACTACGACAGCCCAAATAAGTGCCATTATTAAATTAGAAATAGGGCCTGCAATCGCTACCCATGCCATATCTGACTTGGGGTTTTTAAAGTTATTGGCATTAACCGGGACGGCTTTTGCCCAACCAAAAACAAAACCTCCAAACACCAGTAACGCAATAGGAACAACAATGGTACCGATTGGGTCAATATGTTTTAAGGGGTTAAGTGTTAAACGCCCTAGCATTTCTGCGGTTCTATCGCCTAATTTCATTGCCACCCAACCATGTGCAACTTCATGCACGGTAATGGCTAGCAGGACGGGAATACTCCAAATGGCTATTTTTTGCATAATAGTTAACTCAAGCATCAAACTCTCCTTGTCCTTGGCGGACTAGTACAGGTACATCATCGGTAAAATCAATTACGGTTGTGGGTTCATAGCCACAGAAACCACCATCGACTACGGCATCTAAAGCGTGACTGAGCGCTTCTTGGATCGTCCAGCCTTCCGTCATAGGAATTGACTCGCCAGGCATAATTAAAGATACTGAAATTAATGGCTTATCAAAATAACTTAATAATTCATTTGCTACTATATTGGGCGTGATACGCAAACCAATGGTTTTCTTTTTGGGGGTTTGCAAACGCTTGGGAACTTCTTTGCTTGCTGGCAATATAAAGGTGTAAGGCCCGGGTAGGTGCGCCTTTAAATAACGAAATTGAGTATTTCCAACCTTGGCATATTCTGATAAATGCGATAGGTTGGCACACACTAAACTAAAATCATGCTTGTCAGATAACTTGCGAATAGCGCGAATACGGTCTATTGCCTCTTTATTATCCCAACCGCAGCCTAGTGCATAACCAGAATCAGTTGGGTAGGCAATAACGCCACCCTTATTCAATATATCGACAACCTGTTGTAACAACCTTTTTTGAGGTGTTTCTGGGTGAATGGGAATGTATTGACTGCTGATTTTCACAAGGGCTCTTTTTAACTGAATTTTAGTTTACATATTTGGCAGGTATTATAGCGTTTTATGAGGCTAAACATAACAAGCCTTTTAAATAAAAAACTATGTGAATCTGAATGGTAAAAACCGCCAGGGGTGGTCTAAAAATAACGAACTACTAACCTTTTAGACGCTTTTCGTAGGTCGGTTTTCAGGCTTGGTAAAGTGATTCCAAATAGGGTCTGTTCCTACTGGCATAGGGGCTAGCCAGCCTAAGCCGCGCCAAGTGTGTTCTGGACGGTGAAAGTCTGACCCTTGTGACGCATATAAACCTAATCGTTTGGCTCGATCAGCCATACCCAATTGCTCTGAACAAACACGGGGTTGATTAACCACCTCAATGCCTTCACCGCCGGCATCTTTAAACTCTTTTAGCATAGTATTTAATTTATGAGCACTCATTTTATAAACATGCGGGTGCGCCATCACGGCAATACCGCCGGCGCCAGTAATCCATTGAACAATTTCACTTAGCTCTGGCCAGTCTACTTTTGCATATAAGCTTCGACCTTGCTTTAGGTATTTATCAAAAGCTTTACCTTGGTCTTTTACTAGCCCTCTTGCAATCATTTCATGGGCAAAGTGGTTGCGGCCAATCATGCCGCCTTTAATCGTCGGTAAGATATTTTCCAGTAGGCTGCCAAACTTTTTAGAGGCTTTCGCATCAATTTCAAACGCCCTTTGCCAGCGCAACACTCTGTTCCACTTTAAGCCCGCTTGTAAGGCATCATTAGTAATATCCATTTCTAACCCCACTATATGAATAGTATGCCCTTGCCATTGGCAAGATATTTCGGTACCTGAAATTAATTGTAGTCCCTTCGCTTTTGCAAAAGGCAAGCCTGCTTCGTAACCGCCAGTCGTATCATGGTCAGTAATGGCAAGGTGCGTTACATCATGTTCCATAGCCAGATCAATCAGCTGTTCTGGCGTTAAACTACCATCTGAAATAGTGGTATGGCAATGGTAATCGGCTTTAAAATTAGGCATTCAAACTCTTTCGTAAAATAATATTCATACTATTTTAATCCCTTTGAGCGGATATTGCTTTATTTTAAGAGGCCTGATAGTTAAAATGGGCGACTTAATTTAATGACACAGACTACTTATGAAACTATTATTTGACCTTTTCCCCGTTATCCTTTTCTTTATTGCTTATAAAATGTTTGATATTTATACCGCAACTGCCGTAGCCATTGCCGCCTCTGCATTACAAGTTAGCTACCTGTATTGGAAAAATAAGACAGTTGAAAAAATGCCCCTTATTACCCTTGCGCTTATTGTCGTGCTGGGCGGAATGACTTTAATTTTTCATGATGAAGATTTTATAAAATGGAAGCCAACAATTGTTAACTGGGGGTTTGCAGTTGTTTTCTTCGGTAGCCACTTTATTGGTAATAAGCCTATTATTCGTCGCATGATGGATCAGGCAATTAGCTTGCCAGACCATGCTTGGCGCATGTTAAGCAATATGTGGATTGTGTTCTTTATTTTCTCGGGTGCGGCTAACCTTTATGTGGCCTTCAATTACGATACCGATACTTGGGTGAACTTTAAGCTGTTTGGTTTAATGGGCTTAACCCTTGCCTTTATTGTGCTACAAGGCATTTATATTAGCCGTTTTTTAAATAAAGACGAAAATGATGAAGTCGTCAGCGATGCAGAAGTGATGGACACCTCTATTGAAGCCTTGGCGAGTATTGAGTTAGATTCGGTTAATTCTGATACGAAACCTAAAAATTCTGCTACTTCTGTGTCTAATGTTCAAGCTTATGAAGCCGAGATTGAATCTAAACCTGAACAAAAGCACTAATGACTTATTTAAAGTAGGACTCCTAATTATGTATTATTCAATCTTTGCTTATGATATTGAAAACAGTTTGCCTTTACGCGCTCAGGCTCGCCCTGACCATATTGCCCGTTTAAAGGCTTTAAATGAAAGTGGCAAGCTACTGCTAGCCGGCCCTAACCCCGCGATAGATTCAAATGAACCGGGTGAAGCAGGCTTTACAGGCAGTTTAATTGTCGCTGAATTTGATTCTTTAGAAGCCGCAAAAGCTTGGGCTGCCGCAGACCCTTACATGACTGCAGGGGTTTATGATAAAGTGGTGGTTAAACCTTTTAAGAAAGTATTACCAGCTTAAATAGTTTGAACCTTAAAAATCGCCAGGGGTGGGTCAGACTACCTGTTATTTTTGAACTTAAATTTGGTCATAATTATGTCTAATGTTGCTTACCTTATCCCTAAAAGAAATCAAAAGTTGTCGCTTGATGATAGTGATCCACTTGAATTAATGGATATAGACTTTGTTGAAATCCCTTTATTAGGTTGGACTTCAGCGGGCATCCCTATTCAAATAGAGATGGATTATGATACGATTTCAGTGCCAGAAACCATGGTTAAAAAAGAAACCTTTGCCTTAAAAGTAAAAGGTGATTCCATGATTGAAGAAGGCATTGAAGATGGTGATATTGTGATTATCGAGCGTTCTTCTTCGGCTGAAAATGGTGAATCGGTGGTGGTGCGCATTAACAATGAAGAAGTAACGATGAAGAAGCTATTTATTGAAAAAGGTGGCGTACGCTTACAGCCAGCTAATGCTAAGTTAAAGCCGATTATTTTAAATAATGAAGATATTGAAATACTAGGCATCGTGTCGGGTATTTTACGCCAGCCAAGCTAGTTGCCTAGCATGACAATCTATCCTAAAATTCAACTGCTGATTACCGGCGGAACGCTCGATAAAAATTATGCACCCTTAACGGGTGAGTTAGTTTTTAGCCAAACACATTTACCTGAAATTTTAAAAGAAGCAAACTGCCAGTTAAATCTGGTACAACAGGTGTTAATGTTAAAAGATAGTCTTGCCATGACCGATGCGGATAGACAGCAAATAAACCAAGCTTGCCAACAAACTAACCACACTCATATCGTTATTACCCATGGCACAGATACCATGGTTAAAACAGCGCTTACCTTGATAAAAAATACCGACTTAGCGAACAAAACTATTGTACTAACCGGTGCTATGCGCCCCTTTAAACTAGGGAGTTCAGATGCTTTGTTTAACCTTGGTAGTGCGCTATCTTCGGTCACTTTAATACCTGCTGGCGTTTACATTGCTATGAACGGTCAAGTGCTAGAAGCAAGCCAAGTGGTTAAAGATACAACACAGGGTATTTTTGTTTCGACAAAATCTGCTAGATCTTAGTGATGAAGCTGTTACTTGCTTATATTCTGGTAGTGGCTATTTGGGCGACCACACCTTTAAGTATTAGCTGGAGTGGTCATGTAGACTGGTTCTTTGGCGTCGCAAGCCGTGTATTGATTAGTGCGATTGTTATTATCCCTGTCTTATTCTGGATTACCCGCGAACCTTTTTCTTTTAAGCGCCAAGATCTTAAAGTCTATTTTTCTGCGAGTATTGGGCTAATTGGCGGCATGACGCCTATCTACTTTGCTTCCCAAACTATGCCCTCTGGTTGGATATCTATCTTATTTGGGTTAACGCCTATTTTTACCGCCAGCTTAAGTATGCTGTTGTTTAAAGACTTTTCACTTAGCAAGCTAAAGTGGTTAGGCATACTGTTAAGCTTTAGTGGTTTGCTCTTTATCTTCTTGCCTAGCTTTTCAGCACCTTCAGGTACACACCCACAGTTTTTATTGGGTATCTCAATGGCACTAACAGGTGTTTTTTGTCACTCTCTAAGCTTGCTACTGGTGAAGAAAATTAATAAAGATACGCCAGACACGCATATTGTGGCGGGTATGCTTTGGATTAGCGGCTTGACCTATTTAGCCATTGACCCTAGCTTTATGTTGCAGTGGCCAAAAATGGATAACAAGGCACTGGGTGCCATTTTATACCTAGGTATTATTGGGTCAGTGCTTGGCTTTATCTTGTTTTATTATGTTCTGCACCGAGTTAGTGCAATTAAAGCAGCCTTAATTACGCTGATTACGCCCGTGGTAGCGATCATGCTGGGTATTACCTTGAACCAAGAACCCTTTACCTGGTTTATTGGTTCTGGCGTGGTATTGGTTATTTTAGGGCTGGTTTTATTTCAGTTTTCACAGCAGATAAAACAAAGGCTCTCTTATTTAAAATAAGAAAGCCTTTAAGTTTTTAGCTTTTTAATACGGTGGCTTTAGAAAACTAAAACCCTACCACTCCAAAGCCTTTAAATATTGAAATATGGATTTTGCTGCTTTAGCAGGCTTAGATTGCTCTGCTTCTTTTTGAGCATTACGAATCCACTGGCGTAACTGAGTACGATCCGCTTGCGGATATTGTGCTAAAAACTCATTTAGAGCCGTATCACCTTCTGCAACCATTCTGTCACGCCATTTCTCAAGACGGTGAAAGTGTGCGTTCTTTTGCTTTTCTTTCGATTCAATTTCTTGAAAACGAGCCTTCACTTGAATAATAAGTGCTTCATCTTTACGAAAGTACTTACCAATAAAAGCCTTCTGTCTTTTTAAAGCAGGTCCTTTACCCATTTTCTTCAACAGCATATAAGCATCAAATAATTCTGTTGGTAAGTTAAACGAGGCAATTTGCTTTTCTGTCAACTCAGCAATACGTTCACCAAAATCGGTCACCGCTTGAGCCGCTTGACGTATTTCAGTTCTACTAGCAAACTCTTCTTGTTCCCAATCTGGCGTTTCTTTAAAGGGTACATATCGGCCAACGTTACGAGGTCTTACCATGGGTTAATCCTTTCTATTTTTTATATATTCGTTCAAGCTTCTTCAGCCATCATCTCTAGCCAGGCTTGTTCGGTTAAAACCACCACGCCTAACTGTTCTGCTTTTGTTTTTTTAGAGCCGGCCTTTTCCCCTGCCACCACATAATCGGTCTTGGCAGAAACGCTACCAGTTATTTTAGCACCTAATGCCTCCAGTTGCTTCTTTGCATCTGCACGCCCCATACTTTCAAAGGTACCGGTTAGCACCATTACCTTGCCACTAAAGGCAGAGGAGCTTGGTATAGCAACCTCTTCAGGTTCTGGCCAATGCACACCCTGTTCTAATAAATTTTGAATAACCGTTAAATTATGCGGCTGCTGAAAGAAGTGTTGGATATGGTCTGCAACAATATCGCCCACATCACTAATGCTAATTAGGGTTTCTAAGTCAGCCTTTTCAAGTGCGGGTAAATTTTTAAAGAAATTGGCCAGATTCATTGCGGTGACTTCGCCTACTTCTGGAATACCTAAGCTATAAATAAAACGAGAAAAGGTCGTTTGCTTGGCTTTTTGAATGGCCGAAAGTACTTTTAAAGCAGATTTTTCAGCCATTCTGTCTAGCCCAAGTAACGATTCAAGCGTTAATGAAAAGAAGTCATCTGGGTGATGTACCAGATTAGATTCCACCAACTGATCGATTAACTTATTACCCAATCCCACAATGTCTAAAGCCTTTTTAGAGACGAAATGCTGTAAGGCACGTTTACGTTGTGCAGGGCAAATAAGCCCACCCATGCAACGATAAACCGCTTTATCCAACTCTCTCACAACTTCTGATTGGCATTCAGGACATTCCAAAGGCATTTCAAATAACGTTGTGTGTTCTGGGCGTTGGTTTAAGACAGGACCGACTACTTCCGGAATAACATCGCCCGCTCGGCGCACAATAACGGTATCGCCAATACGAACATCTTTACGTTCGATTTCATCTAGGTTGTGCAAGGTGGCATTGGCTACAACTACACCACCCACACTAACGGGCTCTAAACGGGCAACAGGCGTTAAAGCCCCCGTTCTACCCACTTGAATATCAATGCCTAGCAATTTTGTCCAAACTTCTTGTGCAGGGAACTTCCTGGCAATTGCCCATCTTGGGGCTTTTGCAGTAAAGCCTAGGTCTCGTTGTTTTTGAATAGAATTTAACTTATATACAATTCCATCAATTTCATAAGGCAGGTTAGCACGTTTTTTAGATAAAAATTCATAATAATCTAAAATCCCTTTCAAACCACTAACCATTTGGCTATCTGGGTTTTTAGGTAAGCCCCATTTAGCAAATTGCTCAATCATGTCATAGTAATTTCCAGCAACCGCCCAATCTGCTGATAACTCTCCCCAGCCGTATAGATAAAAGCTTAACTGTCGCTGACTAGCTACTTTAGGGTCTAACTGACGTAAACTACCCGCGGCGGCATTTCGGGGGTTAGCAAAAGGCTTGTCTCCTGCTTGTAGCTGTTTTTCGTTTAAGGCTTTAAAAGCTGCGTGAGATATAAATACTTCACCACGTACCTCTAAAACATCTGGAAATTGACTGCCTTTGAGTTGCATTGGAATGGAGCGAATTGTTTTAATATTATGAGTAACATCTTCACCTACCCTGCCATCCCCTCTCGTGCTGGCCTGTACAAACAGCCCTTTTTTATAACGCAGATTAATTGCCAATCCATCCATTTTAGGTTCGGCGGATAGCACTAATTTGTCTTGTTTACTTTTATCAGGTTCAATTCTATTTAAGAAATTAGCTAAATCTTCATCACTAAAGGCATTGTCTAGTGAATACATAGCGACGGCATGGGTGACTGAAGTAAATTCATCAAGCGGTTTATCGCCCACCCTTTGAGAAGGGGAATAAGAAAC
This sequence comes from Hydrogenovibrio sp., assembly GCA_015484555.1. Taxonomy (GTDB): domain Bacteria; phylum Pseudomonadota; class Gammaproteobacteria; order Thiomicrospirales; family Thiomicrospiraceae; genus Hydrogenovibrio. The sequence goes on along the minus strand of WFMZ01000031.1, from coordinate 4,186 downwards.
CAACCAGCAGGGGTTTTGTGCTTCCTCTTTTAATAACGTGCCGTAAAGTGAGTCATAACTAGCATCGCTGATACTGGGCTTATCATGAACATAGTATTCCGCACTATATTTATTAAGTGTCTTGACCAAGTTTAAGTAATCATTTTTTGTAAAATCAGACATCATTCACAGGAACCAAGTAACGAAAAGAAAGGGATGACATTAAAGAAAATAGGATAGGAATTGTGGTTAAATCGCTTTTGATTCATAAGCAATGGCGGCACATCTCATGGCTTCAAGATCTGACTCTTTAATCAGGTGGCGCTCCATATTGTATAAACGACCATTTAAACGTTGGGATATTTTACGAGCCATCATAATCATGTCATGCATAACAGCGGGGGCTTTAACCGTAGAAGGTAGCTCTAAAATTAATACCACACCAGAAGTCGACATGGCGTCATTGGTTAAAGCTTCCTCTGTAAACAAGCCTGGCTCCAATAAGTTGGCAACCTTAATAATTTCATTTCCCATTGAATCATTTTTAACGAAGATTCCTTTTTCAGATAAGGTCAAACCAACACCATATAATGCTTGGTATAAACTAGGCATCACAAACCCGTCCTTTCCCATGACGATAATGGCAAAGACTTGATGTTCTGTTGTTTCAACATCTTTAGGGTCTTTCTTTATTAAGGTAACTTCTTCTGGTATACCAAATCCAGGCTCTACTATATCAGGTAATTTTTCTGCTATTTCAATATTATCTAAGTCGTCACCCACATATATTAAGCTATCGTCCTTAATAATCGTAAGCTTTGGTTGTACTGTTGTTTCAGGCGCTACATGGGCTACGGATATTTCTTCAGGTAAAGGTTTAATCACTTCAAACTCATCTCCAAAAGAGAGCCCTAGTTGATTTTCTGGAACTTTATCTTCTTCAAGACCTAACAAGGCTTGAGTTTGATTGGAAACAGGAATATGTGGCTCACCAAGGTCTTTTAACGCCTTATCCGCATCTCCTCTGCCTGTTTGAATGGTTTGCATCTCTATAACCGGTTCTTTTGTGGCCTCTACTTTATCCGTTTTAGAAACGTCTTTAGGCGGTGTCGACTCCTTAGCTTTTACAGTAGAGGCTTTTTTTCTCTGGAAAAAGAATAACCCTAACATGACAATAATTGCAATTGCGATGAGTACCTGTTGCAATTCGTTCATTGACTGACTTCCTATTTATCTAACGGTTGACAAGTGTTACAGAAAATAATATCAAACACCTCGTCTTTAATTCGACCTGTCTGCTTTATTTTAACGACTTTTAATAGCCTGAAATTTTACTGTATCTTAACCCTAAAGTCATTAGTATTTTATAGGATTATCTTGCTGCCGCCTGACATAAACCATCGCGACAAAAGCAATGGCTAATAAGCCTGTCGCAGCTGGGAAAAGTGCTGTAACCCAGTTTAGGTTACTCAAGGCATACAGCACCATAACATTACGGATAATCATTAATAGGTAAAAGAGTAAGTTTTCACTGCTAGGGTGATAAAAAGCTTTCTTAAAGGTTAAACCAAAACCAACAAGATCCACGCTGGTTAAAATAATGACCGCCCATAAAGGGTCTTGGGTGAAAAACCAAACAGGCAAAGATAAAACGGACAACGTAAAGAGCCATTTATCGAGCTGAGTATAGGTATTATCTTCGTGTTGTTTCCAAGCGAGTAGTGCAATAAAGGCTGATAATAAACCTGAAAAACCAATTACCCAAGCGCCAATGCCTCCCCCGCCTGCCAGTTGAGCCAAAAATACAATACAGGTGGTTAAGCTCCATATAATCCAGGTAAATAAATGAGGTTGTATTGTTTTATTTAGAACCGAGCGTAAATAAGGCCAAAAGGCAACCAGCGTTAACGCCATGGCAAACAGGCCTAGCCAGGTTTTAATATCATTCGCTTCCATCATGCTTGAAAGCTGAAGGCTTTACAAGCCAGCAGACTAAGCAACCGAATCATGCTCTACCATTGCACGGCGAACCAGCTCTGGTGCAGAGGCCAGTAATTTTTGGGTATAAGGGTGTTGAGGTGAAAATAGAACTTTTTCAACCGTTCCTTGCTCCACTATTTTACCTTCTTGCATCACCGCGACATGATGTGCAATGGTTGGAATAATGGAAAGGTCGTGGGTAATGAATAAGTAAGTCATTTGTGTTGTTTGTTGAAGGTCTTCTAACAACTGCAACACTTGTGCCCTGACACTTACATCCAAGGCACTGGTTGGCTCATCACAAATAATTAATTCTGGTTCAACCGCAAGCGCTCTAGCAATACCAATACGTTGGCGTTGCCCACCAGAAAACTCGTGTGGATAACGGTGCTTGTGTTCGACTAGTAAGCCTACTTGCAGTAGCAACGCTTCAATACGTTCATTTTGTGCTGCTTTGCCTTTGGGACCCACTTTCAAACTGACCATGCCTTCTCTAATAATTTCATTGATAGTCATTCTAGGGTTTAAAGCAGAAAAAGGGTCTTGAAAAATAACCTGTACTTTTTTACGAAGAGGCTTCATCTCTTTATCATTTAAGGCTGCTAAATCAACTACTTGATCTTTTAACTGAAAATCAATAGAGCCGTTTGTCGGCGTAATAAGTTTTAATATTGCTTGGCCAAGCGTACTTTTTCCACTGCCTGATTCGCCAACCAAGGCGAGTGTTTGCCCTTTGTATAAGGTTAAATCGACACCATCAACTGCTTTTACTTGCCCAACGGTTCGCTGGAAAATACCTTTTTTAATCGGAAAGTGTACTTTCAAGTCTTTGACCTGTAATAAAGAATCGGCTGCTGCTGCTACTTTAATATGCTTTGAAGGTACAGCATCTTTTAAAAGCTTTTGGGTATAGGGGTGTTTAGGGGCTTTAAAAAACTGTGCTTTAGGAGCTTTCTCAACAAGTTCACCTTGCTTCATTACTGCAATAGAATCGGCCATTTCATAGACCACGCCCATGTCATGGGTTATAAATAAAATAGCCAGGCCACGTTCATCTCTTATTTTTTTTAATAAGGTTAATACCTGTGCTTGAATCGTGACATCTAGCGCGGTAGTGGGTTCATCTGCAATCAGTAAATCAGGTTCACAAGCAAGCGCCATAGCAATCATAACACGTTGCATTTGCCCACCAGAAAGCTGGTGTGGATACCAGTCATAGCGCTCATCCCCGTTGGGAATGCCGACTTCATCAAATAGAGAAACGACCTTTTTGCGAGCCTGCTTTCTATTGAAGCCAAGGTGTAAACGAATCACCTCTGCAACCTGTTCACCCACTGTCATCACAGGGTTTAAAGAGGTCATTGGCTCTTGGAATATCATGGCAATTTGCTTACCCCTTACCTTTTGCATTTTCTTTTCGGTTAAATCAAATAAGGATTGTGAGGGCTTATCACTTGTATCCAACGTAATGCTGCCGCTGGTAATATGCAGTGAATCATGCAATAAACGCATAATGGCTAAAGACGTTAAGGACTTTCCACTACCCGACTCCCCGACCAAGGCAAAAATTTCACCCGCTTGAATCTCTAATGATAAATTGGAAACCAGATCCGTTACACCTTGCTGAGAATCTACCTGAATGGTTAGATTTTGAATAGAGAGTACGGGCATTGAATCGGTAGAAGGTAGCATAAGTTTGTTCACAAATTAAGGTTGTTTAAGTGTATCAAAAAATAACGATTTAAGCTCTAGGATCTAATACTCGTTGAACTCGGTCTGCAAATAAATTGGCAGCCAACACCAGTATAAACATAAAGAAAAAGGCTGAAAGAAGTGACCACCAAACGATCGGATCCCGTGCCATTTCTAACCTGGCTTGGTTAATCATATTCCCCCAACTGTGCATGGTGGGGTCAACCCCCACGCCAACATAGGACAAGACTGCTTCTGCTAACACTAAACCACTGAAGTCGAGAACCACTGAAATAAGTACTAAATGCATTAAGTTGGGTGTAATGTGACGAGTAATAATTTTAAGACGACTGACCCCAAAAGCTTTAGCTGCCGTTACAAATGCAACCTGACTAATTTTTAAAGTTTCTGCTCGTAACAGACGACACAGACTCGTCCAGCTAGTCACACCTAAAATAAGCACTAAAAATAGTAAACGAATGTCGGCTCTTTCTTCGGTGGTACTGAACCAATTAGGATGATTGCTCATCATGGT
>WFMZ01000030.1 GCA_015484555.1 Hydrogenovibrio sp. | reverse complement strand
CGGTCCCAAGGGTATGGCTGTTCGCCATTTAAAGTGGTACGCGAGCTGGGTTTAGAACGTCGTGAGACAGTTCGGTCCCTATCTGCCGTGGGCGTTGGAGAATTGAGGGGGGCTGCTCCTAGTACGAGAGGACCGGAGTGGACGAACCGCTGGTGTTCCTGTTGTCTCGCCAGAGGCATTGCAGGGTAGCTATGTTCGGAAAGGATAACCGCTGAAAGCATCTAAGCGGGAAACCTGCCCCAAGATAAGTTCTCCCTAAACTTTAAGTTTTCTAAAGGGCCGTTAAAGACTATGACGTTGATAGGCTGGGTGTGAAAGTACAGTAATGTATGAAGCTAACCAGTACTAATTACCCGTGAGGCTTAACTATACAATTCAAAGATAACTTATGCTTTTTGAAAGAAAAGATAATAAAGCTTTGAAGCGTCACTAAAAGTTTATAGACATGTTTAGCTTGAGTTTATGATACATAAACCGACAAACAGAAGAATATAGTCGAAGTAAGAATAAAATAACAATAATCGATTTAGATATATCCAAAATTCCGTAGACAGTTGAAAGACTGGCTATAGTACCCAATTGCTTGGGGACCATAGCGAGATGGAACCACCTGATCCCTTTTCGAACTCAGTAGTGAAACGTCTCTGCGCCGATGGTAGTGTGGGAGTTCCCATGTGAGAGTAGGTCATCCCCAAGCTTATATTCTGAAAGCCGTTATCTTTAATTAGATAGCGGTTTTTTTTGCTCAAAATTTAGGGATTAGAGAGTGTTAGAGGAGAGAGGTGGTTTTGAAAACTTTAAATCGTTTATGATGGTCTTTATTATGAATAAGTTATTAAAAAGAGCGGAGTCGTGAGTCAGATTTTAGTGGATATGGGGAACTCCCGTTGCAAGTTTGTACGCTTATCAGAGGGGGTTATTACTTCATTGGTAGCCATTGATAACGCTAGCTTATTTAGAGACCCTTTTTTAGCCACTTTATCTGATGATATTAACGAGGTTTGGATTTCTTCTGTTGTGAGTGCTGAATATTCTGAGCAATTGATTCAGTATTTCAACAAACATATAACATCTTCGGTGCATATTGTTAAAGTGGAGGATGCATGCTGTGGTTTTACTAATGGTTATAAAGATATTAAAGCGCTAGGGGTAGACCGTTGGCTTGCCATGATAGGGGCTACTAATTATGCTAGTAATTATATTGTGGTGAGTGCTGGTACTGCGGTTACGATTGATGTGGTGTTTAATAAAAAACACCAAGGTGGCTATATTGTCCCCTCGATACAACTACAAATAGAAAGTTTGCATTCAAGTACGGCTCGTCTCCAGAAGGTTGGAGTAAACTCTAAAAATTCAATCTCACTAGGAGTATCTACGCAGGACTGTATTCAAAATGGTGCTTTATTAATGTTAATTTCTACTATTAATAGAGTAGTAAATGATAGTCAGCAGCAGTTTGAATGCGATTTTATGGTGCTGGGGTCAGGTGGAGGGTTTTCACAAATACAGCCTTTACTAGACGTAAATTCATTGGAATGCCCCTTGTTAATATTTGAAGGCATGAAGAAAATGATCGAAAGTGAAAATAAGGTATTGACAAGAAAACCGTAGCCCTTATAATACGCGCAATTAGCCGAAATAGCACAACTGGTAGTGCAACTGATTTGTAATCAGTAGGTTGTAGGTTCAAGTCCTATTTTCGGCACCATATTCTAAAACCTCGCTTTGTCGGGGTTTTTTTATAGCTAAAATATACTTCTGTAACATCAAATGCTTATAGACAGTAACTCGATTTTCAAGTAGAATTCCCTTAATATAAATTACAGCTGAATGTTGCAATTAAATACTTGGAGTATGAATAAGAGATGGCCAATTGTCATTTTTATAAACAAAAAAACGGTGGTGTTTCCCTTGCGGAAATATCACCGTTTTTTTGTATCTAGCATTTAAAAACAATTATTAAGACTCAACAATCTTGGACGGAACGGATTATGACACAGGCTTTATTAGCGCTAGAAGATGGCACGCTTTTTTGGGGGACATCCCTAGGTGCAGAAGGGGAAGTAGTAGGGGAAGTGGTTTTTAATACTTCTTTAACGGGTTACCAAGAAATCCTAACAGACCCTTCTTATTATAAGCAGTTGGTTACCTTAACTTACCCACATATTGGTAACGTCGGTATCAATGAAGAAGATGATGAGTCTGGCTCTATTATGGCGCAAGGCTTAATCGTTAGAGATTGTCCGACTCTATTAAGTAACTTCCGTTCACAGAAGTCTTTACCTGATTATCTAAAAGAACAAAATGTTGTTGCTATTGCTGATATTGATACCCGTAAGTTGACTCGTATTTTAAGGACAAAAGGCGCGCAGTCTGGTGTCATTATCACAGGTGACAGTATTGATGCTGAGAAAGCAGTTGTTACGGCACAATCTTTCTCTGGCCTAAAAGGTTTAGATCTAGCCAAAGAAGTGACTACTAAGAAAGCTTACACTTGGGTAGATGGCAGTTGGTCTCTTGGTAATGGTTTTGAAAGCTGTGATGCAAAATCTGAATTCCATGTAGTGGCTTTTGACTATGGTATTAAGAAAAATATTTTAAGAATGCTGGCTGACCGTGGTTGTAAGTTAACGGTAGTTCCGGCTAAAACGACAGCACAAGAAGTATTAGCTTTGGCTCCAGACGGTATTTTCTTATCTAATGGTCCAGGTGATCCGGAACCATGTGACTATGCTATTACTGCTATTCAAGAAGTTTTGAAAACAGACATTCCAGTATTTGGAATTTGCTTAGGTCACCAGTTATTGGCGTTAGCATCTGGTGCTAAAACATTAAAAATGAAGTTTGGCCATCACGGTGGTAACCACCCAGTACAAGATGTAGAGACTAAGAAAGTAATGATTACGGCACAAAATCATGGTTTTGCAGTTGATGGCGATAGTCTGCCAGATAATTTGAAAGCCACCCACCATTCTTTATTTGATGGTTCTTTACAAGGCATTGAACGTACCGATAAGTCTGCATTTAGCTTTCAAGGTCACCCAGAAGCAAGTCCTGGTCCGCACGACGTAGCACCACTTTTTGATAAATTTATCAAAAACATTAAACACTCTAAAAACAAATAATAGGATCTTAAAATGGCAAAGAGAACAGATTTAAAAAGCATTTTAATCATTGGTGCAGGTCCTATTATTATTGGTCAAGCTTGTGAGTTTGATTATTCTGGTGTACAGGCGTGTAAGGCATTAAAAGAAGAAGGTTACCGAGTTATCTTAGTAAACTCTAACCCCGCTACTATCATGACTGATGCTGAAATGGCTGATGCTACCTATATTGAACCTATTGAATGGAAAACAGTTCGTAACATTATTGCAAAAGAACGTCCTGACGCAATCTTACCAACAATGGGTGGTCAAACCGCTTTAAACTGTGCGTTAGAGCTTGATGAAAAAGGTGTGCTAGAAGAGTTTAATGTAGAGTTGATTGGTGCCAATGCTGATGCAATTGACAAAGCAGAAAATAGAGATCGTTTCCGTAAAGCCATGCTTAAAATTGGTTTGGATATGCCAAAATCTGATGTGGCACATAACATGGAAGAAGCTTGGGCTATCCAAGAAACAGTTGGTTTCCCAACTGTTGTTCGCCCTTCATTCACATTAGGTGGATCAGGCGGTGGTATTGCTTATAACAAACAAGAATTTGAAGATATTTGTAAGTTCGGCCTAGAAATGTCTCCTACCTCTGAACTACTGGTGGAAGAGTCTATTCTAGGTTGGAAAGAATATGAGATGGAAGTGGTTAGAGACAAAAATGATAACTGTATCATTGTTTGTTCTATTGAAAACCTAGATCCAATGGGAATTCATACAGGGGACTCTATTACGGTTGCGCCTGCACAGACTCTAACGGATAAAGAATATCAAATCATGCGTAATGCTTCTTTGGCTGTATTACGTGAGATTGGTGTTGAAACGGGTGGTTCTAACGTACAGTTTTCTATCAACCCTGAAACGGGTCGTATGATTATTATTGAAATGAACCCTCGTGTTTCTCGTTCATCAGCCTTGGCTTCAAAAGCCACCGGTTTCCCAATTGCAAAAATTGCTGCTAAATTGGCTGTGGGTTATACGCTTGATGAACTTCAAAATGATATTACCAGTGGCGCAACACCAGCTTCTTTTGAGCCAACTATTGATTATGTTGTTACTAAGATACCTCGTTTCACATTCGAAAAATTTCCGCAGGCTGATAAGCGTTTAAGCACGCAAATGAAATCAGTGGGTGAAGTTATGGCCATGGGTCGTACTTTCCAAGAGTCATTGCAGAAGGCCTTGCGAGGCCTAGAAACAGGTAAAGATGGTTTTGATGAAATCATGCCGTTGGCAACAATGGATGAAAAAGAAATTAAAGATACCTTGCGTCAAGAGCTGCGTGCTGCAGGTGATGAGCGTATTTGGTATGTTGCCGATGCATTCCGTGCCGGTTGGGATATTGAAACTGTATTTGATATTTCAAAAATTGACCCTTGGTTCCTATCTCAAATTAAAGAACTGATTGATCTTGAAGATGATGTGAAGCAAAAAGGGTTAGATGCTTTAGATGAAACCTACTTACGTAACTTAAAGCGCAAAGGTTTTTCTGATAACCGCCTAGCGACTTTATTAAACACAGATGCAGCATTAGTTCGTAAGTTTAGACATACCCTAAATGTTCGCCCTGTCTACAAGCGTGTAGATACTTGTGCTGCTGAATTTGAAACCTCAACAGCTTATATGTATTCAACTTATGAAGATGAGTGTGAAGCCAATCCATCGACGAAAGATAAGATCATGGTATTGGGTGGCGGTCCTAACCGTATTGGGCAGGGAATTGAATTTGATTACTGTTGTGTTCATGCTGCCATGGCAATGCGTGAAGATGGTTATGAAACCATTATGGTTAACTGCAACCCAGAAACTGTTTCAACCGATTACGATACTTCAGATCGTTTGTATTTCGAGCCTTTAACGCTTGAAGATGTATTGGAAATTGTTGCTGTTGAACAGCCTAAAGGCGTCATTGTTCAGTATGGTGGTCAAACTCCCCTTAAGTTAGCAGAAGACCTTGAAGAAGCAGGTGTTCCTATCATTGGTACCACGCCAGACTCAATCGATTTAGCAGAAGACAGAGAGCGTTTCCAGCAGTTACTAGATGAAATTGGTTTACAGCAACCACCTAATAGAACGGCTCGTAATGAAGAGCAAGCGATTGTGTTAGCCAATGAAATTGGGTACCCACTCGTAGTCCGACCTTCCTACGTACTAGGTGGTCGTGCAATGGAAATTGTGTATACCGATTCGGACTTATCTCGTTACATGACTGAAGCTGTTAAGGTCTCTAATGACTCTCCTGTATTGCTAGACCGCTTCTTAGATGACGCGATTGAACTAGATGTTGATGCTGTTTGTGATGGCGAAGATGTGGTTATTGGTGGTCTGATGGAGCATATTGAACAAGCCGGTATTCACTCGGGTGATTCAGCTTGTTCTTTACCGCCTTACAGTATCCCAAAGCACATTCAAGATGAGATTCGTAGTCAAGTTGTTAAAATGGCTAAAGCTTTAGGTGTGGTCGGCTTAATGAATACTCAGTTTGCTGTTCAAGGTGAAAATATTTATGTATTAGAGGTTAACCCTAGAGCTTCTAGAACCGTCCCTTTTGTTTCAAAAGCAATGGGTCAGCCTTTGGCTAAGATTGCCGCACGCTGTATGGTTGGACAAAAACTGTCCGATCAAGGCTTTACCAAAGAGATTGTGCCAACACATTACTCTGTTAAAGAAGCCGTTTTTCCATTCATTAAGTTCCTAGGCGTAGATCCTATTCTTGGGCCAGAAATGAAGTCAACGGGTGAAGTAATGGGTATCGGTGATACTTTTGCCGAAGCTTATCATAAAGCACAGTTAGGGGCAGGCACAATCTTGCCAACCTCTGGTGTAGCTTTCTTAAGTGTTCGTCAAGCAGATAGAGTGAAAGTCATTGCTTTAGCAGAACAGCTTATTGCGAAAGGCTTTACTATTTCAGCGACACGAGGCACCGCTAAATCACTTGAAGAAGCTAACATTACTTGTGAAGTAGTGAATAAAGTGACCGAAGGTCGTCCTAATATTGTGGATTCAATTGTAAACGGAGACGTGGCACTTATTGTGAACACTTCTGATGGTTCAGTGAGTATCAAAGATTCTTCTGGTATTCGTCGTGAAGCCTTAATGAAGAAAGTTTGTTACACCACTACTATGGCTGGTGCGATGGCAATGGTGGCTTCTATGGACTTTATGGACAACGATAAAGTAACTCGTTTACAAGATATTTAACCGTCAGAATGAAACTAATTTAAGCGCCGAAGTTATCTTCGGCGTTTTTGTTTACCTCAAAGAGAAAAATTATGCAAAAACATCCTATGACAAAAGAAGGGGCTGATACCCTTCAAGAAGAACTTGATCTGCTTAAGAAGGTTAAGCGTCCAGCTATTTCACAATCTATTGCTGAAGCTAGAGAGCATGGTGATTTAAAAGAAAATGCAGAGTATCATGCTGCAAAAGAAGAGCAGGGCTTGGTTGAAGCACGTATTGCACAAGTAGAAGGTGTTTTAGGTAATGTGCAGGTTATTGATGTCACTAAACTTTCTCCTAATGGAAAGGTTGTGTTTGGGGCAACGGTAACCATTGCCAATGTGGAAACTGATGAAGAATCACGTTATAAAATAGTGGGGCATGAAGAAGCTGATATTGCTCAAAATAAATTGTCAGTTAACTCTCCCTTTGCCCGTGCTTTAATTGGTAAAGAAGAAGGCGATGAAACGACGGTTGTGGCACCTAAAGGCAATACAGATTACGAAATTTTAACAATCGAATACATTTAAATGTTTAGATCAAGCTTGTTCACCACGGTTATACCCATTATTTTTATTACCTTGAATATTGCTGTAGGCTATGGCGTAGCCAGTACCTTATTTACGGTGCTACCTAGCTCTGTGGCAGGTGATATTATGGCAGTGTTGCTACAAAATATTGCGATTACTAATTTTATATTATTGGTTTGTCTACTTTTTGGTACCTATTGGCTTACCTTTAAAGGTAAGGCGATCTCTTATGGTTTAGTCTTGCTTGCTTTAAGTTTACAGTTTATGAATGCTACCTGGATTAGTCAGTTAATTATTGAAACTAAAACCCAAGGTATTGCTTGGGCTTTAGGGGCAAAATGGTCTTTTGCCGAGATACACGGAGTCTCCCAATTTTTATTTTTAATAGTTTTATTGATCGTGATGATTTTGGCTTTAATACAGACGATAAAAACCAGTAAAACTTAAACCCATAAAATTTTCTTATCTGTTCTTAATTTATTTTAGTTATTATTCAGCGTTTAAAGGTTGCTTTTTAAAGGCAAAAAGTTAAGAATAGCGGAGTTAATAATTAAATCCTTATATCTCGGAGTAGTTGAATGAAACAATTAACTTTAAAAGCATTATTCATTTCTGCAGTTGCAGCTTTATCTTTAAATGTACAGGCATCAGTGTCTGTCTATGACCAATGTATTGCCGATGGTGATTTGGTTTTAAAAACGGGTAAAGAAAAGGGATCAACTGCTGCACAAGCAATTGATCAGAAAGTTTCTGTTCGCCAGTGTTATGCCGAGCTAACAAAAATTGAAGCTAAGTATGGCGATAAAATTAAAGGTCGTAATCCTTCTTATTTTATGACACCTAAAGATCGTGTAACTTGGTCTAAATTGTTTAGTGCGATTGACTATAAGCAATATCGTGGTACAAGATATCTAATGGGTGTTTACTACCGTTAATTGGAGCTTATTTACCAATTTTAAAGCCGGTTTTTACCGGTTTTTTTGTTTTTAAAAACTATGGAAAAGGTCAGAGATGTCAGCTAATTTTTTTGAAACCATTTTAACTTGCTTACAGGAAAAGAATGTTGAAGCAAAGTTAACACAGTTACAAGACATTCAAGAAAGCTGGCTATCAGGATTATTTAGCCTATCTACGACGGATGAAATTCAAAAAATACCCAATCCAGGTAGGCCTGTACAGCCAATATTAACCGCGCCTAAATTGTTACCCAAACGAAAATTAGGCTCTAAAGAGGGGCATGCTGCGTTAATGCACTCTATTGCACACATTGAATTTAATGCCATTAACCTCGCCTTAGATGCTTTGTATCGCTTTCAAGAGATGCCCTATGCTTTTTATGATGACTGGTTAGGGGTGGCTGTTGAAGAGTCTTATCACTTTCAGTTGATTAGAGAGCATTTGTGTTCTCTTGGTTATGACTACGGTTCTTTTAGTGCTCACAATGGTTTATGGGTGACCACCTATGAAACTGCCCACGACCCTCTAGTCCGAATGGCATTAGTTCCCAGAACGCTAGAAGCTAGGGGGCTAGATGTTACCCCTCCGATGATTAAGAAGTTGCAAGCTATTGGCGATAAGAGAGGCGTAGAAATCTTAAAAATTCTACTGCATGATGAAATAGGGCATGTTGCCGTGGGTTCTCGTTGGTTTAATTATTTGTGTGAACAGCAAAGCAAGTCTCCTGTTCGTACTTTTCAAGAAACGGTGGATAAATACTTTCATGGAAATCTAAGAGGCCCCTTTAACTATGAAGCCAGAATAGAAGCAGGTTTTTCAACAGCTGAAATTGAATGGCTGCGCTCTATTGAGCAAGGAATAACTTACTAATGTGGCTATCAGAAAAAGAAAAACTAAGAATTATGACGCGTCATAGAACCTCTATTGAACAAAAAGGTTATCAGCCAACTGCCTTATTTTGGAGTAGCCAAGCGGTTCAAGAAATTAGGTTTCAACAATTTGTAAACTATATTAAACCTAAGCTGGACAAAGACGAGTCAGCTAGCTTATTGGATGTTGGCTGTGGGTTTGGAGACTTAAAAAATTATCTAGCGCAGCAAAATTGCTCTGTTAGGTATACCGGTATTGATGTTTCCCCTGACATGGTTTTTGCAGGTAGTTGCCAGTATAAAGGAATTGATTTACGTGAAGGTGAGCTACCCGATTTTAAATTTAAAACAAATACTTTTGACTATGTGGTGCTATCTGGTGCCTTGAATGAAGTGGTTGATAGTCATGGCGACTATGCGCGCTATATCATTGTCGAAATGCTGCGTGTTGCTAAAAAAGGATTGGTTTTTAACCTGCTGAACCAAGAAGAAGCTTGGACAGAGCAACGATCAGATTTACAGTCATTTTCGCCAGATGAAATGCTTCTTTTTTGCCAAACACTTTGTCCTAGTGTCACACTTAATAAAGACTACCTTCCCAATGACTTTACCCTGACTTTAACCAAGGTGCCAAAATGAAAGTAGGCATTGATTTAGGAGGCACTAAAATAGAAATTGTCGTGCTAGATGATGCCAGTCGTACTCTTTTTCGGGAAAGGGTTATCACGCCAAAAAATAGTTATCAAGATATTGTGAATGCGATTGTTCTATTGGTACAGAAGGTTCAAGATTTATACCCTAATATAACGAAAGTTGGTGTTGGTATTCCGGGTGCCGTATCTCATGTAACGGGTAAAATTAAAAATGCTAATACCACTTGTTTAATTGGTGAATCCCTTCAATCAGATCTTGAGCTGAAGTTAGCTTTAACGGTTCGCTTAGCCAATGATGCTAACTGTTTTACCTTGTCAGAAGCACTGGATGGTGCGGCAAAAAATCAAACGGTTGTCTTTGGCGTTATTATCGGTACAGGTTGTGGTGGCGGGATTGTTGTTAATGGCCAAGTTATTCAAGGTAAAAATTCTATTGCGGGAGAGTGGGGGCATAACCCTTTACCCTATATGACTTATGCTGATGCACCAGACGGCCAAGTTCCTTGTTACTGCGGCCAAGTGGGATGTATAGAAACATTTTTATCAGGCCCAGGGTTTCAAGAACAATATCGCTTAGGCACAGGCCAACAACTAACGGTGCCAGAACTGCTGGAGCAAGCCCAAGCTCAAAATAACAGTGAAGCCCAAGTCTATTTAGATCGTTATGCTCAATGGTTAGCCAAAGCCTTAGCATCGGTTATTAACGTGTTAGACCCAGATGTTATTGTGCTAGGTGGTGGGCTTTCTAATATGGATTACCTCTATCAGAGAGTGCCTCAACTTTGGCAACAATGGGTCTTTAGCGATCAAGTTGATACTCAACTGGTGCAAGCAAAGTGGGGCGATTCAAGTGGTGTTAGAGGCGCTGCTTGGTTGGAATAACGCTTTTAATTTAAAGGAATGAATATGGTCGTGGTTGAAACAGAAGGTACTTTGCTCGAACTCAAACAATCTAAAGATGTGTTATTGGTCTTATTTGGTGGAAAAGAATGTGGTGTTTGTCATGCGATTAAGCCTAAGCTAATCGGTTTGATGGCAGCACACTACCCTTTAGCGACCATAGCCTACATCGATTGCCATGCTACGCCAGAATTAGGTGCACAACAAGGTGTGCTTAGTTTGCCGACGCTTCAAGTTTTCTTTGGCGGCCAAAAATTTATTGAAGAAGTAAGAACCTTTAGTTTACAAAAAGTGATAGATAATATGGCTCGCCCTTATCAAATGATTACTTCAGACTAACCCTTTCAAAACTTAAAATCGCCAGGGGTGGTGGTCTTGAATATACCCACCCCTGGCGATTTTTAAGGTTGCTTTGTGCTTTGCTTAAATAAAGTTAGTTCTTTGATTCATAACGGTAAGGTCTGGGTTTTTTTGTTAAACCTTCGGTTACATTACTTAAAGATTGCACTTCTTTTTGCATTTGTGCTTGTTGATTTTGCAAGGCTATCATTTTTTGTTTTAAGGTTCTGAGTGACTGCGAAATACCTTTCAACTCAGTCGCGGTTGCGGACTCTTTCTGCACAATAGCTTGTTTAGGCAAAGGCATTGCCAATTGCTTTTGAATGCTCTTTAGCTGTTTACCTTGTTGGTGTACTGCCCAAGAAATACCATTTAACTTCTTCAATTGTTCAACGGTTAAGCCTGTAGGTACGCTTGAGTGCTTGTTAGTGGCAGTATGATCTTTATGTGCCAGTTGCTTTTCTAGCTTTTTCATTAGCTGAGAAATTTTATGCACTTGCTTCTTTTGAATCTTGGCAAAGGCCTTAATTTGGTTTTGAATTTTTGAATCATCAATAATAATGGTTGTTTTCAAAGGCACGACTTGAATTTTTTCTTGAACCATGGCCTGTTTAGGTGGCTTAACCGCTTTAGTCTCTTGCTTATAAATTTTCTTAACCACCGATTTTACAGCGTGTGGTGCTTCTTGTATCTCATGTTCTAGATGGTTGATATGCATATCATGAGCATCATGTTGACTATATTTTCCTGATTTAGTGGCTTCATTTGTATGGTTAGCAACAGAGTGCTTTTCAGCCACGATTGCTTGAGAGACTTTGGCTGGAATAGCTTGTGAAAACCCTTCACCTTTTGCAGACATGGACTCGATAAGAGAATATAGTTGGTCTAGTTTTAACTGATACTTTTTATTGGCTAGCAAGTTTTCAGTGGTGACAATATCTAGAACATCTCCTTTTGCCATCTCAATTTTATGGTTAATAGAATAGTATAAATATCCCATTGCAGCAATAGATAAACTGCTGAAAACAATGCTGACAATCATCATGGTTAAGATAGATGTTTTAGCTGAATCAATGCCTTTTATGGCTGTATTAACGCTATGTCGCCATGAAAAATTAGCATCACTTAACGCTGTAGTTTGTTGCTGATGGTCATAAGCTAGCTTCAGGGTTGTTTGGGTTGCCTTTTGAATGTCCTTAGCTGACTCTTGAACAATTTGTGCCGTTTGTAACGCAAGTGTCGCCGCATCAATGGTTTGAGCAGAATCCTGTTTTTCATAAGTAGCTTTTAGTGCCTCAGTCGAGGTTACATCGGCGGCTAGGTTGTCGGTTGAAGTGTCTAGAAATTCTAGTTCATCTAGCAAGTCATCACGATAATCATGGTCTTGATTTTGGTTTGCTTCGCTCATGGCCATTGCCTTTATTTGGTTAATTGTTGTATCTTGCTAGACAGTTCTTGATTTACAGATTTCAGGCTTTCATTTTGTTGTTTGATTTCTTCAATTTTACTTTGGAGGTGTTCAGCACTTTCCTGTGTGCTTAAAGCCGAGATATTAATAGCATAGTCTGCTTTTTTAGCCGCTTCAAATGCGCGTTCTGTTGCATTGAAGGTGGCAACAATGGCTGCTTGCATTTTGGCTGCCGAAGCCTGGGCTTGTGCACTTACCTCAAGTGCTAAAGCCGTTGCTTCTTTTGCTGTTTGAGAGGCTTTAAGTGCCATATCTTTAATTTCACAGTCTATTTCAACAGCGGTTTCCATTGCATCTACTGAATTTTCAGCATTGCTTAAATCAAGATCATCGTTATCAGGGATATTTTTATCTAAAGGTGCATCTATTTCAGCTGCTTCTACTTCCATTTCACCTAGTTCGGCACTTAGGTCTTCAGTTAAAGGGTCTTCGGCTAGGGAAACGTTTTCAATTTCTGGTAAGTCTAAGTCGTCCATATTTGACCCTATATCCAAATCAGCCAAGTCTTCAATTGTTTCATCTGCCACTTCCTCTGGTATTTCAGAAAGGTCAGCGACTTCATCTAGAATGTTGTTCATGTTAGCAGCCTCCTCTTCGGGCATGGCTAAGTCATCATCAGCTTCTACTTCTGGAATAGTGGCTTCTTCAGGCAAGTCCATTTCTAAATTGGCCATGTCTAAATCTAAGGCATCATTACTTTCGGGTAACTCTGTTTCTAAATCAGCAGTAACGTCTTCAAAATCTTCGACAGGCATTGCTGCAGTGGTTTCATCTGCAAGCTCTTCAGCGGGTTCAAGGGCAATTTCTTCTGCTTCAGTAGATAGTTCAGGTTCAATATTTTCAATTTTGGTTTCTAAATTATCTAGGTCTTCTAAGCCATCAAGGTCACCTAAGCCATCAAGGTCACCTAAGCCTTCTATGTCGCCTAAGTCCATATCTTCTGGTAAGTCGGTCATGTCTAAGTTTGCTATTCCAACATCATTTGTGTCGGCTAGGGCAGCTTGTAGCTCTTGTCCCTGTACGCTTGTGTCTGCAACCGTGGCTAAAATATCATCATGACTTTCCATGTCATCCAATTCTTCAAGGGCATCTAGCAGACCGTCGGTTCCCAGCTCGTCTGTGCTGGCGTCATCGATTGTTTCTCCCATCATTTCTAACATTTCAAGGGTGGCTTGGTCATCTTTTTCTAGTTCTGCAGACATGATATTTCCTCTGTTCTCTCGGAATTTAATTTTAGCTACTGGCTATAAAGCACTATTTATGCCAGCTAAACTTTATTTTATTTGCTATGCCCAGTAGTCGGCATCTTGTTGAATAGTCATTGGTTCGTCATTACTGGGCAGGGTAAAACTGAGTTGTGCTGCGTGTAGCATTAATCGATTTTTGGCTTGTAAACTGATAGGATCTGCGTAGAGATTATCGCCTAATATGGGGTGACCCAGTTGCTTCATGTGTAAGCGAAGCTGGTGAGAACGGCCGGTAATAGGGCGTAGTAGAACTTTAAAATGGTTCGGTTGTTGGTCTTCAACTTGCCAGTAGGTTTGTGCAAACTTGCCTTGTTTAAAATCTATCATTTGCAAGGGGCGCCTTTCCCAGTCACAACGCATAGGCTGGTTAATAACGCCTTTTAGCTGAGAGGGTTTGCCGGCACAAATTGCTTGGTATTGTTTTTGGGTTTGTCGGTCTTGAAACTGGCGGCTTAACATACGATGTGCATCAGCATTTTTTGCCAGCAGCATAATACCAGATGTATCCATGTCTAAACGGTGAACGATCAAAGCGCTAGGGCAATAGGTTTGCACCTGGCCTATTAAAGAGGCGGCCGGGTTGGCATCTTTGCCAGGGACAGATAATAATCCACTGGGCTTATTCACGACAATGACTTGCTCGTCTTCATAAAGCAACCAATTGGGTGAAAAAGGAATCAGCTTAATTGTCGGTTTGGGTCTTAAAATGGCCATTGCAGACTCTAATTTTTTCGTAGAATAGAGGTTATTTTACGACTAAGCGACGGCTTTGTGCAGGCGCTTTACTATATAAGCCTTTTAAAAGGAAAAAATGATGACCCAAAAAGTATCTGTTCTCTTTGTTTGTTTGGGCAATATTTGCCGTTCACCGACTGCACATGGTGTTTTTCGCCAGCTAGTTCAAGATGCAGGCTTGGCTGATAAAATTAGGATTGATTCTGCTGGCACGGCGGCTTGGCATAGTGGCAAACCTGCGGATACTCGCTCTATTCAAACCGCACGAAATAGAGGGATTGATATGCTTGATTTAAGAGCTAGGCAAGTTAACTTGGGCGATATGATTGAATTTGATTATGTCTTGGCAATGGATGATGCTAACTATGCCGATTTAATAGACCTATCATTGCCTGAATATAATTCTAAAATTCAATTATTTTTAGATTACGCGACCGGCTTTAGCGAAACTGAAGTACCTGATCCTTACTATGGTGGCGCAGAGGGCTTTAATCATGTGTTTGATTTGGTGACCTCTGCCTCGGAAGGTCTGTTAGCGGATATTCAAAAAAAGCATCTATAAACTTTTTTTCGCCTCTTATGGTGTTTGAAAAAGGTAGAATAGAATATTATTATTTTAAGTAGAAATCTGTTGTGAGCTATGTCGTTTTAGCCCGAAAGTGGCGTCCTAAAAAGTTTTCAGAATTGGTTGGTCAGCAGCATGTCATGCAAGCATTGGCCAATGCTTTAGATCAACAGCGTTTACACCATGCCTACTTGTTTACTGGCACACGGGGTGTGGGTAAAACCACCATTGCCCGTATTTTTTCAAAAGCTTTAAACTGCGAAGAGGGTATTAGCTCAACCCCTTGTGGCGTGTGTTCGATTTGTAAAAGTATTGATGAAGGGCGCTTTATTGACCTAATAGAAGTTGATGCGGCCTCTAAAACCAAAGTAGAAGATACGCGTGAGTTGTTAGAAAATGTACAGTATGCGCCAGTACAAGGTCGTTTTAAAGTCTACCTAATTGATGAAGTGCACATGCTGTCGAAAAGTAGTTTCAATGCACTACTTAAGACGCTAGAAGAACCACCAGAGCACGTTAAGTTTTTGCTGGCCACTACCGATCCTCACAAACTACCTATTACCGTCTTATCTCGTTGCTTACAGTTTAATTTAATGCGTTTAACGCAGTTGCAAATTAAAGATCACTTAAGCTTTATTCTAGACCAAGAGAAAATTCCATTTGATGAAACGGCCTTGGCATTAATCGCCAAAAGTGCCGATGGCTCTGCTCGTGACGCCTTAAGTATTTTAGACCAAGCCATTGCCTATGGCGGTGGAGAAGTACAATTTACGCCAGTACAAACTATGTTAGGTTTGGTTGATCAGCAACATGCTGTGCATATATTAGAAGCCTTGATAAACCAGTCGGCAGAGGGTATTAAGCAGGTCATGATTAACCTGTCGTCTATTGGGGTTAACTATGAAGCCTTAGTCGACCAGTTAAGTGAAATTTTTCACCAGGTTCAAATGTTACAAATACTGGGCAGCTTAACCGAAGCTGCCGTGGTCGATGAGCAGGTGCTTGCCCAAACAGCACAACATATTGATGCGAATAAGATTCAAGCACTCTACCAAATTGCATTATTGGCAAAGCAAGATATGCGCTTCGCTCCTGATATTAAAATTGGCTTTGAAATGGCTTTGCTACGTATGTTAGCTTTTGATGCGACCAGCAGCGTTGCTTTTACAGGCTCTGAGTCAGGAACACAAACAAACTTAGTCGCTGAAAATACGGGCGAAGCGGTGAGTTTTGCCAGTATCGCTGCGTCGATACAATCTTCTGCAGAAGCCGTACAGGTTGAAGCGATACCGCAACAGAAGGTGCTCCTAAATACTGAACAGTCCGTTGCGCCTACGAATAATCAACCTATCGTGTCAGAGTCGGAAGCAGTTTATTTAGACACCGTGAAAGCGATGATGGGAGGGTTAAATGAAAATACTCTGGGAAAGCCCTAAGCCCTGAAAAGGGCCTTGTTACAGAACCGGTTATTGTTCAAAATGATAGCCAAGCACTTTCAGCAACTGAAAAATTAGTTGAGTTAGGAAAACAGGCGGAACAACTTTTACCTGCTAACTCTAACGTAGAGGCAATGCCTTTATCACCTGAACCGGTAGGAAACACAGCTACATCAGAGATGGAACATTCGCCTGATTTGGATAGCAGTCCGCCTTGGGAAATAGACGAGCAGGTACAATCTCTAGACATTATTTCAACGATTCAAGAAGTTCCAATCGTTGAAGGGCTTGAGCCTGATTTACCTGAAGAAGCATTTGTTTGTCAGGAAGTAAAACTGAGTGCGAGAGACTTATCGGCTCTGCCTTGGCAGCAGATTATTGTACAATTGAAATTGAAGGGCATGGAAGCTGAGCTAGCCAATCAAGCTATTCTGATTGAACTAAATGAGCAAGAGTGTGTGTTAAGTGTCGATCCTATGCAAGCGATGGCCAAAACAGATCGGTCAGTCGAGAAATTAGCCGCGTCGTTACAACAAGCGCTGGGTTGTTCTTTAAGATTTGTAAAAGGGCAGTTTGATTACAGTACGCCTGCCTTTTTAAGTAAGCAAAGGTTAGATCAGCAAAATAATACCGCTTACCAAAGTATTTATAATGATCAGCAAGTACAAGATTTTATGCAAATATTAAATATGCGGGTCATTGAGCGTTCGATTAAATCGCTATCAATAACGTAAAACT
The DNA here is from genome assembly GCA_015484555.1 of Hydrogenovibrio sp. Lineage (GTDB taxonomy): Bacteria > Pseudomonadota > Gammaproteobacteria > Thiomicrospirales > Thiomicrospiraceae > Hydrogenovibrio. Next base: position 65,741 of record WFMZ01000030.1, on the reverse strand, counting down.
ATTAACTATAAATCAAAAGAAGGAAAGCTTATGTTCGGTGGAAAAGGTGGTTTGGGCAACATGATGAAGCAAGCTCAAGAAATGCAAAAAAATATGCAAGCAGCGCAAGAAGAGCTTGCCAATATGACCGTAGAAGGCGAAGCCGGCGGTGGCATGGTTAAGGTTCAAATGAGTGGGCGTCATGAACTGATTAATGTGAGTATTGATGATAGCTTAATGGATGACAAAGAAATGTTAGAAGATTTGTTTGCTGCCGCGGTTAATAGTGCTGCACGTAAAGTAGCAGAAACATCACAAGAAAGAATGGGCGGTTTAACCGCAGGGATGAATTTACCCGACGGCATAAAGATGCCATTTTAATGGTATTTTTAACGAGACCACCCCTGGCGATTTTAGGGCTTGAAACGTGAATCAAAGTGTTTTAATTCAAGAACTCATTCAAAGCTTTAAAGTCTTGCCTGGTGTGGGGCAAAAGTCTGCACAACGTATGGCTTATTTTTTATTAGAAAAAAATAAAAAAGGTGGGCATATGCTGGCCAATAAGCTGACAGAATCGTTAGAGAAAATTAACAGCTGTCAAAAATGCCAAGACTTAACAGAATATGAAGTTTGTCATCTTTGTACCTCAGAACGTCGTAATAATGATGAGCTGTGTGTGGTGGAATCGCCATCGGATGTGTTAGCTATCGAACAGTCAGGTATTTTTAAAGGCCGTTATTTTGTACTAAAAGGCCATCTATCACCGATTGATGGCATTGGCCCAGAAGAATTGGGGCTAGAAAAGCTGCAAACTAGATTGGTAAATGAAAGTTTCAGTGAGCTTATTTTAGCGACTAACCCAACGGTTGAAGGTGAAGCAACCGCCTATTATTTACAGAATATGGCAATAAAGTTAGATATTAAAGTGACGCGCCTAGCACAAGGTATTCCGATGGGCGGTGAGTTAGAATATATTGATAGCGGGACACTCGGGCAGGCTTTTGCGGGTCGAAAATAACTTTAAAATCTGGTAACGGTAGATTGTTTAGCTACAAAAAAAGCGCCTATGGCACTTTTTTTGTTTGGGGTATGTCAGTCAAAGTCTTAAATGGCTTACGCCATTAAAAATTCAAGCAATGCTTTTTGGGCATGTAGTCTATTTTCAGCGCCCTGCCAGACAAGGGAGTCTTTGGCATCAATTACATCTGCTGCCACTTCTTCACCTCTGTGTGCGGGTAGGCAGTGTAGGAAGGCGGCTTCTTTGTTTGCTTGTGCCATCATTTTTTGAGTAACTTGATAGTCTTTGAAAGCCACTTCGCGTTTCTTTTGCTCATCTTCTTGTCCCATACTCGCCCAAACATCAGTCACAATTAAGTCGGCACCGGTTGAAGCTTCCATTGGGTCGCGAATAATTTCAGCACAATGCTTATTGGCATTGAGTAAATCCATATTAGGATCATAGCCTTCTGGCGCGGCAATTCTTAAGTTAAAGCCATATTGTGCTGCTGCATTGATGTAGGAATGGCACATGTTGTTGCCATCGCCTACCCACACTACGGTTTTACCCTGAATAGAACCACGGTTTTCTTGATAAGTTTGCATGTCTGCTAGTAACTGGCAAGGGTGGAAATCATCGGTTAAGGCATTGATAACTGGCACGCTTGAGTTGGCCGCGAAGGTTTTGACAATATCATGCCCGAAGGTACGAATCATAATGCCATCGGCCATGCTAGAAATAACACGGGCACTGTCTTCAATAGGTTCGCCACGACCCAGTTGGGTATCACGTGGCGATAAAAATAGTGCGTGGCCACCTAATTGAGTCATGCCGATTTCGAAGGATACACGTGTGCGGGTAGAGGCTTTTTCAAAAATCATTGCCAGTGTTTTATTTTTTAAAGGCTCGAAAATTTCACCCGACTTTTGAATTTCTTTTAATTCAGTGGCACGGGTCATTAACTGCTGACATTCTGCTGGCGTTAAGTCTTTTAGGGTTAAAAAATGTCTCATAATCTGTCCTATTGGCCTGTGTGTTTATTGATTAAACCCACGACCTTTTGAATAAGTTCGGCTTGTTGTTCAGCTTGCATTACAAATGCAGGCAACAAGCGAATGGTATCGCCACGAGTGACGTTAATTAGTAAGTTTTGCGCTAAGCCTTCGGCGACTAAGTTTGCACATGGGCTGTCTAGCTGAATTCCCATGATGTAACCCTTGCCACGAATATTAACCACGTGTGGGTTGTTGGCTAGCTTGTCTTGAAACTGCTGACGTATGGCTTGGCCTTGTTGGGCGACTTTTTCAATATAGTTCTCGGCTTTAATCACCTTTAATACGCTGAGTGCCACGGCACAAGCAAGCGGGTTACCGCCAAATGTGGTGCCATGATTTCCTGGTACTAAGACAGCATTGGCTTTTCCTGCGGTTAAGCAAGCGCCAATAGGCATGCCATTTCCCAATGCTTTGGCAAGGGTCATCACATCGGGCAATAAATTTTCATGTTGGAAGGCAAACCATTGTCCGGTTCGGCCAATGCCGGTTTGTACTTCATCAAGCATTAATAGCCAGTCATTTTCATCACAAATGCGACGACACTCTGTTAAGTAGTTGTCAGAGGGCACATGTACGCCACCTTCACCTTGAATAGGTTCTACTAAAATAGCCACCACATTAGGGTTGCTGGCATGGGCTTGAATGGCTTCAATGTCATCAAAATTGACCCGAATATAATCATCCACTAAAGGGGTGAAGTCTTGATGAACTTTTTCATTACCTGTGGCAGATAATGTGGCTAAGGTACGGCCATGAAAACTGCCATTCATCACAATCACTTTATGGTTTTGAATGCCTTTCTGGTTGGCCACTTTACGGGCAATTTTTAAAGCAGCTTCGTTGGCTTCTGCACCCGAATTGGTGAAGAAAACTTCATCCATGCCAGACAACTCACATAGCTCGTCGGCCAGTTGTGTTTGTTGGTCAATATTGTATAAATTTGAGGTATGCAGTAGTTGCTTTGATTGCTGGCAAATAGTGTCTGAAATAGCGGGATGAGCGTGCCCTAAACTACAAACAGCAATACCACTGACCGCATCTAAATAGGCGGTACCATCTTCAGTAAACAAGGTCGCGCCTTTGCCAGTTTTAAAGCTAATAGGTAATCTAGCATAGGTGTTCATAATGTGGTTGCTTGTCATTCTCTGTCTCGCTAAAACTAAAAAAGCAATCGAAAGCGCAAGGCTTTGGATTGCTTTTTTGAATATTTATGAAGTATAAAAACTGTCTATTTATACTTGCCTTTCAAAAGAATTATTTTAGTCATCTTATGACAAAACACAAGCATTTTCATTTGATTGGTTTTAAATAAGTAGATTGATTTATAAGCGTTAACTGAAATTAAAAGTTAAGTTGGAGGCGTTTTTAGTGTTGTTCAGGGTTGGTTTCAGCTATAATTCCATCCATTATAAATGAAACTAAATGAAGGACTGTTCATGCAAACAATGAGTGATCGCGATGGCAAAATTTGGCTAGATGGTGAAATGGTTGAATGGCGAGAAGCCAAAACCCACGTTCTAACACACACTTTACACTATGGTATGGGCGTGTTTGAAGGGGTTCGCGCTTATGAAGCAGAGCAGGGCACGTCTATTTTTAAGCTAGAAGCGCATACAGACCGTTTATTTAACAGCGCTAAAATCATGAACATGAGCATGCCTTTTTCGAAAGACGAAATTAACGAAGCGCAGCGTGCGTCAGTGGCGATTAATGACTTAAAGTCGGCCTATATACGCCCAATGGTGTTTTATGGTTCTGAAGGCATGGGACTACGTGCAGATAACTTAAAAACACATGTTATGGTTGCTGCTTGGGAATGGGGCGCTTACATGGGTGAAGAGAACTTGCAACGTGGTATTAAGGTTGCCACCTCATCCTATACACGTCATCACCCAAATATTACCATGACCAAGGCCAAAGCGAACGGCGCTTACATGAACTCTATGTTGGCACTACAAGAAGCGATTAGCCACGGTTGTGATGAAGCTTTATTGTTAGATGTGGACGGTTATGTTTCTGAAGGATCTGGCGAAAACTTCTTCTTGGTAAAAGACGGTGTTATTTTTACGCCTCAGTTGAAGTGTGCTTTAGATGGTATTACGCGTAAAACGATTATGCAAATGGCAAAAGAATTTGGCATAGATGTAGTCGAGAAAGACATTACGCGCGATGAAGTTTATATTGCTGATGAAGCTTTTTTTACGGGAACTGCTGCAGAAGTAACGCCTATTCGTGAATTAGATGGTCGTCCAATTGGTTGTGGTTCTCGTGGGCCAATTACTGAAAAGCTACAAACTAAGTATTTTGATATTGTTCATGGCCGTTCAGCAGAACACCTTGATTGGTTAACCCAGGTTAAATAAGGAATTTAGATATGTCTGATGTTAAAAAAGTACAAGTGACTTATGCTGATACCCCTTTAGCTTGCCCAATGCCTACAGATTCAAAATGGGACTCTCACCCAAAAGTGATGTTGCCTATTGAAAAAACTGGCCAAGCAAAGTGTCCTTATTGTGGCACAGAATATGAGTTAACGGATTTTGATCCGAACCATATTGCGCACTAGTTACTAGCGTTTGTACGGCAAGATAATAGAAGCCCTCGAAAGAGGGTTTTTTAATGCCAAAAATTACCCTAAACCCCAAAAATCGCCAGGGGTGGTCTGGCTAAGACACCACCCCTGGCGATTTTTGGGGTTGAAATAACTTAAATGAATTCGTTTGGTTTATTTATCTAAGGTTGTCGTTTGTTGTACGTTGTTCTGACAAGGAATTAATTGTTTTTCAAATTCATTCAGGCGTTTAATAACAGATAAGAATTTGGTAATGTCCGTCCAACGATCGATTAGGTAAGAGAAGCTGTCATTTACCTTGCCAAAGGCATTACCCGTTTGGGTGACGATCCCTAATGTGATGGCCCCTGTAAACAATGAGGGCGCCATCAGTAGGTAAGGCAAAATAATCATTACCTGGCCATATAGATTGCTCCATAAAGAGAAATAAGAATAGTGGTTAAATATTCTAAAGTAGTTGGTTCTTAAACCGGTAAAGAGTTCGGTTAGGCTAACGATTTCAGCAAATTTTTTATCATCTTCTGAATAAACCAATTGCTTTCGGTAAGCGGCTTCTACCCGTTGATTGTTATATTCTAGTCCAGGTAGGTGAATGCCTACAAAATAAGAAATAACAATTCCTCCTAGCGAGGTTAAGAGTGCAATCCAAACTAAAGAGCCATCGATATCACGAATAATAGGTAAACCAATTTTAGAAGATAATTCCCAAAGAATAGGAATGAACGCGATAAGGGTAAGTAGCGCTTTGAATAGGCCTAGGCCTAAGCTTTCTAAGTATTTAGCGAACTCATAAGTGTCTTGTTGGATACGTTGTGAGGCTCCTTCAATATTGCCTTCGGTTTTTTCCCAATGAGGCAAATAATGAAAGGTAATGGCTTGACGCCAGCGGAAGGAGTAATGCTGGGCAAAGTAGAATGCTAGCATCGCCACAAAAATATAAGGTATCGCAATATAGGTGAAGTCGACCATACTTTGCCAGAAAGCATTGACATCATCTGCTTTTTGTAGAATGTCATAAAAGGTACCATACCAACTGTTTAACAATACAGTTAGGTAAACTTGTAGCCAAGTAATGGCAAATAGGAAGGTAAGCCCGCCCCAAGCCCATAGAGCCCATTCTTTAGTGGCAAAGAAACACTTCAACATAATGGATCACCCGCTTAAAAATTTGAAGTGAGTAGCTTAACGGATAGGCAAAAAAAAACCCACTAAAACATGAAGTTTTAGTGGGTTATAAGACTGCCTTAACTAAACGGCAGTGAACTTGATATTATGAAGAGTAGTACATATCAAATTCGATAGGGTGAGTAGTCGCTCTTAAGCGAGTGACTTCTTCCATCTTAAGTTCGATGTAAGAATCAATTGCTTCGTCAGTGAATACACCACCCATTTTCAAGAACTCACGATCCGCAGAAAGTGCATCTAGCGCTTCTTCTAACGATGCACAAACGGTATCATAAGTTGCTTCTTCTTCAGGAGGAAGATCGTATAAATCTTTTTCAGCAGGCTCGCCTGGGTCAATCTTGTTCAGAATTCCGTCAAGACCAGCCATTAGCGAAGCTGAGAATGCTAAGTAAGGGTTAGCAATCGCATCTGGGTAACGAAGTTCAACACGACGTGAACGCTCAGAAGGTGCATAAGGAATACGGATAGAAGCAGAACGGTTTTTACCAGAGTAAGCAACTAATACTGGTGCTTCAAATCCTGGGACAAGACGCTTGTAAGAGTTTGTACCTGGGTTTGTGAATGCGTTTAGTGCTTGAGTGTGCTTCATTAAACCACCGATATACCAAAGTGCTTCTTGAGAAAGACCAGAGTAAACGTCACCAGCGAAGATGTTTTTGCCATCTTTAGAAAGTGATTGGTTAATGTGCATACCAGAACCGTTGTCACCAACGATTGGCTTGGGCATAAATGTCGCTGTTTTACCTAAAGCGTGGCAAGTGTTGTGAACAGCATACTTAAGGATCTGAACTTCATCAGCCTTGGCAGTTAAAGTGTTACCCGATACGGCTAGCTCACACTGTCCACCAGCGGCTACTTCATGGTGGTGTGCTTCTAGTTTAAGCCCCATTGACTCAGCCATTGCGCAGATATCTGCACGTACTTCATGTAACTGATCAACAGGAGGAACTGGGAAGTAACCGCCTTTTAACTTAGGGCGGTGTCCCGTGTTTCCACCTTCAACTTCACGTTCATTTTCCCAAACAGATTCGCCAGAGTGAACCTTAACAAAAGAACCAGACATGTCTGCTCCCCACTTAACGTCATCAAATACGAAGAATTCAGGCTCTGGGCCAAAGAATGCTGCGTCGGCAACACCCGTAGAGGCTAAATAAGCTTCTGCTTTCTTAGCAATACCACGAGGATCTTTTTCATAAGATTCCATGGTTGCAGGAGATACGATCATCATACGAATAATGATCGTAGGATCGTTAGTGAATGGGTCCATAACGAAACCGTCCGTCTGAGGAATAAGCAGCATGTCAGAATCGTTAATGCCTTTCCAGCCTTCGATAGAAGATCCGTCAAATGTTTCACCATCAACGAAGAAATCTTCATCAATGCTGGCCGCTGGAATGGTGACGTGTTGTTCTTTACCGTGTGTATCGGTGAATCGTAAATCGGCCCACTTAACATCATTTTCTTTAATTAGGTCAAAGATAGCTTGTTGTGACATGTTTATCCCTTTTCGTTTTAAATATATTAATAATTAACATTGTCATAATAGCTTGAATCATGCCAAAAATCCAATCATTTTTAAGCTAAATACAAGCTGTTGAAAATGGTAGGTTTGTTGGTAAAAGTGCCTGAATAATTTCTAGTCTGTGGGTAAATGTCTTCTTTTAGTTATGCTACATTTTAGTGCAAGTCGCCCTAAAATAGGATGCTTGATCGTCTTGTCACAAAAGTGTCATAAAATTCTTGTAAACGTCATCTCGTTGTCATTTTGCGTGGGTATAGTCTTTCTTGTCAATATATGAGGTTGGACGAGATGCAAAATTCAGAAAGTCTGAAAACAAAGTTTGGGTTGGGAAAAGTGAAAGCGATGCTTGCCAACTTAACATTCGGGCGAAGTATCCACTATAGAAATAATGTAGACCGTGCTTGGCGTTATGTCATTAGTATTGGCGGGATAGGGGTAATTGTATTCGTTATGTTGATTATGTTCTTTTTAATGTATGTGGTCGTGCCTTTATTTGCTCCTGCTACTGTGTCCGAAAAGGCAAGTTATGCGATACCTGGCCCAGCAGATTCGCCCACCTTATTTTATGAGTTAGATGAATATAAAGAAACGGGTATACGGGTTAGCCAGTCGGGTGTGGTGACGGGTTTTAATGTGCAAACGGGTAAGGTGTTGTTTTCAGCTAAATTAAATTTTTCAGGCGCCTCTATTACCAGCTTTACTCAGATAGAAGATTCGGAAAGACTAATGGCCTTTGGCTTGTCTAACGGTCAAGTACAAATCATAAAATTTGGCTATACCTTAACCTATCCTAATGATAAGCGTTTAGTGAGCGTTCACTTGACCTATCCATTTGGTAAGGAGGGGCTTGAGGTTTCAAACTCGGCTATTCAACATTTAGCCGTGAGATTAGATGAGTCAGAGTTAACCCTTGTCATGCAAGATGCTCGCTCAAACTCTATTTTGGTGAAGAAGTTTGAAAAAACTGACTCTTTTATGTCTGACGATGTATCGTTGGAGCTGAGTGCTGAAGGCAGTATTGAGGCTCCTAATAATATTAAATGGCTACGCTTGGGTGGTCAAGGCAAAAACCTATATTTAATAACCGCTTCAGGTAAAACTTTTTTTTACAATATTGCCAACACTGAACATATTGAGCCAGTTCAAACGGTTCAACTAACCAATGCGGCAAAAAATGAAAGGATTACCAGTGTTAAGTTTTTGCTAGGTTCCTTTTCCTTGATGATTGGAACCAATCAAGGACGAGTAATTCAATGGTTTCCAGTACGCGGTTCAGATAACTTATCTCGTTTGCAAGAGATTAGACATTTTGATGCTAATTCAGCCATTGAAGGGTTAAATATTGAACACAATCGTAAAGGGTTCGTCTCGATTGATGCTGATCAAAATTTTACTTTATTTTATTCAACCTCTGAAAGAAAAATGGCGACAGTTCCTCTGGATTCGGAGGCTAACTTAATTGAATTATCCCCTCGGTCAGATGGCGCGTTGGTTGAACAAAAAAATGGTCAAATTATCTTTTTTGATATTGAAAATGAATACCCTGAAGTATCATTTTATAGTCTGTGGGATAAGGTTTGGTATGAAGGTTATGACAAGCCTAGTTATGTCTGGCAGTCTTCTTCAGCCAGTGCTGACTATGAACCCAAATTTTCAATGGTACCGCTTACTTTTGGTACCTTGAAAGCGGCGTTATATTCGATGTTATTTGCCATTCCTATTGCTATCTTAGCGGCTATTTACACTGCATTTTTTATGAACAAGCAGTCTCGTGCTTATATCAAACCTATCATTGAATTAATTGAAGCCTTGCCAACAGTTATTCTAGGGTTCTTAGCGGGCCTTTGGTTAGCACCTTATATGGAAGCGCATTTATCCGGTTTTTTCGCCATTTTTTTCATCTTGCCTCTTGGTATTCTTTTGGTAGGGTTTGGTTTTTCTAAGTTGCCTGACCGCTTGAAATTATGGGTTCCTATGGGAGCAAGATCCTTATTAATGATTCCGGTAGTACTATTTTTAGGTTGGCTGGCAATGGTATTAAATAATCCTTTGCAAGAAATATTTTTTCATGGTGATATGCGCCACTGGTTAACGGCTTCGGCAGGTATCGACTTTGACCAACGTAATGCCATGGTGATTGGGTTTGCGATGGGATTTGCCCTTATTCCTACTATTTTCTCTGTTGCAGAAGATGCGTTGTACAACGTGCCAGCTTACTTGGTTAATGGTTCTTTGGCTTTGGGTGCTAGTGGTTGGCAAACCATTGTGGGCGTGGTATTGCCTACCGCTAGTCCGGGTATTTTTTCGGCCATTATGTTGGGATTCGGTCGAGGCGTGGGAGAAACCATGATTGTGTTAATGGCATCTGGTAATACTCCCTTAATGGATGCAAACTTATTTGAAGGTATGCGAACGCTAGCCGCCAACCTGGCGGTTGAAATGGGTGAAGCAGAGTTGTACAGCACACACTATCGCGTTTTATTCTTGTCAGGATTACTGTTATTTATTTTTACCTTTATCTTTAACTCGATTGCAGAAGTGGTTCGAGAAAGAATGCGTAAACGATATGGCTCACTTTAAGGAAAATTGACGATGATTAATTGGTTTAAAAAAGGCGAACACTGGATTTGGTTCAGTGCTTCAGCAGTGAGTATTAGTGTCGTATTGGTCGTAGGCTTGGTGCTGATGATTGCCTACAAAGGTTTGGCACATTTTTGGCCTCATGCGGTATATGAATTCAACTTAAATAACCAGGGCTCAGTAGAGCAGGTGGTTGGTGAAATATATGACACTAAATATAAAGAGGTGTCTTACCAGGATGAGGCTGGAATAGCCCATAAAGCTCAAGTGAAGCAATATTTAATTAAGGTGGGTAACCGTGATATTTATGGTATTGATTTTAGGTGGATTAGTGCAAATGACCTAGTCTCACAGACGCTAAAAAAAGCAGACAATATTTTTGTGCTTGAACGATATGAGTGGGGAAATGTTTATGGGAAATTAAATTATATTCAAATAAATGGTCATAAATATCCTGTTAATGCTCAAAATATGACGCTGGTGAAAAAGACCTTAGCAAAAAGTCAGCAACTTAGAGGCAAAATTAAGCATATTGAAAAAATGGATATTGGTAGTATTAATTATGATCTTGAAAGGCTTAGATTGGATAAGAAAAAACTTAGGTTAACCGGTTCATTTACCACTGATAAGCAAGCGGAGTTTGCAGAACAATCCCAATTATTAAATAAGCAGTTTGAGCAGTTTCAAAAGCAACTAACCGTTTTATATAGTCAAAGAAAAGCGTTGGGTGAAGTGGTGCTGACCATTGCAGGGGGTCAGAAAGTACACGTTCAAATTAAAAACATTGTCAAGCTTTGGCAGCCCAATGAAATGAGCTTGTTAGAAGAGTTATCATTCTTCTTTCAATCTATGGGGCACTTTTTAATTGATGATCCACGTGAAGCCAATACAGAAGGGGGTATTTTCCCTGCCATTATCGGCACGATTACGATGGTTATTTTAATGACGATCTTTGTAATGCCATTAGGGGTGGTTGCAGCAGTTTATATGTCGGAATATGCAAAAGAGGGCTTTTTACTTCGGCTGGTTAGAATTTCTATTAATAACTTAGCGGGCGTGCCTTCTATCGTGTTTGGTATTTTTGGTCTAGGCTTCTTCGTGTATATATTAGGCGGTAGCATTGATGACCTCTTCTATTCCTATGCGCAGCCTAGTCCGACTTTTGGTACGCCAGGATTGTTGTGGGCTTCTTTAACCATGGCTTTGCTTACTTTGCCTGTGGTGATAGTCTCAACCCAAGAAGGTCTTTCTCGTGTACCAATGTCTTTGCGTGAAGGCGGGCTTGCGCTGGGGGCGACTCGGTCTGAAACGATTATGAAAATTGTTCTCCCTATGTCTTTGCCAGCCATTATGACGGGGCTTATTTTGGCCGTTGCACGAGCCGCAGGAGAGGTTGCTCCATTGATGTTAGTGGGCGTAGTGAAGTTAGCACCCGAGTTACCCATTGATTTTAATGCCCCGTTTGTTCATTTAGACCGAAAGTTTATGCACCTAGGATTTCAAATTTACGATGTGGGCTTTCAAAGCCCTAATGTTGAAGCTTCACAGCCATTGGTTTATGCAACGGCTTTATTATTAATTGTGATTATTGTGTCGCTTAACGTGGGTGCCATCATCATTAGAAATCGCTTGCGAGAAAAATATAAATCGTTAAGTCATTAACGAGACATACGGCATAAGCGATTAAAATAGCCGATATCATTCGGTTAAATGTAGACAAGAAAAGAGAGTGTTAGCATGAATTTAGAAGATGAAAACATAGCCATAGAAGTTAAGGACTGGGCATTATTTTATGGAAAGAAAAAAGCTCTTAACGGCATCAGTATGTCCTTGCCAGAGAAGAAGGTAACAGCTTTTATTGGTCCGTCTGGTTGTGGTAAATCGACCTTATTACGCTGTTTTAATAGAATGAATGATTTAATTGATTCGGTGAGTGTTACCGGTGATATGACTTTATATGGTGATGATATGTACGCCAAAGAAATGGATGTTTCTTTGTTGAGACGACGTGTTGGCATGGTATTTCAAAAGCCCAATCCTTTTCCTAAATCTATTTATGAAAATGTTTGTTATGGTTTAAGGCTACAAGGCATTCGTGACAAGGCTATGCTAGATAAAGAAGTGCAATGGGCTTTAAAAGGGGCTGGTCTTTGGGAGGAAGTGAAAGATCGTTTAGATGAAAATGCCCTTGGCATGTCTGGCGGACAACAGCAAAGATTATGCATTGCCAGGGCGATTGCCATTAGACCCGAAGTGCTGTTGTTAGATGAACCCACTTCGGCACTGGATCCTATTTCAACCCTAGCGATTGAGGAACTTATTTTTGAGCTAAAAAAAGAATTTACTATTTTAATTGTGACACACAATATGCAACAAGCCGCCAGGGTTTCTGACTACACGGCCTTCATGTATATGGGTGATTTAATTGAATATTCTGATACAGATGGCTTATTTACGGCACCACAACAAAAGCGTACAGAAGACTATATTTCAGGGCGTTATGGCTAAACATTAAAATGGTTATTTGAATAGACCACCCCTGGCGATTTTTGGGTTTGGGCATTTTTCGTACTCATCTCAGGATGAGAGATACAAAATATAAAAGGAATTACATATGGAAAAGCAAGAATTTACCTCTCATATTTCAGGGCGATTAAATGACAGTCTTGAAGGTGTGTTTAATCAAATTTTAGAAATGGGTGGTTTGGCTGAAAGCCAGTTATCTAATGCCTTAGAAGCTTTAACCCATGGTGATGTGAATCGTGCTGAAGAAGTGATTATTTTAGATAAGGCTGTCAATATGGCTGAATTTGAAATAGAACGTCTGTGTGCTAATATTTTAGCACGTCAACAACCTGCGGCGGCTGACTTACGCTTAACCATTGCCGCAATTCGTATTGCGATTGATTTGGAGCGTATTGGCGATGAAGTGGTCAAGTTAGCTAAAATGGTTAAGGTTTTTATTAAACTGGGACAACAACCTTGTGATGATATTCCAGGCTATTCAAAGTTGTTGGACATGGCGTATCGTTCCGAACAAATGTTAAATGCTACTTTAAATGCTTTCGCTAAATTAACCATTAAAGATGCGCTAGCGGTAATTACAGAAGAAGAGGTCATAGATGCCATTTATAAAGAAGCCTATGCAGAAATTATAAAAGGCTTTAAAGAGCAGCCTGATAAAGTAGAATGTATTGCGCAGCTATTACTGTCTGTAAGAGCGGTAGAAAGAGTTTCTGACCATGTTCGTAATATTATCGAAAACCTGGTTTACTTAATTAATGGTGAAGATATTCGTGTCATGGATAAAGAGGCGGTGGTTAAACTGTTTCAAAATATGGAAGCTTCTGAATAACACTAACGTATGTTTTAACCCTTATTTTAACTTGGATGTCGCCTAAAATGTCTGCTCAAACCATACTCATTATTGAAGATGAAACTGCCATTCGAGATATGTTGAAGTTCACGCTTTCTGTAGCGGGTTTTGCCATTATTGAAGCGCCTAATGCTGAGCAGGGTTGGGCATTGTTACAAGACCATTTGCCAGATGGCGTAATTGTAGATTGGATGCTGCCAGGCATGAGCGGAGTTCAATTTTGTGAGAAAGTTCGGCAATATGAAGTGGTGGCTAACACGCCTATTTTAATGCTAACGGCTAAGGGAGAAGAGGCCGACCAGGTAGTGGGGTTTGATGCGGGGGCGGATGACTATGTGGTGAAGCCTTTTTCTCCGCGCGCTTTGGTAGCAAGGTGCCAGGCCTTGCTAAGACGTTCATCATCTGTTGAAAAGGTGGTGAGTAAGGTCATCAAAATAGGACACCTTTCTTTAGACTTAAACAGCTACCGTTTTAAAGTGAATAAAACGGAGCTAAAGCTAGGACCTACTGAATTTAAATTGGTACAGTTTTTTATGGCCAACCCAAACCGAGTTTACTCTAGGTCACAGCTGTTAGACCAAGTTTGGGGGACCAGTGTTATTGTAGAAGAGCGTACGGTTGATGTACATATTAGGCGTTTAAGGAAGTTACTAAAAGAAGTCGATGCTGAAGATACCATTCAAACGGTTCGGGGCGTGGGTTATCGCTTCTCGGTGGATTAAATGAAAATAAAGTTTCTTTCAGCAGGTGTGTTGCGAGAGCTAACATGGTTGGTCACGACCCTTTGGTTAGCCTTATTTTTAGGTTGGTTGGTGGGTGATATTTGGCTGGCTTTAATATTCTATTTTTGCTTTTATGTTGCTCGCCAAATTTTAAGTATGCGCAAGTTTGAACTGTGGCTGAAAGGCGATGGCAGCGTGCACTATCCACCAACCTCTGGTTTGTGGGCAGAGGTGGGGCATTTGGTTTCACGCAAGCAACGATCTTTAGAAAAACATGCTGATATTCAGTTATATAAATCTGAACAATTTAAAGCGGCTGCCATGGCGCTTGATGATGCCATTATCTCAGTTGGAGAAAAAAGGCAGGTAGAATGGTTTAACCAGTCCGCCGAACAAAAGCTAAAGCTATCTCATGCAGATATCGGTATGAAGTTAGAATACCATTTACGTATTTCAGAATTTATTCAATACTTACATGACGAAAACTATGAACAACCACTTATCTTAAAAAGCTTACAGGGCATTCCCAGAACCTTTAGTGTTGAAGTGTCTAACTACTATAAACAGCATAAGCTTATTATTTTTAAAGACATTCATGAACTTTATAATAGTGCACAAATCCGTAAAGATTTTATTGCCAATGCCTCTCACGAGTTACGCACGCCCTTAACGGTCATTAGGGGATATGTTGAAACCATGATAGATATGGAAGCCAATGAGGGACGTTGGCAGATGCCTTTAGAGCAGATGCATCAGCAGTCATTAAGAATGCAGTCTCTTTTGAATGAGTTATTAAGTCTGTCAGCATTAGAATCTGAAGCCTTGGTCGGTAAGCCTGAAAAAATTAATGTTAGCGAGTTATTAGCAAGCTTAACGTTATCATCAGAACAGCTGAGTAGCGGGCAGCACCAGTTTAACTTTGATATTGAAGAAAGCTTGTTTGTAGAAGGCTTTAAAACCCCTTTAGTGAGTGTGTTTACCAATTTAATCTCCAACGCTGTTCGTTACAGCCCAAATGGGGGTAATATTGCGATAAGGTTGTATTTGAAAAAAGGTATGGTGAACTTCGAAGTACAAGATTGGGGTATGGGTATCGCACAAGAACATCTCGCTAGGCTCACCGAACGCTTCTATCGAATAGATGACGCTCGTTCACGAGATACAGGTGGTACAGGGCTAGGGTTGGCTATTGTGAAGCATATTTTAGAACGACATGGCACTAGCTTGAACGTATCTAGTCAATATGGTGTTGGCTCTGTATTTAGTTGCCAGTTAACAGCAGCTTAAGGCAATACAGTAGGCTGTTTTTATATTTATTGTTTTTAACAAAAAAGGCGTCATATGAAAAATCATATGACGCCTTTTTAGTATGGATCTTAATATTTAAGGGGGTTAAACGCTAAGCTTGCTTCTGCATTTGAACAGGGATGCTATTACGGGTGTGAGAGACTTTGTTTTCACGCCCGCCTTCAAAGTAAACCATGACAGGTTTAAAGGTATCGGCCTCTTTTTCATTCATCGAAATATAAGTGGCAATAATCAATAAATCATCTGGATTAGCTTTATGAGCAGCTGCACCATTGATTGAAATGATGCCCGTATTTTCTTCAGCGCGAATAGCGTAGGTCGTAAAACGCTCACCATTGTTGATGTTATAAATTTGAATTTGCTCGTATTCACGAATGCCAGCTAAGTCTAGTAAGAGCCCGTCAATCGCACAGGAGCCTTCATAATCTAGTTCTGAATGGGTGGTGGTGACTCTATGTAATTTGGATTTTAGCAGAGTAATTTGCATAAGCTAAACAAGTGTCCGTAGTTCAAATAAATAAGCGCCGTATTATACTTATTTATTGGCCAAAAGTAAAAGCCCGCATCAAGCGGGCTTAAAAATCACCAGGGGTGGGTCACATGATTAAAGCTGTTTTACCTTAACCAGTGTTTCTCATGCCTGCTGCAATAGCATTAATGCTGTTCAGTAACGGTGCTAACCAAATGTCTCTCTCTTCTTCCGATAAAGATTCATTCTTATAGTGCTTTAAGATAGAGATTTGAATGTTATTCAAAGGCTCTAAATAAGGTTCACGTCGTTGTAGCGATAATGCCAGTTGTGGTGTGTCAGCCATTAGGTACTCATTACCACTGATTTGAAGATTACAGTCTACGGTGCGTTTATGTTCAGCCGCAATCATGCTGTAAATTTTCTGGGCAGTTTCCTGGTCATCTGCAATAGCACTATAACCTTTGCCAATGGACAGTTCGGTTTTGAATAAAGCCATCTGAATGTTGCTGACGAGCCCTCTAAAGAAAGGCCAGTTTTCATACATTTCTTTCAGCTGTGCATCAGATTTGGCATGGATCCAGTTACTGAACGCTTCTCCCGTTCCGTACCATGCGGGGAAGGTTAGGCGGGCTTGTGCCCAACCAAATATCCAAGGAATCGCACGAATAGAGGATTTAGATAAATTCCCTTTTTTACGGTGAGAAGGTCTTGAACCAATATTTAATAAACCAATCTCATTTACCGGCGTTGCCGCATAGAAGAAATCGAAGAACCCTGGGGTATCATCGGTTAATTCACGGAAGGAATTTTCACCTTCTTTCGCAAGTTCTTGCATGGCGCTTAAGTATTCAGGTTTGTCAGCTTCTTGCTTACGCACAAGGCATTTAGAAGCCTTCATTAGGCCTGTGACACCTAACGATAGTTCGTACATGGCTGTTTCAGCATTGCTGTACTTAAACGACAAGACTTCTCCCTGCTCTGTAAACTTAATTTTGCCACGTACCGTACCGGTAGGCTGTGACAAAATAGCATTGTGAGTAGGGCCGCCGCCACGGCCAACTGTTCCACCACGACCGTGGAATAAACGACAGTCAATATCATATTCATCGGCCAAAGCCATAATTTGTTGCTGTGCTTGATACAGCGTCCAAGAAGAAGACAGGTTGCCACCATCTTTGGCTGAATCTGAATAACCCAACATAATTTCTTGCATGTTGCCTGAGGCAGCGAGCAACTCCATGTAAGTTTTGTTGTCAAACAAAGCAGAAGTCACTGGCACAATATGTTCTAGGTCAATAATGGTTTCAAATAAAGGGGAAACACGAATATCACAATAAGGTTGGCCAGCGTTGTAACCTGCAAGCCCAGCTTGGTGAGCAAGGAAAAGTACTTCCATAACGTGGCTAGCTTCGTGTGTCATGGAAATAACGTAGTTGTTAAAGGCTTTGGGGCTAATTTCGGCACGCATTTTTTTCATTACGTGGAAAACTTCAAGTACTTCAACTGTCATTGGCTCTAGGTTTAAGTGAGAGGTATCAATGATGGTAGGTGCCGTAATTTGTGCGGCTAAACAGTCTAGTTTCTCTGGTTCTGATAGGCTGTTGTAGTCAATATCTAGGTAAGACAGTAAGTCGCTTACTGCATCACAGTGTACGTTTGATTCTTGACGAATATCCAAGCGCATTAGGTAGAAACCAAAGGTTTTAACCAAACGAATTAAATCTTTTAAATCAGCATCTGCCACAATTTCATCGCCATGACTGCATAGAGAGGTGTAAATAAGCTCAAGGTCTTCTAGAAAGTCATCTTCAGATGAGTAACTAAATGGAGATTTATCTGTAGCAACACCATTTAACTGGTCTTCGACATATTTTAAATTTAATTGCAGACGGCCGCGAATAAGCGATAAGAAACGACGATAAGGTTCATCTTTATGTCGTTCTGAACGACGGTGGAAAACCATTTCTTGAAATTCACTATCAATAATTGTTGCTTTATTCAGTACTTCTTGGCTAATGTTAGCAATAAATACAGACTGAGTGAGTTGATTGCTTAACTGAAATACACGCTGCTCATACTCATATAAAACAGCACGAGTTTGCATTAATAATGCATTAACCGTGGTTTCATGGGTAACAAAAGGGTTACCATCTCTGTCACCACCAATCCAGGAGCCAAATGTTAAGAATTCTGGTGTTTGAATGTCTGCATTTGGATAATAACGTGCTAGCGCACGTTCCATGTAGCGGTATGTTTGTGGTACGGCAGTAAATAAAGACTGGCGAAAGTGGTAGATACCATTACGAATTTCATCTTGAACCGTCGGCTTAGTACGGCGAACTTCATCGGTTTTCCACAAGATTTGAAGCTGATATTGTAGTTTCTTAATCACTTCTTCTTGCGCGTAGGGATTCTTATAAGTTTCTGCTTCGTTATAGTCGCCCAGTGTTAAGAATATTTTGCGAAGGTTGTCCATGACAGCACGACGCTTTGATTCAGTTGGGTGAGCCGTGAAAACGGGGACATATTCAAGTTCATTGATAATGGTTTGCACTTCATCGGCAGATAGGCCTTCTTTTTTGAAGTCGCCAATGGTATTTAAAACTGAACCCATCCAAAGCGGGCCATCTGAACGAAGCTGGCTTTGACGCTCATGGAATTGGTGCTCTTCTTCGGCCAGATTAACGAGGCTGAAATAAAGGTTGAAAGCACGAATAATTAAAGATAGATCGTCTGGCGTTTGCGCATCAATAAAATCTTGAAGCTCTTTTCTAAGTTCAGGGTCATTCTGTTCATGAAGCTGGATATACCCCTGTCGGAGTTTTTCAACCGCATCTAAAATAGATTTTCCAACCTGTTCTTCAATGACTTTTCCTAACAAAGTCCCCAGTAGTTTTACTCGAGATCTAAGTTGTTTGTCGCGCAGTTCCTTAGCCATAAATTTTCCGTATTCGTTTATTAAAAATTTTATATCCAACTAGTAATTATAGCATGACAAGAGGGGTTTGTCCTTGGGAATAGTTAGAGATGATCTTTGATGTCCCAGCGGTCATGCACCCAAAGGTACTGACTAGGGTTTTGTCTGATTTCTTGCTCGTATAGCTTGTGTAGTCTTTGGGTATCTTGTAAGTCATCACCACTTGGAAAATTCTCTAAGGGTGTGGATATGTTAAGCGAGTAATGTCCTTTTTCTTGTCGAGTAAAGCAAACAACCACTTTTGCCTTTCCTAATTTACTTAACTTGTTGACTCCTGGGTTACTTGGTACTTTTTGCCCAAAAAAAGGTACTTGAATACTCCCTTTAGCTCGATAGCGTTGGTCTGGTAAAATAAGAATGTTACCACCCTGTCTAAGCGTTTTGACGATTTGACGGGTTTCCGTGTTGGCAATAGGATTCGCTTGGCGGCCATCTTCAGATTGAATGGTTCTACCCTTTAGTATCAAATAGTCCATTAAAGCCATATCATGCTTTCGATAGATGGCTCGGCAAGCTAAGGCAAGAGAAAGCGCGTAGCCGGTCACATTAATGGTTGTAAAGTGGGGAATAATAATAATTAATCCGGTTTCATTGTCATGCTGTAGGTTTTCAATGCCATTGATTTTAATACGTTTACTAAAGTTGACTTGGGAAGGGTTTTTATCTTTGATTCTGTTGACCATACTTTCTTCAAATAGACTAAAGCCTAATGCCTGAAAGTGTTGTTTGGCAAGTAACTTATTTTGTTGTTCAGAATTATCAGGGAAAGCAATTTTTATATTCGCAAGCGCAATTTTTTTACGGCGTGTAGCAAGTATGAAAAGTAGATTTCCAAGCCCTTTTCCAATAGCCTTATTCCAAGTATAAGGTAGGTAGGCAAAAGGTTTTAATAGTGAAAATAACAGCCAAATCCCCCAGTATCTAGGGCATAAAAACTGTTTTTGAAATGAATTATTCATGGTTTGGTATTGTGCCAGATTGCGTGTGCTGGTTATATAGCTGGTAATAGGCACCTTTCAGTGCGAGTAAACTGACATGAGCACCTTGTTCTAAAACTTGACCTTGTTGCATGACAATAATGTTATCTGATTTTTCAATGGTTGAGAGACGGTGAGCAATGATGAGAACGGTCTTATCTTTTTGTAGTGCTTGTATGGCAAGCTGAATTTTATGTTCACTCTGGTTGTCTAATGCAGAAGTGGCTTCATCCATGATTAAGATCGGTGCATTTTTTAAAAAGGCTCGAGCAATGGCAATCCGTTGGCGTTGTCCGCCGGAAAGTAAAGTACCATTGTCACCAATAATAGTATCAAGCCCCTCTGGTAGGGCGGAGATAAAGTCCCACGCGTGGGCTGATTCGGCTGCGGCTTGAATCTCTTTCGTATTGTATTGTGTTTGGCCATAGGCAATATTTGCAGCAAGCGTGTCATTAAATAAAACGATGTCTTGCCCAACATAAGCAATTTGTTCTCTTAAATTATTCAGCTCAATATCTTGGGTATCCATTTTATCAAAATGAATTGAGCCAGCACAAGGGCGGTAAAACTGTGCGGTTAAGTTGGCAATGGTTGTTTTTCCGCTACCAGATTCTCCAACTAATGCGGTCGTTTTATGGGCGGGGATACTTAAGTTAAAGTTAGTTAAAGCACTGCTATTGCTGTTTGGGTAGCTGAAATCAACATTTTTAAACTGAATCCCGCCTTTAAAATTTGTCAAAGCGCGTGAGCCAGGGTTAGGTTCATTGCCCTTGTCTAGCATGGCAAATATACTTTCCGCTGCTGCCAGCCCTTTTTGGATAGTTTGGTTGATATTGGTAATGCGACGAATAGGTTCAAAGATAAGTCCCATCGCTGTCACATAGGTAATTAAGTCCCCTGGTGACATTTCACCTTTGTTTACCATCTGTATAGCGATATAGACCACGATAGACAGTGCAATAGCTGCTAAGACTTGTACCAACGGCACATTTAAGGCAGAGACCTTAACTACCTTCATTGTATTTTGTCTTAAAGATTCAGCGGCCTCATGGAAGCGATTTTGTTCATAGTTTTCTGCGCCATAAATTTTTACATCGCGAATACCTTTAATACCTTCTTCTAAGCGGTGAGTTAAGGTGCCCATGTCTTGTTGCATGTTGGTGCTGGAAGCTCGCATTAGCTTACTAGCTTGGTCGATAAAGAAGGCAACAATAGGACCCACTACCAGCATCACCAAAGTTAATTGCCATGAATAGTAAATAAGTGTGGCTAACAAGGCTAAGATGATTAAAGAGTCACGAATGATAATAATCCATGCTTCAGATAGTGCCGTACCCGTTTGCTGAACATCGTAGGTGATTTTAGACATGAGTATGCCGGTAGAGGTTTCGTTATAGTCTGTTTGTGGCAAATGCAGTATTTTTCGGTAAAGGTCGCCGCGAATATTTAGGATGGCTTTTTCGGCAATCCAAGTGCTAAGTACGGTACTGAAATATTCAGCAATACCTTTAACAACAAAAACAGCGGCTAATAGAGCGGGTAATAGCATAAAGGTGCTAGGGTCTTTTTCGATCAAACTCTTGTCAATCAGTTGCCCTAAAATGGCTGCAGCCATCGGCTCCATGGTGGCGATGATAACAATCATCACCAATGCAGTTGCAATGGCTGTTTTATAAGGGTAGATATAACGCAATAAGCGGCGGTAAAGTTGAATGGATTTTTTATCTAACATTTAAAAGATCACTCGCGATGTAAAATTTTGTTAACAACAATGTTTGCCCAGCCTTCGGCTTTAAAGCTTTGATCTAAATCAGTTTTGTTGTAATGATTTTCTACCCAGTCTAAAAAAGTAATTTCAGGGTGTTGTGATTCAAACTGTAGGAAATCATCAAAGAAATAGTCTAGCTTGCCCGTGTCTGCCCAGCGAAAGTGACCGTACTTCATGCTGAGTTCTGATAAGGCTTGTTTAATTGGTTGCTTTAAAATGAAGTGTTTGTAGAAAACACTCATTAACCCCGCCCTGTCTGCCCCTGATTTACAATGGATTAAAATAGGGTAGGTAGCGGTTTCCAGAATTTCTTTTGCCTTTAAAATATTCTCAACATCAGGAAAGCTTCTCGATGACATGGTTAGGTGAACCAAAGTAATGCCCAAATTATCACAGGCTTCTTTTTCTAGGCGATACTGTCCCGTTTTGTCAGCTCTTCTCATGCTGATAATGGTGTTTAAGCCGACTTCTTTTTTTAGTTTTTTGATAAAACGAGGAGAAGGATGGTTGCTGCGATAAGCATCAGCAGAAAGCGCGTAAAAATTACGGAATAAAACTCTAAGAATTTCATGGTCAATAAACCAAGCTTGTAGGTGAGCGATGAATCGGCCTGATTTTGTATTGAGTCTTTCCATTTTTTGGCTTTGCCTGTAATTTGTTAACAACGCCTGATTTTACCTTTTTTATGAAAATTATTCAGGAATAATGCTAAAATCTAGCCTTTAATATACTAAAGTTAGGGGCTAAGATGATTGTTGTTACAGGTGGTGCAGGCTTTATAGGCTCTAATATAGTGAAAGCCCTGAATGCACAAGGGCGCACTGACATATTGGTGGTCGACAACCTAAAAAATGGCAAAAAGTTCATTAACTTAGCGGATTGTGATTTTGCAGATTACCTAGATAAAGATGACTTTCAATCTCGTATTTTTGCAGAAGAAGGCCTGCCAAAAATAGACTGTATCTTTCATGAAGGTGCTTGTTCTGCCACCACTGAGTGGGACGGCAAGTTTGTGATGAATAATAATTATGAATATTCTAAAGACCTATTGGACTACTGTCTGCGTCGAAAAATCCCTTTTTTATATGCATCTTCTGCCGCAACCTATGGCGATGGCCCTACTTTTGTTGAAGAACGTCAATATGAAAAGCCGTTAAACGTTTATGGTTTTTCTAAGTTCCAGTTTGATCAATATGTCCGTCAAATTTTGCCAGAAGCAGAAAGCCAAATAGTTGGGTTTAGATATTTTAATGTCTATGGTCCAAGAGAACAGCACAAAGGCGATATGGCCAGCGTGGCCTTTAAATTGCATAACCAAATTTTAGCGGGAGAGAAGTTAAAGTTATTTGGCCCTTATGATGGTTATGAAGCGGGTCAACAAACCAGAGATTTTGTCTATATTGAAGATGTGGTTAAGGTTAATCTATGGTTTATGGATCACCCTGAAAAATCGGGTATTTTTAATCTAGGGCCAGCAGCGGCGGAACCTTTTCAAAATATTGCTGATGCAGTAATTCAGTTTCATAAAAAAGGGGAAATAGAATACATTCCGTTCCCTGAATCTTTAAAGGGTGCTTATCAAAGCTTTACACAGGCAGATAATGGCTTGTTACGAAAGGCAGGCTATGAGCAACCATTTCACACTGTCGCAGAGGGTGTCCAAAAATACCTTCAATGGCTAACTGAAAATCCTCATACATTGAATTTTAAAAAATAAATAATGAAAGTTTTGCTGATCAAAATGTCCTCAATGGGAGATGTGTTTCATACCTTTCCAGCGTTGAGTGATGCTATGCAACGCATCCCTAATTTGCAAGTGGACTGGGTAGTAGAAAAAGACTTCGCAGAAATTCCCACTTGGCATCCAGCCGTTAAGACTGTTTGGCCAATTGAGTTAAGAGCATGGCGTAAACATCCTTTTCGTTCTCGAAAAGCCATTCGAACTTTTTTTCAAGCTATTAATGAGCAACAGTACGATTTAGTGATTGATGCACAAGGCTTACTAAAAAGTGCCTGGGTGGTGCGAAAAATAAATGCCAATGTTAAAGCCGGACTAGATTGGAGTAGCGCACGCGAACCCTTAGCGTCTTTATTTTATACTCGAAAAATAAAAGTAGATAAGCAGCAACACGCTATTTGGCGCTTAAGAGAATTGTTTGCAAAAGTGCTTGGTTATCCGCTTAATAAAGCACAGGAAGAAGAACATATTCAATATGGTTTAGCAACGGATAGCTGGCAACCGTTAGCTAATATCCAACAGCCTTATGCCGTATTTTTACACGGCACAACCTGGCCAACCAAATATTGGCCAGAAGAACATTGGGTTTTGCTGGCAGAGCAACTTCAACAACAATATGAAGGTAGGTTAACCATTGTGTACCCTTGGGGAAATGCGGAAGAAAAGGCACGTTCAGAACGTTTGAAAGGCAAAAATCGCCAGGGGTGGGTACCTGAAAACAAAATGAGTTTAAATGAAGTGGCTATTTGTTTAAAGTATGCTAGTTTTGTGGTGTCGGTTGATACGGGTTTATCTCACGTCGCAGCCGCACTTGATGTGCCGATGGTTGTACTCTATCGGGTCACAGATCCTAAAAAAGTAGGGGCAAAAGGAAACAAGGTAACTCAACTGGCGTCTCCTTTGGCACAAGATTATATTAAAGAATTTACCAGTAAAGAGCAAAAAAAGCAGTCTTTGCAATGTTTAAGCGTGGCGGCTGTTTATAGGTTGTTATGTAAATGAATAATTTCCAAGCCTGTTCGGGTAAAGAGTTTAAAGAAAAGACTATTTTGTATGTTGTTTCAACGCCTTTGAATATATTAGTGGCTTGTACTCACGCTTTAATGGCGAGTGAGGCAGGTGAAAAACAACTTTGGTTGGTTGATCAAAAGATAACAGAGAATAATTTCTATTATCAGGTCTTACAACGCTGGATCGGCTCCCCATTTTCTTCAGTACAAATTTTTGCAGGTTCCGTAAAGGGGATAAAAAAACTCGCAGAACGTAAGCAAAATTTTTTTAAAATTAAACAATTATTACAAAGCTTTAGTCCAAATTATGTCCTAACCGGTAGTGATCGTCGAGTTGAATTTCAATATATATTAAATATTCTTAAATCTTGTGCTCCTAACGTGGTTGGGGGTTATTTAGATGATGGTTTATATAGTTATCAAGGTAGAGAGTCGGTTTGGTATAAAGATAAACTGAATAGTTTTTTAAAGAAAATATCTTATGGATTCTGGTGGGAAGAGCCCTATTTTGTGGGCGGTAGTTCTAAAATAAAGCAGCTTTATTTATTTCAACCTGAACAGGCTTTAAAAGAAATTGTGACAGGAAAAGCTGTTTGTCAGTTACCTTTGCAGATGTTTACAGACAGCCGTATATTAGCCTTGAGTAGTGCGCTGCTAGACGAGTGTGGAGAGGATACGGAAGGGTATCAGGATATTGAATTGCTTATTTTTATCGCACACCCACATGATGTCGAAAAAATGACCGGGTACCAAGCGAAAGTAACAGAATTTATTCGAATTCAAGCTGAAAGCGGCATCAATGTAGCGGTAAAGTATCACCCTATTGTTCAAGAGTATGACCCTTTTTTGCTTTGTGACGCAGGCGCTTTTAAGGTTGTTACCTCGGCATTAGCATCTGAGTTTATATTGCCATTATTAGATGAACAATGTGCTGTCGTAGGGGATGTTTGTACGGCCTTGTTAACTTGCAAATGGTTGCGCCCAGATCTCTCATTATTCGCAGTTTTATCTAAGCAGGATTCCTATCAGTGTCAATTTATTACGATGATTGAGGGAATGAATATCAATGTGGTGAATGAGTTTAATGAAGTGGTTGTGAAGAGGGTAAATAATGAAACAAATTAAAGTAGATGCCAATTTTCTGGAACCAAATCAGCGTTTAAATATTAAAAAAGATTTTGATATTAAACAGGTAAATAGAATATTGGTTCAGGGCATTGACCAACTTGGTGGTTTAGCGATGAGTACCCCCTTTTTTAGAGAATTACGAATGGCTTTCCCAAATGCCTTTATTGTCAATTTAGTGGGCCCTTTAACCTTGGGATTAATGCAGAATTGTCCCTATATTGATGAAGCATGGCTTTTTAATAAAAAAGAAAGTTTTAAGCTAATTAAAAAAGTGCGTGAAGCGAAGTTTGATATTACTTTTTTGGCTTCAGGTACATTAAGAACTGCATTAATCTCTTTCTTGGCTGGCATTCCTAATCGTGTTGGTTATGATGAAGATGGTACTGCTCCACTATTAACTGTTCAGCTACACCAGCAGTTTTCTTCTCGATACCGTCCAGAAAATATCTTTGATATGTTAAGAGCCGTAGGGGTTTCGCCTAACAATATTTATGAGCGTGAAAATTGGTTTTCTCAACAAGATCAACAGTATGCGGAAAATTGGAACAAAGAAAATAGGCAGCTAGGTAAAAAGATTTTTCTTTTTAATCCTTTTTCAACAGATCCTAAAAGACGTTGGACGAACCAAGGGTGGACTAAATTACTACAAGCTTTACAAGAACTGAATGTGTTACCGATTATGATGGTCGCACCAAATGAAGTCGTTGAGGCTAAAAAATTATTGAAAACCTGGTCACAAGAGTCAATTGCAGTTCAGTCTTATAGTGTTACTAAAACAGCAGCAATTTTAGCTCAGGTAGATATTGTTATGGGACCCGAATCAGGGTTTGTTCATTTGGCCTTAGGGGCTAACAAACCTAATGTAGTTGCAATCTTTAATGTCTTGCCTGTTCGTTCAACCTTTCCTGTTGGTGATGCTAGGCATATTGGGCTTATAAAAAATGACCTGTCTTGTGCACCCTGTTATTTGTATCGTTCTAGAGATGTGTGCCCGTATGATTTACGTTGTATGAAAGAACTAGGTGCTGACACGGTACTGGATGCGATAAAGAAATTCTTATAACTAAAAGGGCTAAGAGTTTTTAATTCTTTTTTGGTTTAGAAAATATTCTGGGTTGTTAATTTAAATTTTAAAATAATAGAGATATATAAAATGTTTAAACTGTCTGAAAGAAATATATTTGTCATTATGACCTTTATGGCCATCGTGGCGATATTGATCGAATCTATGATTCAAATATCATTTTTGATATTTATTGTTTGTTATATTTATTTAGGGTACAAGTCGAGGCAGCATAAAGAAATTTCTTTAACCTATTTTGATAAAGGCTGGCTCTGGGTGTCATTGGCTTATGCAGGTGTATTTTTATTGAGCTTTTTATTAAGAATGCCTTATACCAATGACGGTATTTGGCGGATATCTTCGCCATTATTTATTGTGTTATTATCAGGCTGGTTTTTTATTTCAATCAAACATGGCTTTGAAAGCCTCTCTTTAAAAATAGTGGCATTTTCAATTATCTCCCTCGGTCTATTAATATTGCTTGTTGAGTCGACTATGCTTGCTCATGCTCAAGACATATTCGATAGCAGTTATAAGCTAGGTTCTCTTTATGCAGATTATGGT
Organism: Hydrogenovibrio sp.; assembly: GCA_015484555.1. GTDB lineage: Bacteria > Pseudomonadota > Gammaproteobacteria > Thiomicrospirales > Thiomicrospiraceae > Hydrogenovibrio. Next base: position 38,748 of record WFMZ01000030.1, on the reverse strand, counting down.
GCGACAGGGTTTATCATCCCTTTAGGTGCGGCAATTGCACTGGTATTGGCTAGTCGTAATTCAAATCAAAAGTTTTGGTGGCTCATGGCTATTGTCGGGTTGATTTTAGTCTTGCTGATTAAAAAAAGAACACCTTTGGTTATGTATATTGTGACCTTATTTGGTTTTGTAGGTTGGGCCTTTTTTCATGCAAAGTTTCTTGAAATGAAGCAAAAAATTACCATTGTTGTTGTGTTCGCTCTTCTTGTAACAAGCGCTGCATGGGTACAAAGAGATACGATAAAACAGGTTGTAACTGATTATAACCAGGCTGTAGATAAAGGAAACCTTATGACATCACTGGGTCTAAGGTACCAAATGGCAGAAATAGGCGTAGATCTTATCAAGAAAAAACCGTTGCTAGGCTGGGGACCGGGTTATTATAAGGAATATGGCTTATGGCCCTATGTCGATAGTCTGAGTTTTCCAGAGGGGGGTAAAAGTTTATTGAAAAGTTTTACTCAATTGCATAACCAGTATTTAATGGATTGGGTGCTTTCCGGTATCTTTGGTTTGATTTCATTGTTAGTTTTCTTACTTTACCCTTTATTTGTATTTATTAAATGGTTAAAGGTGGACCCTTTGCAAGCCTGGGTTTCTATTGGCATGATGGGAGGGGTGTACATAGTGATGTTCTTTGGCGCTTTGTTTACTTATACCTACACAACCATAGCGTATATGTTGGTAGTAAGTAGTTTAATTTCTTGGGCTAGTAAACGCATTCGGAGTGCAAAGAATAATGGTTAAAGTAGTTTGTTTGAAGTGGGGTGAGAAGTATGCTGCTTCTTATGTCAATAAGCTTTATAAAATGGTAGAGAGTCATATTGGTTGTCAATTTGAATTTTACTGCTTAACAGAAGCACCTTCAGGTCTTCGTAATGAAGTCCGTACCATTGAATTACCTAATTTAGGGTTGCAAGGCTGGTGGTATAAGTTATTGTTGTTTAAAGATGGGTTTTTACCCTTTTCTGAGAATGATTTAGTGTTGTATTTAGATCTCGATGTCGTTATTTTGAATGATCTTTCCCCCATTTTATTTTACGATGAACGGTTGGTGATTAGCTCTGATGACTCTATTGATCGAATGAACAGCTCCGTGATGTGTTTTAAATATAATACGCTTAATTTCTTGTGGGAGTCGTTTTGGGAACAGTCAGACTATATTGTCCAACATTTTCATGGAGATCAAGATTGGATTGAAAGGATAATGCCTTCCGCTAAAATTTTACCTAAAGATTTAGTTTGTTCTTTTAAAATAGATTTAAATTCCAAGACAAAATGGTCTTTTGGTAGTTGGGGTAGATTTTTAAGAGTATTATTTCCAATTTTATTGCCTAAAGGACATGTTGAACGACCAAGTTCAGCCATTGTTTTATTTCATGGTTTACCCAACCCTGAAGATGTTATGAATGGCCCTTATGATAAATATAAAGAAGCACCTTGGGTTAAAGATTGTTGGTTTAAGTAACTTGCATTAGAGGTATATTTTGTTAAGTAATTTCTTTTATGTAAAAAAAGCTAGATTTAATCATGTCAAGATTAAAAATTTTGAAAATATTCACAGAGAAGCTCGGCTAATTTTAGAAGCGCATGTTGATCTTGAGGAAACAAGAGTTCTTCCTAATTTTGATAATGGTGTATGTCATATTGGCGCTCACTCTTATATAAGGGGGGGGAGATTCATCTTGTTTCTTCAATAGGTCGATATTGCTCTATCGGGAATAATGTGATGCTTGGAATGGATAAACAAAGACATCCCTTAACGTGGGCGACAACAAGTCCTGAGGTTTATATACAGCATAAAACTAAGTCATTAAGCAGTCGAATAGGTCATGATGTATGGATAGGCCAAGGGGCAGTGGTTATGTCTGGGGTTGAGGTTGCTACCGGAGCAGTTATTGGTATAAATTCTGTTGTTACAAAAGATGTATTACCGTATGAAATTGTTGCAGGTAACCCTGCACGACATATTCGTTTTCGCTTTGATAAGATTAAAATAGAGCTTCTATTAAAAAGCGAATGGTGGAATGTACCTGTAAAATACCTGAAAAAATTAGAATATAAAAATATACACGTTTTTGTAAGCCAGGTCTCATCGGTTAAAGATATTGCGTGTTACAAAAAATTTAAAGTGGTTAAGAGAAAATTTTTGAATGAAAAATAAAATGACCTTGTTAAGGTTTTTAAAATGAATCAAATGAATCAAATGAATCAAATGAATCAAATGAAACCGGACTCAGTGATGTTTTGGTACAAACTCACCAAGTAACTCAAACAGCGGCCATTATGGATAAAGCTAATTTTGTTGTTGGCCCAGAATTTGGGTTTATACATCTGGCATTAGCCCTAGCGAAACCTCATGTTCTCGCATTATTTAATGTTTCACCGCTTAAATTAACATTCCCTGTTCACAACGGCCACCATAAAGTTTTTATCAATGATGAGCTTCCCTGTTGTCCTTGCTATTTGTATAAGTTCAATACCCAAATGATCTTGAGTGCATGAAGGAGTTGAGCGCAGAACCCATATGACAATCAGTTAGATAGTTTTTAGTAAATGATGCTAAAAGTTCTGAGGCTGTTTAATAGGTTTCTATAAAACTATTCTTGAATAGAACAGCCTGATTTTTATTTGTTAAAAGAATTTTTGGGCACCAAACTGGTTCTGGCCAAGCCTCATCTCCCTCTTCTCTGAAGACAATATGAATATGGTAATAAGGTAACTTGTTGCCGATTTTGGCAATGTTAATGTGTTTCGGGAAGCCCTCTTTAACCAGTTTGTTTGCTATGTCATGTGCTTCTTTGTATAAAAAAGCAGCATACTCTGTGTCTTCCGCTAAAGAACGATTAGGGATAATTTGTAACCAAGGTATCACCGTTTCTTCACACATAAGCGAATAGTCTTTTGTGGTGTACAGGTGTTTATTTTCGTATTTGGCCTCAAGGTTTTCGACCGAGTGGTCTGTCACAATAATATCCATGGTTTCTCATGCCTTTTTTTCTGTCTGCATTCTATTTCCGTTAGAATAACAGAAATTACTATTAAGTCGTACTTATGCCGAAAAAAATATATTTAGCTTCCTCCTCTCCCCGTCGCTTAACTTTAATGCAGCAACTTGGCTTATCTCCTAGTGTTGTTTCAGCGTCGATTGAAGAAACTGCTTTACCTAATGAACCCCCTGTTTCATTTGTAGTTCGCATGGCGGTCGAAAAAGCGCATGCGGGTTACAATCGTTTGGAAGGTGAGAGTATTTATGTGGTGGGGGGGGATACCATTATTGTTTGTGATGGAAAGGTATTTGGTAAGCCTAAAAATAGAATGGAAGCTAGCAAGATGCTATCTCAATTATCGGGTAAAACGCATCAAGTTCTTTCTGCTGTTGCCTTGATAAATGAAGGGACAACCTATTCTGAAAAATGTATTACCGAAGTAACCTTTGCTCCCTTATTAACGGAGCAAGTAGAGTCCTATTTAAATACAGGTGAGTTTGAAGGTAAGGCGGGTGGCTATGCTATTCAAGGCTTGGCAGCGAGCTTTATTAAATCAATTGAGGGTAGCTATTCTGCGGTAATGGGATTACCCTTATTTGAACTAAACCAATTACTAACCGAAGCAGGATTTTATGAACACTAAAGTAACCACTAATGAAGAAAAAATCCTAGTCAATATGACGCCTTCGGAAACACGTATGGCTTGGGTTGAAAATGGGGTATTGCAGGAAGTTTGGATTGAACGTGCCAATAAGCGTGGTCTAGTGGGCAACATTTACCTAGGAAAAGTAGAAAGAGTTTTACCTGGTATGCAGGCGGCCTTTATTAATATTGGGCTGGAACGAACGGGTTTTTTACATGTTTCTGATATTTGTTCTAAAGCCGTTGGTAAAGAGGTGGAAGAAGAGTGTGACGATATTACCAAGTTTTTGTATGCAGGTCAAAAGGTGATGGTGCAAGTGGTTAAAGACCCGCTTAGCTCTAAAGGGGCTAGGTTGACTATGCATGTCACTATTCCTTCTCGTTTACTGGTGTATATGCCTAGAGAAAAAATGGTGGGCGTCTCTCAGCGTATTGATGATGGTGCAGAGCGAGAACGTTTAAGAGCCTTGGTAAAGAGTATTCCTGAAGTGCAAAATTCAACGGGAGGGTTTATTGTTCGTACTGTTGCAGAAGCGGCTAGTTTTCATGAGATTCGGGCGGATATTCTTTACCTAGAGCGTTTGTGGGCGGTGATTAATGAGAAGCAAAAACAGGTTAAAAAATTCGCATTACTGTATGAAGATTTACCCTTACATTTACAGATTTTGCGCGATATCCCCGTAGATAAAATGAATGAAATCCAGGTAGACTCTCAAGAAACCTATAGAAAAATGCAGGCCTTTTCAGAATCTTATGTTATGGAACTATCTGATCGCTTGGTGCATTATGTTGGCGAACGTCCCATTTTTGATTTATACAATATAGAAGAAGAAATTCAGCAGGCCTTAAAAAAACGAGTTAATTTAAAGTCGGGTGGTTATTTGGTAATTGACCAAACGGAAGCCATGACGACCATTGATGTGAATACGGGTGGTTTTGTTGGACATAAGAATTTAGAAGAGACCATTTTTAGAACTAACCTGGAAGCAACACAAGTCATTGCCCGTCAACTGCGTTTAAGAAATTTGGGCGGTATTATTATCCTGGATCTGATTGATATGGATGACCAAGAACACCGTGCAGCCGTGTATAGCTCGCTAAAAAAATCGTTAAGCAAAGATAAGGTAAGAACCACGATTACCGAAATTTCTAGCTTAGGTTTGGTTGAAATGACCCGTAAACGTACACGAGAGAGCTTAGAACAGATTTTATGTGAACCCTGTGTAGTTTGCCAGGGACGTGGTAGCGTCAAAACAGCAGAAACTATTTCTTTTGAAGTATTTAGAGAAATTACTCGTATGGCAAAGCAATTTGAAGCTAAGAAATATAGGGTGATTGCTTCAGAAACGGTTGTCTCTTATATCTTAGATGAGGCCTCTGGACGAGTAGCGGAGCTAGAAACTTTTTTAGACAAAACTATTCGTTTTCAAGCAGAAAGTGGCTATTTTGTCGAGCAGTTTGATGTTGTGATATCTTAATGAAGCACAAGGTTTATCAGCTTTCACTTGTTATCTTGATCGTATTTTCAGGTTATCTGTTAATTGTGAGAGGGGCTATTTCTTGGGTGCAATATTCCCCTAATGGCTTTTTAAGTTTTGTTGAAACTATTTCCAACGCTACCGTCTCAGTTGAAGATATTGAGATAGATCAGACTTGGTTAGGCGGACATTTTGTAATTCATCATCTCCAATATAAAGATAAGGATACTCAACTTAAAGCCGAAAAAGTTGCTTTTGATGTAAACTTTTTTGCACCTTGGCTACCTTATTTAAAATACGGCAGCTATTTTGAAGCGAGTAATGTTCACATTGACCAACTTCCATTGGTAACAAGCTCCTCTAAAAACCTAGATTTCCAGTCTCTTATTTTAGCGCCACAGGATTGGCCTATTCAAAAAATATGGAAGTCAGTTAAGCTGTCTAATATAGAGCTTAGTGTAAAACGAGATCATCAATATAAGTTCCGTATTAAAACGTTTCGGTCTTATATAGGGTTAAAGTTTACTTTTGCTGGCGTTTCTGAATTTCAAGTAGACCATGAAGAAAGTAGTAGCTTTCAATATTTAGGAGATTTTTCGACTAATGTTTGGAATTTACCTTCAGATGGTGAAGTCAATTTCTTGGCCACTAAGCCGATTATTTTACAAAGCCTATATACGTTATTACCTAAGGTGGTCTCCCGCAAGCTGCCGGAGGGAAATTTAGTGGGGAGCTTAAAACTCCAGATTTCAAAAAATAGATTGGAAGACTTACAAATAGCGATTAGTGCACAAGATTTAACTTGGCTTAAAAATAATCCCTCCTTACCACAAAGCCTTGGTTTTACCTTACAACTAAACTCTGGGGTAAAGAATATTTATGGTAAGGATTCGGAGTGGAATTTCGATTTAAAGAAAATTCATATTGATGGAAATTATCTTAAAAATATATCTTCAATTAATTTAAGGGTTAAAAACTATAATCAATTTTATCTTCAAGCAAAGCAGTTTGATTTGGTTGCCATTCATCCGTTGTTTAAGGTATTCGTCAATGCTTTTAACTTTCAAAATATTGGCAATGGATTGAAAGAGCTTGTTATCGAGGATTTAAAAGGGCACTTTAATCTTAAAAAGCTTTCACTAGAGCAATTAAGCTTTCGTATTCCAAAGTTAAATTTATTGCAGGGTGATTATTTTCCTGGGTTAAGAGTCGCTAACTTAAGTGTCCGCTTAACGCCTCAAGGCTTTAAAGCGAAGGCGCCAACAGGGCTATATATTACCAGCCGTATCTTTAATGAAAAGGCTTTCCATTTTCAACCGCTAGGAGCGTTAGATCTTGTTTTTGACTCAAAAATGAGTCAATGGATTCTCCCTAAAACAAAGTTAATGATGGGAGAGGTGTTGATTCAAGCGGAAGGATCTTTAAAAAAATCTGGCGTGCTAGATTTATCGCTGGATTTAGAGGCTCATAATATGGCGGTGGTGAAACGTTATTTGCCTTATCGTTTAATGGGAGAGGATCTATCTACATGGCTAAACATGGCCTTAGTGGGAGGCGAGCGTATAAAAGGAAAGGTAAGGTTTACGGGTAAGCCTGCTGATTTTCCCTTTAACAATAGAGAAGGTATTTTTGTGGCCTCTGCTGATGTTGAAGCTCTTAACTTAAAGTTTCAACCGGATTGGCCAGCGATTACTTCACCTAAAGCGAGTATTTCATTTAAGCCCTATGGTTTGACCATTACCTCGGATAAAGCAAATTTAGGAGGCGTGGTAGCTAGGGATATTCTGGTCACTATTCCTAATTTAGACAAAAATGATATCGCTGTCAATATTGCAGGACAGGCACAAGCTGATGCTACAGAAGCCTTAACTTACTTGGCAAAAACGCCCTTATTAAAGTATTTAGGGGTAGAAGATTTTGTGGCAGATCATGTTTTAGCAACGGGAGATTTGAACGTTAACTTGAACAAAATATGGATTCCTATCAATGGCTATGCGGGCAAAGAAATTGAAGTGGCTGGTGATGTGGCCTTAAAAGGGGTAGATTTAACGCTATATAAGCTTGTGAAAACTGAGCAGCTCAAAGGCCATATTTATTTTACCGAACGAGAGGTTAAAACCAAACGAGCCTTACAAGGGCTGGTTGAATCAGGGCATGCGGCTATTAATTTAAGCTCGCATAAGAGCGTACTAATTATTAAGGCGGCAGGGTTAGCAAAGGCTGACAATGATATTATTGCGGGTAAACAGAAGTGGCAGGCAGTGGCAAGCTTACCCTTAGCGGGTTCGGGTAAAATACATATTACTGCTCAAGCCGATTTAACCCATGCAATTAGCCGTCTTCCTAGCCCTCTTAACAATTTTAAAACACTTCCGAATCGCTTAGTGGCGCTTGATTTTAACTTGAACGGTCAAAAAATGGATTTAGCTGTCACAGGGTTTGGAAAGGTGTATGGTTTGGCTAGCGGGGATAGGAAAGATGGTTATCCTACTAAGCTCATTATTTCTACGTCTAAGCCTAACGTGCCCAAATTGCAAAAAGGTTATTATATTGATGTAGCTTTAGACCGACTAGACGTTGATGGTTGGCTGGCTCTCTGGACAAAATCGAAATCAGAATCATTTAAGCAACCAGCCACAAGATGGAAACCCTCTAAGTTTTCCGTTAGAGAAATGACCTTGTTAGGGCGAAAATTTCATAACCTTGATGTTCATTGGCGTGAGGTGAAAGAACAAGCTAAAACAGTTGTTGCTTTAAAGCTTACTTCTCGAGAGGTAGACTTAATTGCCACTAAATCAGATAGTTATGCTGTCAATCTGACGAGATTAAATATTGCAGATTTATCAGATAAGCATTCAGAAATCCAGAAGGGTTCCTTGCCAAATCAGCCCAGTAAGGTACAAAAAACAACCCAATGTAATATCCCGAAAGAGGTGATGGAATTACCTGAAATTTTCTTTAAAGGAGAAAATATACAGGTGGGTAAACGCTTTCTTTCCAAGTTAGATTTTCACCTAAAAGATTCTAACAAGCAGTTAATGGTAAAGTCCTTTGTCATGCAGTTAAAAGCAGGTAAAGGGAAGCTGACAGGGACTTATTTTTATAATAAAAAAAACCAGAAAAGTCATTTGGCAGCGGCTATTATGTCTGAGAATATAGAGAGTGTGTTGGCATTTATTGGTGTCAATAAAGGTTTAAAGGGGAATAAATTAAAAATCAACAGTCAAGTTTCCTGGCCAGGTCCAATGCGTTGTTATTCTAAGTTTAAATTAAAAGGTGGTATTAATTACTCTTTAAAAGAAGGCAGTATTGAAAATGCTGATCCAGGTATTGCTCGTATACTAAGCTTGCTTAGTTTTGAATCTTTAGCGAGGAGGTTACAGCTAAAGACTTCAGAGGTTCCAGAGTCGGGTATGGTGTTTAATAAAATTGAAGGCAATGGGAACTTTTCTAGAGGGATATTTACGATTGACAAGCTAGAGCTCACTGCGCCATCCGCAGATGCGAATATTTTTGGTAAAATAAACTTGGTTAAAGAAAAACTAAATCTTTATGCAGAAATTACCCCTGTTATTGGCAGTACCTTGCCTGCTCTCGCTTTATTAACAGGCATTGCGACACCTATTGCAGGGTTAGCAGCCTATGTCTTTTTAAAGGCCATTCCTAGTATTAATGAAGACCTGGTCACTTATCGATATGAAGTAAAAGGTAGCTTACAAAAACCTGAAATTATTGATAAAGGTTTAAAACTAGATGTGATACAAGGCAAGACCGTTGAAGATAAAACTGATTTGATAGATCAAGAGTAAAAGCGTTAGATTATCTGCTGGCTGTGATAGCTTAAGCTGTGCGAAAGCCAAAAATCTACCCTAAAGGGCATAAAGCCAGGGGTGGTATCTGGTTAAAGTTAAAGACAGGAACTTTATTACAAAATTCAGTATAGTAAATATATAAACGGTTATGAATAGACCATAGATAATAAAGGAAACACCCGATGACTTCTCAATCTAAACACTTACAAGAAACTCATATTTACATTATAGGCAGTGGTATTGCAGGCCTAGCCAGTGCTGTGTACTTGGAAAAAGATGCGGGCATCCCTGGCAAAAACATTCACATTTTAGAAAAAGATAGTATCCCTGGCGGTGCTACAGATGGCGCAGGCACCAAAGAGCAAGGCTATGTGGTGCGTGGTGGCAGAATGCATGAAATGCACTACGAATGTTATTGGGATTTGCTGTCTTATATTCCTTCTTTAGAAGATGAAGCCATTTCGGTTAGAGATGAATCATTCGAATTTAATGAACGGTTTGTCTCCAATGGACAAGCTAGGCTGTTAAAAGACGGAAAAAAACTAGATGTTTCAAGCTATGGCTTATCTTTAAAGCAACAAACTGACTTTTTAAAGTTAACGTTTGTTTCAGAGAAATCTTTAGGAAACAAACGTATTGAAGACTGGTTTGACCATGACTTCTTTGAAACCAACTTTTGGTATATTTGGACCTCTATGTTTGCTTTTCAAAAGTGGAGCAGCTTGGCAGAAATGCGTCGCTATATGAAACGTTTCATTCACCTAGTCGATGGCCTTTATCGTTTAGGGGGCGTGATGCGAACTAAATATAACCAATATGATTCGGTTGTTTTACCTATTAAAGCCTACCTAGAAAAACGTGGTGTTCAGTTTGAAATGGGTAAAGAGGTCATTGATATTGACTTTAACCTGTCGGCAGATCAAAAGCAGGCTTCGGTGCTACACCTAAAAAATGGTGAAGAAATTATATTGGGTGAACATGGCTATGTCTTTATAACCAATGGCTCTATTACTGATAGTACCGATAACGGTAATTGGAATACGCCTGCTAAACTAAAAGGTATTACCGAGTCAGGCTCTTGGAAACTGTGGAAAAAACTGGCTAAGAAAGATAAAGCTTTTGGTAACCCTAGCCCATTTTGTGACAATATTGATTTGCAAAAGTGGTATTCCTTTACCGCAACGCTTCATGATTCTACCTTTCATGATTATATGGAAAACTTTTCAGGAAACGTTGATGGTACGGGCGGTTTGGTCACAATGACCGATTCTAATTGGTTGATGTCTATCGTCATTGCTCGACAGCCCCATTTTCCAAACCAACCTAAAGATATCAAAATTTTCTGGGGTTATGGGTTGTACCCAGATAGAAAAGGAAATTATGTCGATAAGACGATGGCAGAGTGTACAGGTGCTGAAATGCTTGAAGAGCTATATTACCATTTAAAAATTCAAGACCTTATGGAACCGATTACGAAAGCCGGTAAGATTAACTGTATTCCGGTTGCCATGCCATTTGTAGATAGTTTATTTATGCCCAGAACTTTAGGCGATAGACCAGATGTTCTACCAAAAGGGTCGACAAACTTTGCATTTTTGGGGCAGTTTGCTGAAGCGCCTAAAGATTGTGTTTTTACCGTAGAATACTCGGTAAGAACAGCACAGATGGCTGTTTATGGCTTGTTTGAGTCGGACAAAGAAGTACAGCCCATGTATGACTCCGCTCATAACCCTAAATATTTACTAGGTGCTTTGAAGGCAATTGGTCGGTAGAGAGAACCACCCCTGGCGGTTTTAGGGTTTGGAGAACTAGTGTGAAGCTAAAGCATAGCAGTTTCACCTTATAATAACTTTATAGCTTATTAGAAAGCACATCAAACTTCGAATTGGTGTAACAATGTTCTGGAATTTTATCGGCAATTTTTGCATGTAACTCGGGTAACTTTGCCCAATGCACGCCTTGTTTGAAGTGATGTGCAGTATGGTAACCCAGGTTACCCGTTAATAGGTTGTACCAAGTAGCTGTGACATTGTATGACCCTGCAAACTGGTCTTGTGTATCTAAACCCACATGGTGGTTATAGGTTGCTGAAGAGGTAAATAGTAGGCTCATTATCATTGGTAGTATAAATAAAAATAAAGCGCCTACTGGGTTGTAGATCGTTAAAGCAATTAAAATCCCTAGGGTAATTAAACTATACACCACAAATTCTTTTTGTAGTTTTGGAAACTGATTGCCGACTATAAAGCCACGATAGTAAGCTGTCAGCGTGACGCTTAAAGTATATTCTAAACGTCCCATTTTTTTGCCAGACTTACGTTTCCATCGGCTTTCATCTTTCGCTTGATCTAAAAAGTGTCGGTGGTGGCCTAAATTATGGTGTAGTACCCATAAATTGGTGGTCACACCCGTATGCAATGCGTAGAAAAATTCTAAAATTCTATTTAATGGCTTTTGCTTAAATACATGGCAATGTTGGTGGTGGTGGTTCCATGCAGAAATAACGCCTTTAGGAATTATCATTAATAGCCAGTAGCCAGCTAGTAACCAGGCATTATCGGTTAAAAAATACAGAGTGAAATCTAAAGCACTGAAAGCTAAGATAATGAGCACGGGAATTTTGTCTTCGGGGTATTTAAACAAAGTCATTCTTTTTGAGTCTCTTCGAGCATGAAAAATAATGTCGCTATTCTAAGGGATTTAGCCTGTCTATCCAACTGATAAGCCTAAAATTCAGTGCTTTGATTGATATAAAGCAACTACAAAGATTTTCTGACGTAATTGTACTTAATGAAAGTTGATGAAAAAAGGAGTGCCAGTTAAGACTTGCTCTCTTTTTCCTGCTTTTGTAAGTCTTGCGCTAATTTTAGAGCAGGCGATTGGCTCCGCACATTAAAGGTTAACCTGGCCACATCATCAAAATGTTTAGCAAAGTGCATGTTCATGCCTTCTTTTAGATAGTCAGGTAATTCATCAAAATCTTTCTTATTTTCTTCTGGAATAATCAACATTTTAATACCAATACGTTTAGCCGCAATGACCTTCTCACGAATACCGCCAACAGGTAAAACTTGGCCAGTTAAGCTAAGCTCTCCCGTCATGGCAAGGGGTTGCTTAATAGCTTCTCCTCTAGCCAAAGATAGTAGGGCGGTAGCAAGGGTGACACCTGCACTAGGGCCATCTTTTGGTGTAGCGCCATCAGGTACGTGTAGGTGAACGAATGCCTTATCGAAAAAGTTTGGGTCCGCTTTATACTTGCTTAGGTTGGCGGTAAGAAAACTGTAGGCAATGCCGGCAGACTCTTGCATGACATCGCCCAGTTGCCCTGAAAGCTTTAAACCACGGCTATGCGTATGTACTCTGCTGGCTTCAATGGTCAGGGTTGCGCCTCCCATTGATGTCCAAGCTAAGCCGGTAACGGTGCCTAGCTGTTGGTTGGTTTTTTCAGGGGTAAAGCGTGGTTGCCCTAATAAATTTTCTAAGTCATTAACATGAACCGTTTTTTCTTTTAAATTTTTGGTCACAAATTTAACGGCTAATTTACGAATGATCTTAGCCAGCTGTTTCTTTAAATTACGCACACCCGCTTCACGAGCATAGCCGTCAATTAAGTGCTTGATGGTTGCGGGTGTAAATTTAATTTGTTGCTTGGTCAGCCCCACATCATCTAATAAGTTTGGCAGTAAGTGATGCTTGGCAATTTGCACCTTTTCTTCCGTAATGTAACCCGACAAACGAATGACTTCCATCCTGTCTAATAAAGGTGCAGGAATACTATCTAAGGTATTCGCCGTACAAATAAAAACCACTTTAGAAAGGTCAAAGCCAACGTCCATGTAATGGTCTATGAACTCATTATTTTGTTCAGGGTCCAGCACTTCAAGCAAGGCTGATGCAGGGTCTCCTTGGTAAGAAGAGCCAATTTTATCAATTTCATCTAGCATAATAACGGGGTTGGCCGTTTGACAGCCCTTCAATGCTTGAATGAATTTACCTGGCATGGCGCCAATATAGGTGCGTCTGTGCCCTTTAATTTCGGCTTCATCTCGCATGCCACCTACTGAAAAACGGTAAAACTTACGCCCCATGGTGTCGGCAATAGATTTACCGATAGAAGTTTTACCCACCCCTGGTGGTCCCACTAGGCAAATAATAGACCCTGAAATTTCACCTTTTAAAGCACCGACGGCTAAGAATTCTAAAATACGATTTTTTACGTCGTCTAGCCCATCATGGCCTTTGTCTAGTATTTTTTTAGCACGTTTTAGGTTGAGCTTATCTTTTGAAAACTGTTGCCAAGGTAATTGGCTTAACCAGTCTAGCCAGTTTCTAGCCACACCATATTCTGGCGATTGTGGGTCAAGCACTGAAATTTTATCGAGCTCTTCATCGGCTTTCTTTTGTGCTTCATCGCTAAGGGTTAGTTTCTGTAAACGTTCTTGAAATTTATCTGCATCAGCGGTTCGGTCATCCTTTGTGATGCCTAATTCTTTTTGAATTTCTTTCAACTGTTGGCGCAAAAAGTATTCATGTTGCTGATCACTTATTTTAATGTCGACACGTTCACGAATATTGAATTGAATTTTGGTGACTTCTAGTTCTTCTTGGAAGAGTTTTTGCACTTTTTCCAAACGTTCAATTAGGTTTAACGTATCTAAAACATCTTGTAACTTATGGTTGTCAGCGGTGGTTAAGCTGGCAGCAAAATCAGCCAGGTGCTCCGCATCGGTTGCGCTGTAACGGTTTAAGAAAAACTTTAGCTCTTCGCTGTAAAGCGGGTTTAAAGGCAATAGCTCTTTAAAGGCATTCATAATCGCCAAGGCATAAGCTTTATTTTCTGTTTCCGAACCCGTTTCAATATTTTTAGGGTAGGTTACTTTGGCTTGATAAGGTTCTTCATCTGAAATCCAGTCGCTAATTTGGAAGCGTGCAATCCCTTCTGCAATGATTTGAATGTGGTCTTCTTTGAATTTTGGATCATGGATACGAACCAGTGTTCCTGTTTTAGCAAAGTCATCGGTAGTGGCTAAATGGTGATCCTCGGTATTGACAAAAATAATACCAATAAACTTTTGTTTAGTGTCTATGGCCTTGCGAATGGTTTTTTCCCACATTTCTTTATTGAGCATCACAGGTAAGGTTTGGCCAGGGAAGAAAGGGCGATCTTTCACAGGTAGTAAGAAGAGTTGGGTAGGGTTGGTTTTTTTAACTTTAATTAAGTCGCCAATACTTTGTTCAATTTTAGCCGCCAGCGCTTCTTTATCAATAGTCAATTCGCCATCGACAATAATTTCAATAGGACCTCCATCAAACGTATTGTCTAGCGGGCCACTATCCTCTGCATTTGCTTGGGAAATAGCATCCGCTTCAGTAGGCGTTGTGGTTTCAGTATTTAGGGTTTCTAATATTTCCAGTGAGTCAACTTGATCTTCTTTAGGCGAGTCAGTTGAAGGTTGTGTTTCTTTAACTTCAATTAGCTCAATATCTTCAGGGTCAAGTTGTGTGTTTTGGTCGCTCATAGTGCTCATTTTTTATTATTTTGAAAGAGCTATATGAGGGCAAATTTTATTTCTTCAAGGGCAAGCCTAAACTAAAAGAAGTTACCATTATGTTTAGGCTCAGGCGGCCAAGCCAGTATCTTAAAATACAGGATGCTGAGTAAGGTAAAGCTGATTAACCACCCTCCCTGACTTAGGTTGATCCAAAGTGTATAGTGCTCGGGTGAAATGACGGGCATAATGATTCGAATAAGGGCGGTGATAGTGAGCAAAATAAACACCAAAACCACTCCTTTAGGTGGATTGAAGACGTTACGATTAGAGTGCCCTAAAGAAATACGAGCCAAGATGGAAGAGCACAATAAGCCAACCCCTCCGGCCGCTAAGCTGTGTAACGCAATGCTTTCATCTAACCAGTGTAAATTAACAAAGCCGTATAAAAACATGCCGAGAGCGAAGAAGGCATAGGAAACATGCAATGGCCACAGTAAAATAACCGACCAAATTTTAGCGTGATACCAGCTTTTTAAGCGAATAACATGCACTAGCCCAAGCGAAAATGCCAAAATGGCGACGGGTAAGCTGTTAGGCAAAAATACAATGGCAACGAGTAAAAAGAAAAAACCAAATAAAGATAAGCCATCTAATAGCTTGCTAGCTTTAAAGGCGGGCAGGCCTAAAGCTTTTTCGGTAAAGAATGGCGTAAGTCTCCTTAACATGGTGATGTTAATGGCCAGCACTAAGAATAAGCTGGCAATTAAGGTTTGCTTGCCAATATCGCCCCAGCTAGCAGGTAGTAAGTCTAAACTATTCGCATAAAACAAGGTGTTAGTGATAACCAGTAGTAAGAATTTAGAGGCTAAGCCTAGTTGCTTCCATTCCTTAGCAATATAAATAGGTATAAAAAAAAGTAAAAATAAGCCCAAGGTAAAGCCCAAATCTAGTATAGCAACCCACTCTAAAGGTAGATCAACAATAAAGCCTATGCGAGCGGCTAGCCATAAAATAAAAACTAAAGCTAATGGCTTGCCTGAAGCGGTATTTTGATGCGTCCAGTTTAAAACGGCGGTGAGTAAAAATCCTGAGACGGTAGCTAGTGCATAGCCAAATATCATTTCATGAGCATGCCAATTAACAGGTGAAACACCTGAAAACTTAAACAAAACAGGGCTGCCAGGCATCATCATGGTATTAAAGCTTATCCACCAAACAAACATCAAAATAACTGATAATAGGGTGGCCCCTAAGAAAAATGGACGGAAAGCTCTATGGAAAAAATACATGTCATCACCCTGTTCTACAAATGAACTTTTTATTAATGCGCACATTATCCATTAAATAATGCCAGGCGTTTAGCATTAATTTTATCAAGGGTATAAGTAAATGCTAATGGCTTTAGTATGAGTGTTTAAAGTTAACTAAGCTTTAAAGTAGTGTTGAACTTCTTTTATGAGCTCTAAGCGTAGGGCTGGACGTTCAATAGAGCCATAGCGAGTTAACAAATCAGGCGTCATAGGCAAGAAAATCTGAATCAGCTTAGGATCAAAGTGCGAGCCGATTCCTTCCTCTAAAATATGAATAGTTTCTTCCAGTGTAAATGCTTTTTTGTATGGGCGGTTGGAGTTTAATGCATCAAAAACATCTACAATGGTAAAAATCCTAGCTGATAGAGGGATTTCCTCTCCCTTTAACCCTGTTAGGTAGCCTGTGCCATCATATTTTTCATGGTGGTAGTGCACTACATTTTGTGCACTTTCTAACCACTTAACCTCTCGTACAATGTCAGCCCCTTCCGAAACATGGCTTTTCATTATTTCAAATTCAGCTTCATCGAGTTTACCAGGCTTCAATAAAATGGCATCAGGAATGGCTATTTTGCCGATGTCATGTACAAAAGCTCCTTTGATAAGTTCTTGGCAATCTGTTTTGGGCAGTTTAAGTGCTTCCGCTAATTTTAAGGCATAGAGGGTTACTCTGAAGTTATGTTCGTCTGTATCAGAATCTCTTTTGGCAATGGCGGCTCCAATTAAGGACAGCATGTCCACGTTAGATTGTAAAATTTCTTGTTCATTTTGTTGAATGCTGTTTACAAGCTGCTTGACCAAAGGGTAAAGAATCATGGCCGTAAAGAGAACCGCTAGAATAGCAATAATAATAGAGTGCATAATACTCTGTTGCATTAGCTGGTAAATATATTCTGGAATCTCATAAATAACTTCTGCATGACCGTATGATATATTGACGAAAATTTGAACATACATATCATCGCCAATATAGTAAGTCCGGTAGCGAGTAGCCCGATTTATATCATGATTGTTTTTATCTTCTTGATAGTTTTGAAGGATAGTCGGAACAGAGTCATCTGTGCTAATGGACTCGGCAAGACTTCGCCCTTTTTTATCATAAATTTCTATATACTTAAATTGACCTTTTACCGTTTTATTTAAAAATGCTTTCAGTTGTTGTTTATTCTGAATTAACCCTTGTACATGACCATTTTCAAAGGTTTTATGAATCAAGGTATCTGTAATTTGAATGGCTTTGTCTTCTAATGCTTCCCGCTCATAAAAGAAAATAGCTGTTCCTGTAATAAGTGAAATCAGAAGAGTGGCAAATAATACTATTTTTAGTAGTTTCTGCTCTATATTTTGATGAATGTTAGGCATATTTAACCTTGTTAATCTATTTAGAGGAATAGTGTACTTTAGCGTTCAGAAAACATTGAGTCAAATCTTATACCCACCCCTGGCGATTTTTAGGTTTGAAAAGCTTTTCACGTCGATAGGAATACCTGCTCTTGGCAAAAGCCATGCATTCTGCCCATTTCATTTTAAATTCAGCTAAAATTACCGCAATGATAAAAGGAAGTGATATGAGCAACGCAAAAATTGGATTTATAACCGTTTCAGACCGAGCCAGCCGTGGTGAATATGAAGATTTAGGTGGACCTGCTATGCAAGCTTGGATAGCCAAGGCATTGGTCAGTGACTGGACACCCGTTGCTCATGTAATTGAAGATGACCAAGCCACCATTGAAAAAACGCTGATTGATTTGATTGATAACGAAGGTTGCTGCCTGGTGGTTACCACGGGCGGAACGGGCCCTTCAAAAAGAGATGTGACACCAGAAGCTACCTTAGCGGTTTGCGATAAGGTGTTAGATGGCTTTGCAGAGCAAATGCGTGCGGTTTCTTTACAATATGTACCCACCGCCATTTTGTCTCGTCAAATTGCGGGCACACGTGGTAGTGCTTTAATTATTAACTTGCCTGGTAAGCCTTCGGCTATTGGGGAGTGTTTAGAAGCTGTTTTCCCTGCCGTTCCTTATTGTATTGATTTAATTGAAGGCGACTACCTAGAAACAGATGAACAGTTTGTGAAAGCTTTTCGCCCTAAACATGCCAAAAAACCTAGCTAAAATTTGCTGAGAGAGAAATAAAACATGTCAAACATTAACTATCAATACGAAGGTTTGGAAAGTGTTACCGATTTCATTCGTTGGGGCGGCACTTTGTTCCAGCAAGGTAATTTATTTTTTGGGCATGGTACAGATAATGCCTTTGATGAGGCTAAAACGCTGGTATTTTTTGCCTTAAACCTTTCTTGTGAGTCGCCTGAATATCTATTTTCCTCTAGGTTAACCCATTTTGAAAAAGACTGTATTACGGAACTGTTTAAGCAACGAATTGAAAGCCGTAAACCCACCGCTTATTTAACGGGTGAGGCTTGGTTTGCAGGGTTGAAGTTTAAGGTAAATGAAAACACCTTAGTGCCTCGTTCTCCTATTGCAGAATTAATTGCCCACAACTACGAGCCTTGGGTTAAGCCAGAAGCCGTGTCGTATATTTTAGATATGTGTACGGGTTCAGGTTGTATTGGTATTGCCAGTTTACAGGCTTGCCCAAATGCACAGGTTGATTTAGTCGATTTATCGGCAGATGCCTTGATGGTTGCTCAGCAAAATATTGAACACTATCATTTAGAAGAGGTTGCCACTGTGATTGAGTCAGACTTATTTACCGAGTTGAAAGGTAAAAAGTACGACTTGATTGTGTCTAACCCACCTTATGTCGATAAGATTGAAATGGATGCCTTGCCAGAAGAGTTTCAGCAAGAGCCTGAAATGGGCTTGGCTGCGGGTGATGATGGTCTGGACTTGGTGCGCATTATTTTGGCACAAGCAGCAGAGCATTTAACCGATCAAGGTACCTTAATTGTCGAGGTAGGTGTATCACAATATTTTATGGAGCAGGTTTACCCTGAACTACCTTTGTATTGGTTCGGTTTTGAGAATGGGGGCGAAGGCGTATTTGCCATTCAAAAATCAGAATTAGATGTTTTTCAGGAATTGTTAGACAGCCGAATGAATGCTTAACATTGGTTTATTAATTGCTTAGCTCACTGTATATCGAATTTTTAGGAACGAAAATAACATGAAATTGACACACTTTTTATTGGCCATATTCACCAGTTTATTTTTACTGGGTCATGGTTCAGTCTATGCTTCATCTGATGCCCATGGTGCCCCCCCACATAAGAAAACGGTTTCTAATGGATCTGCCTTGTTAGATTTGGGCGGTGAAATGAAAAAAGAAAAAAAAGAAGTACAAGCTAAGCAAGCCACGCTACAGGCGGAGAAAAAGGTTGAGAAACATAAAAAACAGGTGGGGCATGACAAGGTACATAAACCTCATTGGAGCTATGCGGGTGCAGAAGGTCCTGCTTATTGGGGTGAGCTTACGGCAGATTATTCAACCTGTAAAACGGGTAAAAATCAATCACCGGTCAATCTGTCAAAACAAACGGGGGTCGGTACGACTAGCCTACCTGGCTTCGATGTCCGTTATAGAGATACGCCTTTGAAAATCATTAATAATGGTCATACGGTACAAATTAATTATCCACTGGGTAGTTTTATTACCATTAATGAACACCGTTATGAATTATTGCAGTTTCACTTTCATACGCCATCAGAGCATCAGTTAAACGGTTTTAACTACCCGATGGAAATGCATATGGTACATAAAGATGCAGAAGGAAATTTAGCTGTTATTGGTGTCATCTTTAGAGAAGGACGTCCCAACATGGCTTTACAAAAAATACTAGAAAAATTACCAAAAGAGGTGGGTAAACAACATATTTATGAAAATACAAAAATTAATGCTAATAAGTTTTTTCCTTTAGAAAAACGTTTCTATAAATACAGCGGTTCTTTAACCACGCCACCTTGTTCACAAGGTGTCTATTGGATGGTCTTTCAACGTCCTTTAGAAGCTTCGGCCTCACAAATCGCCAAAATGATGAAGTTATTGGGTGAAAATAACCGACCTATTCAAAAGCCTTACGCACGTACAATATTAAAATCATGGGCAGACAATGACCCAAATGAGACTTATGACTTATATTAAGCATTAAATTGTTGAAGTCATATTTTTAAAAGCCCTAGAGGACTTTCTTAGTTTTTAACGAAAGTAAAATGTATTATTATTATTTTTATTCAAAACAGGTCTAATTGACTTAAAATTTGTCTTATTAGGTAGTAAAACTTCATCCAAAAAATAGAAGCAATGCTAGAGATTATGCTGTGCCTCAAAACATTAAAAACCTAGGGAAAACTACTTTTAATCTGGATTGGGCGAAGCTTATATTAAAAAGATCTCTTTAAATCTATGAGGGCTAAGAAATGGATGCGAGATAAGATAGCAAGACAGTTAAAAAACTTGCCTAAACTAAAGCACCGAAGACAGGGTTAGCTTGGCAATGTAAGTTTTGCTAAAACTAGGTGTGGTGTTAAATTTTCTCTTCAGTGTTTGTTAAGTAAGGGGTAATAAAATTATCGGGTATTTTACAAGCTTTTTGTGTCGCTACTTCCATGCATACCCAAATAGTATGCCCTGAAAATATCTTTTTCCCATCAGACGGCCGTTTAATCATAAAGTGTCGGGTTCGCTTAACCTGACTACTTGGCAAATCAACCCAAGTAGCAAACAGCAAGTCATCATGTAGCTTTGCACTGGCGTGATAATTTAATTCATGCTGCCGAATAACCATCACCTTCCCTGCTTTTTCATAAACTTGTTGGTCAATGCCCACCGCCAAGCTATGTAGCCAAGACACCTTTTCTACCCAATCCAAATAAACCTTGTTGTTCACATGGTTCAAACCATCAATCTGTTCTGTTTGAACCTTGATAGGGTGAATAAAAGGGTTTTTAACGGGCCATTGAATCATGCTGTTTCCTGTTGGTTTCAATCGGGTATAATAGCGCTATTATATTAAATTTTAATCTTAGGAAATACTATGTCAGGAAATACATTAGGGCAAAATTTTCGAGTGACCACTTTTGGTGAAAGCCATGGTGTGGCACTGGGCGCAATTATTGATGGTTGCCCACCTGGCATGATGTTGTGTGAAGAAGACATTCAAATTGAATTAGACCGTAGAAAACCCGGTACTTCTAAGCATGCTACTGCTCGCCGTGAAGACGATATCGTGCAAATTTTATCAGGCGTATTTGAAGGCAAAACTACCGGCACGCCTATTGGGTTGTTAATTCACAACACAGACCAACGTTCGCAAGATTATTCTAAAGTAGCCGAAACCTTTCGCCCATCCCATGCAGATTACACCTATACCCAAAAGTATGGCTTGCGTGACTATCGTGGGGGCGGACGTTCGTCAGCACGTGAAACGGCGATGCGTGTAGCCGCGGGAGCGATTGCTAAGAAATATTTAAAGGAACGTTTGGGGATAGAAGTGAAAGGGTTTTTATCACAACTTGGGCCGATTAAGGTTGAAAATGTAACCTGGCCGTTTGATAACGATAATGAATATTTCTGCCCTGACGAAGCTAAAAAAGAAGAAATACGTCAGTATATGGATAAGCTGTTAAAGCAAAAAAATTCTGTGGGCGCTAAAATTACCGTGGTCGCTAAGAACGTACCGGTTGGATTAGGCGAACCTGTTTTTGACCGTTTAGATGCCGAGCTAGCTCATGCTTTGATGAGCATTAATGCTGTGAAAGGCGTTGAAATTGGAGATGGTTTTTCGGTCGCAGAGCAGTTAGGTACAGAACATAGAGATGAAATGGCGCCAGAAGGGTTTTTATCTAACCATTCAGGCGGTATTTTAGGCGGTATTTCAACAGGGCAAGATATTGTTGTCCATATTGCCTTAAAGCCAACCTCTAGTATTATGACGCCAGGTAAAAGTATTAATACCGAAGGCGAAGCAGTTGACATGGTGACCAAAGGTCGTCATGACCCTTGCGTAGGTATTCGCGCTACGCCTATTGCTGAAGCGAAGGTTGCTTTAGTATTAATGGATCACTTTATGAGAAACCGTGCACAAAATGCTGATGTGGTCGCACCCATTATGGACTTGGCTAACCAAGCTAACACTTAATCCCCTTTATTATTTAAGAAGGCAGAAAATGCGCTTATTACACACCATGTTACGAGTCAGTAACCTAGAAGCTTCTATTCAGTTTTACACGGCTGTTTTAGGCATGACCTTATTGCGCCAAAAGGACTATCCGAAAGGGGAGTTTACGCTCGCTTTTTTAGGCTATGCCGATGAAGAAAGCAATACCGTGCTTGAATTGACTTATAACTGGGGGCAATCTGAATACGATCTAGGCAATGCTTATGGGCATATCGCCATCGAAGTGCCTGATGTGTATGAAGCCGCTAGTAAAATTCGAGAGGCAGGTGGAAAGATTACTCGTGAAGCTGGCCCAATGAACGCGGGTTCTACTATTATCGCTTTCGCCAAAGACCCTGATGGTTATGAAATAGAATTGATAGGCGAAGGGCATGTGCGCACTTCAGGTCAAGTTTAAGTGGTCGAGGTGATTACCAGTAGTGGAAATGTGGATGCGGTCTCTCACTTAATTCAACTATCTGTTGCCCCCGTTTTTTTATTGGCAGGTATGGCAGGCGTATTAGCTGTTTTATCGAGCCGGCTTTCTCGTATTGTGGACAAGGTAGAGCGATTGAAGCCTTTATTGTTGTCTAAAAAATTAGACGGTGTTTCCATTCGAGTTGACGAAGTTCGTAAGCAACGCCGTTTTTTAGAAAGACGTGCACACAATATGAATTTAGCCATTGTATTTTGTACCCTAACGGGGTTTTTAGTTGCCTTGGTCATTATTGTGATGTTTCTAAGTGCCTTTTTTGAGTTTCATAGTGCCGGTATTATTGCCGGGCTGTTCATCACCGGCATGTTCTCTTTTATATTCTCTTTAATAGGCTTTTTACGAGAGCTATATTTATCTAATGAATATATGAAAAAGAGTTGGCTTTACTAAGGTACTCGTTAACTTATTTTGCGCTTAATTGCGTTGATAATCTTCATTTAATGCTGAAAAAATAAAGGAAAAATATGTCAAATTTTGAAAATGTAACTGTTGTAAAAGCTGCTTCCATCTATTTCGATGGTAAGGTTACTAGTCGTACCGTGTTATTTGCAGATGGCACCAAGAAAACTTTAGGTATTATGATGCCAGGTGAATATGAGTTTGGAACAGCATTAGCCGAAGTCATGGAAATGATGGCCGGTAAGGTAGAAGTTTTATTGCCTGGCAGCACTGAATGGCAAGCTATTCCAGAAGGTAGTAGTTTTGATGTACCAGCCAATTCAAAGTTTGGTATTAAAGTACATACCCTTGCTGACTATTGTTGTTCTTATATCGCTTAGAGAGCAGTAGGTTATGGGTTGCTTGGCACTTAAAGCTTTTCAACCTTAAAAACCTACCTTGAAGGGCATAAATCCAAGATTGGTCTGTTGTGTAGACCCACCCCTGGCGATTTTTGACTTTCAAGTAGGCTTATTCTTTAACCGGTTTTGCTTCTTCAGCTAATCTTTTTGCTTTACGTTCGTTTTGTAATCGTTTCAAACGTTTGAAATAAAGGTGTACTCCAAAGTGGGTTCCCAGTAAAAAAATAACCGCGCCTAGTCCTATCCATTGAATGTTGCTCATTTCTGCTTCCATTTTTAAAATTAAAATACCTAGCTTGACTAAGGTTTTGAATATTCAATTATTTTACGCTGTTTCTGTTAGAATTTGCGCCAATTATAAAGACTTTAATAAGGGTAAGTTGAATGAGCAATACGGCACAGTCAAGATTTGATTGGGGTAAATACAAAGGGGATACCTTGTCAGGTATCACAGTTTCACTTGCATTGGTACCAGAAGCGGTCGCTTTTGCTTTTGTAGCAGGTGTTCACCCTTTGGTCGGCTTGTATGCCGCTATTATAGTGGGTTTTATTACCTCTATTTTTGGGGGGCGTCCAGGGATGATCTCTGCCGCAGCCGGTTCTTTGGCCGTGGTAATGATGCACCTTGTGATGGAACAAGGCGCTGTCTTTCTTTTTGCAGCGGTTATCTTAATGGGCTTGATGCAAATTGGTATTGGCCTGTTGAAATGGGGGCGCTTCATCCGCATGGTACCTAGCTCGGTTATGCTTGGGTTTGTGAATGGGTTGGCTTTAATTATTTTGGTCGCCCAGTTCACCCAGTTTAAAGATGTGAGTGGTGCTTGGTTAACGGGCGATGCCTTAACCATGATGGTGATGATTATTGTCGCGACCATGGCGATTATTTACTTATTGCCTTATATCACTAAGGCAGTTCCTTCAGCTTTAGCAGCGATTGTATTGGTCACCTTAGCGGTTATTTTCTTTGATGTCAATGCGGTTACTGTGGGCGATAAAGCATCTGTTTCAGGCACATTAGAATCATTAGTTTATGGTGATGGTATTGAAGGTGGGTTCCAAGGCTTAAGCTGGTTAACTAGCTTACCTGCTAACTTCTTTAGTTGGGAAACCTTATGGGTTATCTTGCCTTACGCCATTATTTTAACCATTATTGGTTCGGTAGAATCTTTGTTAACCATGACCCTAATTGATGATATTACCCAAACACGTGGTGAAGGCAATAAAGAATGTATCGCACTAGGCGCGGCAAACTGTACCGCTGGTGCTTTTGGTACGATGGGTGGTTGTGCTTTAATTGGTCAGTCTATGATTAACGTTAACTCGGGTGGTTCTGGGCGCTTGTCGGGTATTACCGCAGCAACAGGTTTACTGATAATTGTATTAATAGCTTCATCGTGGATTGAAATGGTACCTATCGGAGCTTTAGTGGGGCTGATGTTCTTTGTGGTCATTGCTACCTTTAATTGGTCTAGCTGGAATATCATGCGTGGCATGAGCAAGGCAGATGCTTTTGTGATGTTATTGGTAACTGCTTTAACGGTTATCTTTGATTTAGCCATAGCCGTGATTGCGGGTATTATTGTGGCTGCCTTAGTCTTTGCTTGGCAGCATGCACAGAAAATTATATTAGAAACGTCTATTGAAGAAGTTGAAGGGAAAGTGGTCAAAACCTATAAGGTAAATGGTCCTTTGTTCTTTGCTTCTGCTCAAAACTTTATGGAAAATTTTGATGTGGTATCTGATCCTAGTTGTGTCATTATCGATTTCCAACACTCCCGTGTTTACGACCATACCGGTGTTGAGGCTATTGATAACTTAACGAAAAAATATAAATCAGAAAATAAAAAGATTGTACTGAAGCATTTAAGCACAGAGTGTCAGGCTTTGTTAAAAGACGCTAAAGACTTGGTGGAAGTGAATGTATCTGAAGATCCACACTATCATGTTTCTATCGGAAAATAAGTTCAATTAAGTTCAGGTAAACTTAATTGAGCAAAACCTGAATTCAATACAATAAAAAGCCCCGGTTGAAGTAATTCAACCGGGGCTTTTTATGGGATGATTATTGTTGGTGCTAAGTGCTAACAATAAGGTTTAAGGTAAAACAAAACCAATAGCTTCATGTACCTTTTGTAAGGTTTCTTGCGCTTGGCCACGGGCTTGTTTAGCACCTTGTGCCAAAATAGCTTTCAATTCAGCTTCATCTTC
Organism: Hydrogenovibrio sp.; assembly: GCA_015484555.1. Lineage (GTDB taxonomy): Bacteria > Pseudomonadota > Gammaproteobacteria > Thiomicrospirales > Thiomicrospiraceae > Hydrogenovibrio. The sequence continues at coordinate 13,363 of WFMZ01000030.1, read as the reverse complement.
ACGAATACGGTAAAACTCATTCTGCATAGGGCTTAGGTAGTCGGCAACCAGTTCCCCTAGTTCTACTTTTAAGTGACCGTACATTTTACCCTCAAAATGCTTTTCAACATCAGGGATACTTTGTCCACTAATGACTGAATAGATAGTCAACAGGTTAGAGACGCCAGGCTTGTTTTCTAAGTCATAAATAATGTCAGCACCAGAGTCTGTCGTCGCCTTTTTAAACTTCTTTAAAATTTTCTTAGGGTCATCGAGCAGACCAATAAAGTTATTGGTATTGGTGTCAGATTTTGACATTTTAGACAAAGGGTCCTGCAAGCTCATAATGCGTCCGCCACCGGTAGTTGGCGCAATAAAGGGTTCAGGAACTTTAAATATTTCTTTATCGAAACGGTTATTAAAGCGGGTGGCAATATCTCGTGTAAGTTCTAAATGCTGCTTTTGGTCCGCGCCAACGGGCACCATTTCTGTTTGGTATAGTAAAATATCAGCTGCCATTAAAACAGGATAGTCAAAAAGTCCGACGTTAATGTTTTGTGAATGCTTGGCGGACTTATCTTTAAACTGAGTCATGCGGTTCAATTCACCCATATAGGTTGAACAGTTTAAAATCCAAGCCAGTTCTGAATGTTCTGGTACATGAGATTGAATAAAAACGGTACTTTTATCAGGGTCAACTCCGCTAGCCAGGTAAAGTGCAACAAAGTCTAAACTGCGTTTAAGTAGGTCTTCAGGTTTTTGCTCCACGGTAATGGCGTGCATATTTACTAAAGAGAATAGACAGTTGTAGTCATTCTGCATGTTTACCCAGTTTTTGATAGAACCAATGTAGTTACCAATCATTAAATCGCCAGAAGGCTGTATGCCACTGAGTAGGGTTGCTTTGCTCATGCTATTCTCTTTAAGTTATTTGTCAATTAGGCAGGGTATTTTCGCACTTTTCAAAGTGTTTTAGTAGATAAAGGGGATGAGTTTTTTACTGTTTTTTTGATAGCTGGTATATTCAGGGAATTTGTCAGTTAGTAGTGTTTCTTCAAAGTGTAATTTAGCTAAAAGAGTCGCTGCTAAAATAGCATAGGCTCCCCAAACTAGTGGGTGAAGCGTTAACACGGTAATAGGTGCAAAAAATAGCAGTATAGCAGCATACATTGGATGGCGAATAAAACGATAAGCGCCATGAGTATGGAGTTTTGTCCCTTCTTTAGGAATGGGGCGAATGTTAAACTTGCCAGGTTCAAGGCTAAAAACTCCTGCCGAAGCTAAGACTAGCGCAATCACTTGTAGAGCTAAAAAACTACCAGAAGTAAAAATAGGTTCTTTATATAGAAGATAACCAATACTTGAAAATTGTAATATTACCAATATAGCAGCATAAACTTGTTGTAAGAAGCTAAGGTTCATAGAGCACTCCTACTGTTGTCTTTGAGAGAGTCTTTATTTTAGATAAAAAAACCGCTTAAAAGCGGTTTCTTATAATAACCCGTCTAATTTTTAAATTATAGGGTAGAAACGTAGGCTGCAATATTATCAATATCAGAATTAGATAGACCTTGAGCCATAGGAGCCATCAAAGAAGTCATAGGACCCATTTGCTTTCCACTCTTATAATCGTGAAGTTTAGCAATAATATCTTTATCAGATAAGCCTGCTAATTTAGGTCCTACTCCACCTTCAGCAGCGGCACCGTGACAACCGATACATGAAGATGAATAAGTCGCTTGACCTGCAGTTGCGTTACCAGCGGCTTGAACCGCTGAACCAAACATTACAACACCCGTTGTAGTTAAAGCAATAAGTAGCTTTTTCATAATTGTACTCTCCTAAGCACTAACAAAATAATTTAGAGTTTCCCCTTGGGAGCCATTACAGCTTAAATGCCATTTGTAGTCAAGGTAAAAAACTGACGAAACCCTTAAAACAACCTGAAATTATGGATAAATAATAAAAGGCGTTATTTGGTTTTGAATTTCTCCTTATTTGTTTGGCATGAGCACAACTTGTATATCAATGTTCTAGTTAGGGATAAATACTTGTTACATTATAAAATATTCGGTAGTATTTTAGATCGATTTATTAAAAGGGGGTCGTGTTAATGATGGTTTTTAGGGTTATAATTTTTGTAACCATTCTGTCGGTTATTAGCTGGATAATTTTGAAAATGTTAAATCGTCCTGTTCATTTAGCTATCCTGTTTGTTAGTTGGGCGGCTATTTTTTTGATGGCGGTGGTGGGGTTTTATGGACTGTCTATTTTTGTGACGAATTCAAATAATATGACATAAACCAAGTTTTGGAGTTTTTATTGGAATAGACGGGATGAAAATAATCGGGTATGTATTCTCTACTTTTCAAAATGATTAGATGATAAGTCAATCAGCTTTGGCTGTTAGAAGCTCCACATTGACTAGGCAAAAATTGGAAGGTAGAGTTAATAGTACGCTGGTTAGCCAATGTGGGAACTGAAAACACTTTGTATTAAATTGATAAAACAGATAAGCGGTTATCTTTAAAAGCGCATTACTATTTTTAATAAGGGGAGCATTTTTTTAAATAGAATAAACAATCGAGAGGTTGTTAGAAATGATAGTATTCTTGTCTAATTTACTAATTTATCGTCTCAGGAGCTAGTTTGAAGATAGATAGGCGTTACCAACTAACCGTCAAACAACTGTATATTTCCATGTCGGTGAGTATCGTTTTGGCTTTGATCTTGTATAGTTTACTTTCATTCAAGGCAACCGTTGAAGCAGAAAAAAAACAATTAACCTTTCTAAATGAAACCTCTCAAGCATTAACTGAACATTCTATTGTCAGTGCTGATATATCTTTAAAATTATTGGGGGAGGCTTTGCTCGCAAAGGGCGCACTTAAACACCCTGAACAGGGTAGATTGCTTTTGGACTCAGTTTCCGATACAGATAACACTATGTTGGGATATGCCTTAATTAAGGAAAATGGGGAAATAGCACTTATATCGAATGTCAAAACAGATATTAAATTACCCAATATTAGAACCAACCTTACAACAGCTAAAGACTTTTTAAAAGCTTTAGCCTCTAATCATATGGAGTTAGGGCGCCCTTATTATTTTACGGGCTTTAAAACCTGGGTACTGCCGCTAAGAGTGAAGGTAGAAAGTGTGGTTGATGGCGTGCTTGAAACGGCAATTATGTCAGCAGGTATGAAGCTAAAGAATAATAAAATTGTTGGACCCCAAATAAAGTTTCAACCTTGGCAAACATTAATGGTCATTCATGAAAGTGGTTATCCTCTACTAATTCTCCCGTCTAAAAAGACAGATAAGGAAATGTATGGTTCGAAAGTTCCTTCAGAATTACTTTTAAATCTTAAAAGTCATAAAGCAGAGTCCGGAATTTTTTACTTTAAGTATCAAGGAATTTGGCAAATAGCGCACTATATTAAAGAGAAGCATTATGGATTGACCTCTGTCGTTCTTGAACCGCTTTCCCGGCTAATGATTAATTTTATAGAACGCATTTATTTAGTATTTATTTTGGTTTTTGTTGTTACTTTAATGGTGATTTATTTGTTAAGGCAAATGCGTACAAGTCGATTACGCTATGAAAAAAGCCTTTATAAACATGTTAATCATGATAGTTTAACAAATCTATATAATCGATTTTATTTTAAAAATAATGTAAATGAGATTATTCTTGCCGATACTCTGCGTGAGAAACGATTTTTTATTTTGTTTTTAGACTTGGATTACTTTAAAAAAATAAATGATAATTTTGGTCATGAAGTGGGCGACCAAGTGCTGCAAGAATTAGGTAAAAGACTGTTAAAACTTGTAAAAAATGGAGAGGTCGTTGCGAGGCAGGGGGGCGATGAATTCATTATGTTGAAAGAGTTTTATGGTACAGAAAAAAACTTAATTAACTTTATTAAAACCGTTATTAAAGAGGTGTGTCGGCCGATTATACTGGGTAATAAGTCGCTAAGCGTTTGTACGAGTATCGGGGTTTCACGTTATCCACGAAATGGTCATACCGCAGCATCTTTATTAGGCTGTTCAGATATTGCTTTGTATCGAGCAAAAGAAAATGGACGATCACAGTTTGTCTTTTATTCTGATGATATTAAAGCGAAAATGACACGTCATTTAGAAATAGAAAATGCGTTAGAATGGGCGTTACAGCATAATGAAATATCTGTGGTGCTACAACCACAACAATGGGTGAAAACAGGTGAAATTGTTGGTGTTGAGGCATTGGTGCGTTGGAACTCTGCTACATTAGGGTTTGTGGGGCCAGATGAATTTATTCCTATCGCAGAAGCGGCTGGAAAGGTTAGTAATATTGACCACTTTGTGATGAAAAGAGCGGTTAGTATGGTGAGCCGAGTGTCAAAAAAAATTGGCCGAGAGTTACATTTGTCAGTTAATATTTCAGCTAAAATATTGTTAGAAAAAGAATTTCCACAACAAATTAAAGCCTTGTTAGAGCTAACTGGATTTGAAGCGGGTCAATTGAATGTTGAGCTAACCGAAACAGCCGTTTTAACAGGATTTGATGTAGCTAAAAACCAACTGGATAAAATTAGAAATTTAGGCGTGGGTATTTCGATGGATGACTTTGGAACGGGCTATTCATCTTTAACCTATTTACACAGCTTACCAGCAACAGAGCTTAAGATAGACCGTTCCTTTATTTCTGATATGTTAATCGATGCAACGGATGCCAGTTTAACGCGTTCTATTATTGATATGGGACATGGTCTTAACTTAGAAGTGGTGGCAGAGGGGGTCGAGGTTCAAGAACAGTATGATCTTGTTAAAGAATATAACTGCGATTTAGTGCAAGGTTACTTTATTGCAAGGCCATTGAGTGAAGTTGATTTACTTGCCTTTCTTCAAAGTCGTGAAATAATTTAATATTTATACTTTCTTTTGTTCAGTCCTTGGCTTAAGCTTTGCTTAAATTTCCTTTTAAACTAGATATTCAATTTTGGGCAGAAAACTTAAAATGAAAGAGCAACTTAAAAACATAGCCGCGTTAATTCCTAAAATAAAGGAATATGACGAAGACTTAGAAAAACAAAGCCTTTGGTGGACGGTTGTCGCGATGGTTGGGAAAGTCAACAATCAGGATATGGAACCCCAGTTGTTGGATTCTATTGCTGAAACACAAGAACAGTTTTCAAAACTAAAAGATACCTTGATTGATAGCCTTGTTAAACGTTATGTTGATAAGCTGTCTGTTGAAATGGCGCTAAAGTCACAAGCCTTAATTGAAATTTTAAACCGTAACCTTTTTGAAAGAACCGCTGACGTTGGCTTTTTGGCAATGGACGATGAAGTGATTAGCTTTATGGTTGAAGCAGATTTTTCTGAAAACCCGCAAGCGGCTATGCGTCAAAATCTAGTGGAATATGTCCAAAAGTATTCTGTTTATGACGATGTGGTGTTGTTAACCCCTTCTTTAGATGTTGCTGTTAGGTTAAAAGAAGATTGTGATGCTGCATCCGTTGTCATGACAGAAGAAATTAAACAAGCTTTAGATTCTAATGACTATGTTGAAAGTGATCAACCTGTTTCCGACTTAACTTTTCATGATAAGCCTTTAACTTTTTATCAAAAAATTGTCTCAAATGGACAAACCGTAGGCCTTCTTTGTTTATGCTTTAAGTTTGAAGATGAATTTGAACGTATCTCTAACACACTGATTAATGACGATTGTCCGATTACCTTTATTCTTGAAGGGCTAGATGGGCATGGTATCTTTAGTAGCAAACCTGAAAAAATATCCCTAGCCTCTCAGGCTAAAATAGACTGCGATAAAATGAAGTTTTTACAGTTAGATCGAGAGCCAACCTTTGTTTTTACTTCGGTTGCTAAAGGCTATCAGGGTTACAAAGGATTATCTTGGGAAAGTAAGTTAATGATGCCCGCTAAAAGGGCTTTGCAAAATGACACACTTGAATCTGAGATAGTTTTAAATGATCAGTCAGCACTTTTCCCGCACGACCTAAATGAATTGAACCTTGAGATTAATACCGCACTGTTAATTGTTATTTTGAACGGTAAAATAATCTCACTTAAAAATAAGGTAAAAGCTTTTTTGCCTGTTCTAGATTCGTTTCAAGAAATTGGGGCTGATATTGCCCGTATCTTCTTAAGCTCTATCGAGCACATTCAACAAATTAGTTACCAAACAATTTCAACAGAAGTTGAAATTAGTAGTCGTTTATCTGCTGATATTATGGATCGAAATCTGTATGAAAGGGCTAATGATAGTCGTTGGTGGGCGTTAAACAGGCGTATTAGAACCGTTTTATCGAATCCTCTTCCAACAGACCAAGAGAAGCAAGAAATAACCGAACTACTAAAATCTATTAATGAGCTTTATACCGTTTATACCAATATATTTGTGTACGACCAAGCGGGTGAGATTGTTGCTATGTCGGCAGATAGCCCTAACTTATTGGGCAAACGTCTAATAGACTTGCCAGAAGTTCGAGAAACTCTGGCAAACCGAAATTCTCAACATTACGCCGTTTCAGAATTTACCAAAACACCTTTGTATGACAATGCTGAAACCTATATCTATCATGCATCTGTTCAAGGTATTGAGTCAGATAGTGCGGTGGGTGGTGTCGGAGTGGTCTTTGATTCAACGCCAGAGTTTAAAGCTATTTTAGATGATTGTTTACCTAAGCAAATTAATGGGGAGCGTTATGAAAATAGTTTTTCTACCTTTGTTGATAGACGTGGCATGATTATTTCGATTACAGATAATCATTTAAACCTAACCGTAGGCGATACACTGCCTGTAAATGCAGATATTCTAGGGAAAGAAAACGGTTCGTCCGGCTCTGAGAATGTATTGTTTGATGGCGTTGATTTTTTAGCAGGCTATCAAGTAACCAAAGGGTACCGTGAATATAAAGTATCAGACAACTACCAAAATGATGTGATTGCCTTGGCTTTTGTGCCCTGTTAATAGTTTGAAAACAGGACTATTCATTAAAAAACAGGGGTAATTAGCTCCTATTTTTTTGCCCCAAAAAAGTCAGTTGAATGCATTTGGCGACTACTGTTGAAATGGACATTTATATCAAGCAAGGTTTAGGCGTGTTAGAATTCTATTTATGAAGACGCTTAACCTCGGTTAAGCGATAAAACTTAAAGGTCATTGTATGAACAACAAAAAGAAAGTTCTTAAAAAGATTTATGCTAAAGATAAGCGTGCACATGCTCGTAAATTCCCTAAAAATAAACCTGCTTACATTTCAAAAGCGGACCAAGCTAAGCTGCAAGCTGAGCAGGAAGAGGGGACAACAGAAGAGCTATCTTAGTTATTAATCGTTAACAGCTAAAAACTCTTAATCACTAAGTGTTTACTGTGCAAAAGCCTGAGCCGTTTCTAGTATTTCTTCGGCATGTTTTAAGGTTTGTTCTGTAATCGTCATTCCGCCAACCATTCTAGCCACTTCTTCAATTCGCTCTTTAGCGTTAAGTTCATTGACTTGTGTCGTCGTACTATTTTGGTCAGAAGACTTAGCAATATTTAGTTGTTGATTACCATAGGCGGCGACTTGCCCTAGATGCGTAATAGACAAGACCTGACAATGTTTTCCAAGTAGTTGCATCTTCTGGCCAACCACCTCTGCAATACCGCCACCAATACCAACATCCACTTCATCAAAAATTAAAGTCGGTGTGCTGGCAACTTGTGCGCTAGCCACCTGAATAGCTAAGCTAATGCGAGACAGCTCACCGCCAGAAGCCACTTTATTTAAGGGCTGAGCAGGTTGCCCTTTGTTGGCTGACACTAAGAACTGTGTTTTATCAATACCGGTTTTATTGGCTTGTTCTAGTTCGGTTAATTCAATGAGAAATTGACCATTTTCCATACCCAACGTTTTCATACTGTCTGTAATGGTTTCGCTAAGCTGTTTCGCAAACTGTTGGCGAGAGCGTTGTAGTTTTTGGGCGGAGGCTTGAAAGCCTTGCCAAGCTTGGTCAATGTCAGACTTTAATTGTGCCAGTGATTCTGATGACCCATTGATGGCGTTTAATTCTTCATTAATAGCGGTAAATCGTTGAATGAGTTCACTGGGTTCTATTTGATACTTTTTGGCTAGGCCAAAGAGTTCGGATAGTCGTTCATCTGTTGCTTGAAGCCTTGCTGGGTCGAGTTCAATTTGGTGGTCTTGTTGTTGAATGTCGTTAGCAATTTCTTGGCTATCAATCAGTACTGAGTTTAGCTGTGCCAAAGAGGGGGCTAGTTCGGTGTTAAATTCTGATACCGCTTCTAGCTGGCTAATCGCTGTGTTTAGCTTATCTGCCACGCCACCTTCATCATCCAATAGTTGATGAACCTGGGAAATAGCCTGTTTAATTTCATGGGCATGCGACAAGGTATTTTGCTCTTCAGAAAGGGCTTCAAACTCTCCTTCTTGTGGCATAATCTTAGTAAATTCTTGTTGTTGAAAACTTAATAGTTCAATTTTACTTTGTCGGTCTGATTGACTGGCTAGTAAAGCTTGGTAGGTTTGATTTAACGCAGACCACCCCTGGTGATTTTTGGCAGTGGCTTCCACCAGTGAATCGTGTTGGGCATAAGCATCTAACAACCCTAGTTGTTTGCTTGAATTTAATAGCGTTTGGTGTTCGTGTTGGCCATGAATGTTAATCAGTAACCCGCTTAAAGATTTTAGCTGGCTGACTGAAATAGGTAGCCCATTAATGTAACCTTTTGAACGCCCCTCTGCGGTAAGCGTTCGGCGTAATAGGCATTGATTATCATCATCTAACTCATGCTCTGCTAACCATTGTTGTGCTGGCGTATTTTGGGTGATGTCAAAGTCGGCTGTAACATCGGCTCTTTTAGCTCCGTGTCTGACCAAACTTGCATCTGCTCTTTCCCCTAATGCAAGGCCAAGTCCATCTAGTAAGATAGATTTTCCTGCGCCAGTCTCTCCCGTTAAGCTGGTAAAGCCTTGTTCAAGTGGTAACGAAAGCTTTTCGATTAAGGCTAGATTTTGAATTGAAAGTTCTTGAAGCATAGAATTAGATAAGCTTTTAAAGCTTTTGTCCCCAGTTTAATTTGGCACGAAGTAGTTCAAAGTGGTCATGGTTTTTAGGGTGAATCATGGTAATAAAGTGTGGGTGATGGCTAACAAATACTTCATGTTCGGCACTAAAAGGAAAGCTAATTTGCCCATCACAAATAATAGTAGCAGTACCACTGCAGTTATCGTGCGGGCGTATACAAATAATGCTACTGCCACCAATGACCACAGGGCGGTTGCTCATGGTATGTGGGTTGATAGAAACCAAAGACATGACATCTAAGCTTGGGTCTAAAATAGGGCCTCCTGCAGAAAGTGAGTAGGCGGTTGACCCTGTTGGGGTAGAAATAATCATGCCATCGGCTCGCTGGCTATTAAAGAAACGACCGTCGATAAAGGTTTCAAATTCAACCATGCGTGGGGAGTCACTTTTGTGTAAAACGACATCGTTAAAAGCGACGGCATCAAATAAAACTTGCGTGCCTTTTTTAATTTGTACTTGCAGTAGATTGCGCTGTTCGCTGTTGTAGTCATCGGCGAGTACTTCATCTAATGTTTCACACATCATGTCGGGTGAGATATCGGTTAGGAAGCCAAGTCGCCCTAAGTTGATACCCATAATTGGTACCTGACTGTCAACAATGTTTCTGGCAATGTCTAAAAAGGTACCATCTCCACCAACGACGATGGCAATATCAATTTTATTGAGTAGGTCTGTTCTGCTTAGTGACTGAACATTATACTGTTGGGTCGGGAATTCTTGGCAGGTTAAGTCATCCAATAAAACGGTTTTTTGTTTTTCTTGAAAATAGCCAATAAGTTGCTCAATTAATGCCCAAGATTGAGTGCCTTTATATTTGCCGAAAATACCAATTTTATTAAACATAAGTGTTGTGCCATGAAACTAAATAAGTTAACCAAATTATACTCTAAATAGAGCTGGTTTGTGTTTGAAGCTAGTTTGAATCACCTAGATTTAAAAAAACGAGTAAACTAGGACAATTATAGGTTAAGTAGAAATGATAAAAAGTAGGAGGAAATGAACGAAATGTCTCTGTATGGTAGTCAAAATAAGGCGTGGCTCTTTTGCTTATGGTTGCTATGTTTAACCTGGGGGTCGCAGGCATCCGCTAAGTTGATTTCTATTGGAGTGTTAAATACTCAAAATAGTGCTGAAGCCCAAGCTTTTTGGCAGAAAAGTTTACAGCGTTTATCGAGCCAAATTCCAGAATATCAGTTTGTTATGAAGCCTTTGGGTTTAGAGTGTTTAACCTATGCAATAGAAAAGCACCAGCTAGATTATATTGTAACGACTCCTGGACAAATTGTGGTGTTACAAGAGATTGAAGATGTTTACCCTATTGCCACTGTGCAAAATAATTTTAAAAATCAAACATTTAGTCATTTTGGGGCAGTGGCCTTTACGCGCAATGATCGTGTGGATTTAAGAAATTTATCCGATTTAAAGGGGCAAAGTATCATGGCCACCTCTCCTTATGAATATGGCGGTTATCAAATGATGATGAGGAAATTATTGCAAGCAGGTATTCATCCGAAAAAAGATTTTTTTAATATTGAGTTTAATGGAACTAGTCAAACACAGGTGGTTGAATCTGTTTTAAATGAAGAAGCTGATGTGGGTATTGTTCGTACAGGTATGTTGGAATCCTATATAGAAAATAATCCCTCTGCTCTGCAGCAAATAAAAGTGATTGGCTCTGAAAAAATTGCTAACTATCCTTTAATGCACAGTACTATTTTATATCCAGAATGGTCTCTTGCTCGTTTAGAGGGGAGTGATATTGCGTTGTCCTTAAAAATGATGAAAGCTTTGGTGTCTATGCCAAAGCAAGGGGGAGGCGCTGTTTACACTCGTTATTATGGGTGGACAACTGCGGCAGATTTAACCACGGTACATGGTTTATTAAAAGCCTTACAGGTAGCGCCTTATCAGCCATTTCAGGAAATAACGCTGAAGCAAATTGTAAAAGAATATGGTTTAAGTCTGGCTTTGTTAGGTATGCTGTTATTAGTCTTAATTTTGGTCACGATTACCGTTAGTCGTATTAATAGAAAGTTAGCGAACTCTCAGTCCGAGCTGGCTAGGCATAGAGATAATTTAGAAAAAGAAGTGAGCGTTCGCACCAGAGAATTAGTCACCCTAAACCAGTTGTTAGAAAAAGATATTGTCGCAAGAGAGCAGGCAGAAGGTATTTTGTTAAGAAGTAGAAATACTTTGCAAGGTTTTTATGAGCTGTCTGCTAATACCCAAGCCAGCTATAGTGAGAGTTTAAAAAGCTTGATTCAGCTAGTGCAGTCGCATTTTAAAGTCAAAGCAACCTTTCTTTTTAGAATACTAGATGGTGAGCCTTTCTTTGAAATTTGCTGCTTTGAAGGGGAAGAAAGCTTACAAAATAAAGTCTTGTCTTATTTAATTGCAGAGCATGAAAATTTAAAACAAGGCCGGTTTTCGGAGCTTGCAGAACTAAGCAAAGAAACATTCTTGTTTCAACAAATTTGGGTGGACTCTAATCCCCATTGCTTTTTATGCTTAGTGGGAGAGGATTTAGCGGAGTTACCCGAAGTGGATCAGGAATTATTACGTTTAATGGCACAATGGGTTGGTGCTAGTATTGAACGGCAGATTCTGGATGATGACCGTATTAAATACAGAGCTCAACTAGGTAAAGTGACCCGACTCTTTACCGTAGGGGAGCTGGCATCTGGCCTAGCCCATGAAATAAACCAGCCATTAACAGCAGCTACTAACTATATTAGCGGTAGTCTTAGGCGTTTATCAGGCAAAGAGAATACTAGTGTTAGGGTTGGGTTAAACCGGTCTTTAGATAGCTTGACCCGAGCAACTGATATTATTCGACGTTTACGAGAGTTTGTTCAAACAGGGCAATTAAGTCAAACTAGTTTTAACTTGGTTGCTTCTGTTGAAAGGGTATTGGATCTATTGCGCTCTGAAGCTCAACAGAAAGATATTCAGCTGATATTAAAGTCCTCTGCTTCTAACATACAGGTCATGGCTGATACGGTTCAAATAGAACAGGTGATGTTAAATCTGGTTCGAAATGGTATTGAATCTATTGAAAAACAGGGGGTGGTTGATATTACTTTAATGGAGCGAGCGGGAGATGTCTACATTCAGGTAGAAGATACGGGTGGGGGCATCGCCGACAATGAAATAGCCTTTGTATTTGATGCCTTTCACTCGACAAAGTCTGATGGAATGGGTCTCGGCCTAGCTATCTGTAGAAGTTTGATTGAATCTCATAATCGTCATTTAACTGTGCAAAATACACAAACTGGTGCGCAGTTTACCTTCACTTTGCCAGTAAGTACGAAAGGAATAGAATAATGGATACATTTGTTTATGTCATAGATGATGATCAAGAAGTTAGAGAGTCGTTAGAGTGGTTGTTGGAATCAGTGAACTTAGAGTCGAAGCTTTATGAAAATGGTCAACAGTTTTTAGATCAATTTACCCCTAATTTACCTGGCTGTGTGGTATTAGATGTGCGTATGCCAGGAGTCAATGGCATGGATTTACATCTTTCTATTAAAGAACTCGATCCGAGTTTACCAGTGATTATTGTCACAGGACATGCCGATGTTCCGATGGCGATTAGAGCGATGAAAGAAGGGGCTTTTGACTTCATTGAAAAGCCATACAATGATCAATATATGCTAGAAAGAATTCAACAAGCTGTGAATCAATATGATGATTTACAAAAAAATCAAGTACAAAATAGAAAGCGAAAAGAATTATTTGATACTTTATCAAAGCGGGAAGCTCAGGTGTTGCGAGGTGTTTTAAAGGGTCAGGCTAATAAAGTGATTGCAGAAAATCTTTTTATTAGTATTAAAACGGTGGAAGTACATAGAGCAAATGTGATGCAAAAACTACAAGTAAAAACAGTAGCGGAATTGGTTCGACTTTCTATTGAAGCTGGAGAAGGTTCTTAAACGACTAGTTTTTTGAAGCTAGACCCCTTTTACTTTCAATCCTATAAGGGTTTACCCTAGGTCATTTAAGGGGTTGACCCTATTCTCCTTTATACTCCGAGTGCTTATACTTTTTCACAGAAGTTATTTTAGGTGAGTAAATCATTACTCTAAATTAGGTAAAGGGAATCCCGTTATGTCATTAAATCGCAGAGAGTTTTTACATGTAATGTCTTTAGCAGCTGCTGCAGGTATGTTACCTGGTACAGCAAATGCAATGTCTTCTAGCCCATCTGGTGCTAAAGGCGAAGCAGCATCATCAGCAATGTATGATTTACCTATGAAAGGTAAAGTGCGTTTATTACACATTACCG